>JAIBBI010000199.1 GCA_019694755.1 Gemmataceae bacterium
GGCGGACCTGGAGGACGCGGCAGTTTGGCACGAACGGCAATCCGACGGGTTGGGCGCGGAACTGGTCAGCGAGGTGCGGAATACGCTGGTCCGGGTGGGCGACCTACCCGAAGCGTATCCCGAGGTACGGCCGGGCGTAAGGCGTGCTCAAGTCAGGCGGTTTTCCTACGGCGTGTTCTACCGGCTGCGGACGGGGCGGGTCGAAGTGATCGGGATTTTTCACGACCGCCGCTCCCCCCGGGTCTGGCAAAGGCGGGCACGCAGAGGCTGACTCGCAAATCGATGGCATTCGACCTGGATGCGTCGGGATGGTTTCATCGTTGACTTCCACGTTGGTAATCGGGTTCAGTCCGAAGGACTGCGAGTTCTCAGCCCGGAGCAACGCTCCGGGTCTTGGCTCCCAGTCCGTTGGACTGAAATGGTATCGGGGTTTCGTGTGCCCGGGGCGTTGCCCGCGGGCTGAGAACTGTCCGCCCTTCAGGCGGATACGGGCCAGCGTCCTGGCATGCGGATCCTCGCCAAAGTAATATGGATGGTGCGTCTGGTACACGCGCATGGTCCCGGCCTTCGTGGTGACGGGCCGGCCTGATCCCGGGTCGTGGTTGTCGAGAGAACGTGGGTCAGGCCAGATTCGTGATCTAAGCTGACCCCGTTTTCTTCGTGGATGACACTTGCGGGGCGAGCGACGGATTGGTCAGGCGGTGCAACGGAAGCGATATCAGCAACTTCGACCTTGCCGCTGGCCAGCTATCGGTCGACATTACTGTCATCTATGGTGAACGACCATCGCCGGCGTGTCATCTGGCGATTGCGATAATCAACTGTTAGCCGAAAAGCACGACACCACAGAGGACGCGGTGAAATCGTCATGCCGAGACGCGTTGCGACAAGCACTTCGGGACCAGCCTGGAAAACGAAATGGCCGCGGAACGGCGACCTCAAGACATGGCTCCGCGCCATGATCCAAAAGTGCGACGCGATTCCAGACGACGACACAGCGGTAGACCAGGCACATCTACCGATTGAGCATCTAGCGGAAATGGGCTGTGTTGCAGAATCGCTCAGAATTGTGGATCGGTTCCTGCGCCGGTTGCCGAAAGGGAAAGTTCTGGCAACCGTGCGGATGGCTGAACTTGGTGCCAAGATCTGTCTCGATGCGGACGATTTGCGCCGAATGGAACATTACTTGACAATCGCCGAATCGACCGAACCGTTTAACACGCGCAAGTGTGACAAGGGATTCTCCCTCAATTCCGTGCGTCAGTTCCGCGCGGACAACGGCTTCCTTGACCCCGCAGACGCTATCGACGAGGAACAGCGCATTGAGGCCGGCTTTTCCCGAGCGCACCGCCAATACAAGCAATCGATGGCAACCAATGAACGCGAGCGCGCACGAAAGGCCCTCGCGGAGATGGAGAAGATCGCCCTGGGCGTCGGGAAAGACGGGTGGACCCGGCAGTCCTACCTCCGCCGCGCAGTCCACGCCTATGCGGAACTGAAAGACGCCGATGCCGTCAGGCAATGTGTGAAGCAACTCAATAGCGCTGATCGGCAAAAGGTTCTTGACGCCGATATGCTCCTCCGGCTTGACATGAAGCTCGAAGCCATCGCGCGAGCGCAGGATGACATTCTGAAAGAGCTTGAAGATCTCCGTACAACGAGCGATCCCAACATCCATTTTCCTTTGATGTCGATTAGCAGGTCGCTAGCATTCCTTGTTGAGCATGGCAAGAAGGATGATGCCAGGCGTTGGTTGTATCGTGCACTCAATGAAATGTCAGGGTGGCCGGTGATAGAATACGGTTTCGTGACTTCATCGGTGTACGAGTCGCTCGCCCAGGCAGCGGCAATAATCGACGGTCCGGCGGCTGCTAACAGACTGATGAAGCAAGCCATGATCGACGCAAAGGCGGAAAAGCGCAGCGACTTTCGCCAGGGTGCCGTTGATGCGTCATTGGGTCTGATGGCAGAGATTGGAAACCTGGACGAGGCCATCGAGGCTGCCCGCAAATTGCGCTCTCCAACCCAACGGAGAAAGAAATTGGGAACGCTTCTTGCGAAGGCGAAACGTTGGAAAGAGCTACGGGAAGTGCTCAGCCAGGTTGAGTCGCCCGAGGAAGCCGCAGACGTGGCTTGGTGGATCAAGTTTGAACTTCCCGGTGGTGAAGTTCGCTGAGAGTCAGCGGCGAACCAGCGGATGAAGCTCACCGGGGCCGCCATTCTGGTTTCGCGCGGCACGAAGGTCTTGCAGGCGGCCCCGGCAGCCTATCCTTATCGTTCTGCGAAGAAGACAAATCCGTGGGGGTCGCGGTGAAAGAAAAGCGTGTAGCTCACTGTGGCAGCCACGGCCCGCGTAGAGCGGCGTTTTTGTGCCAACACTTGGTCCGTGGTAGTGGTCTCGGTTTCTTTGCACCAGAGGTACAGGGCGACGACCTTCAGGGATGGTGCGGTGAGTGCGAGAAGGTGCGAGCGCGTTGCGGCGGGTGGAACGACGAGTCTGAAGCAGTGGCTAAGATAACGTTCATCTGCGACATGTGCTATGCGGCGGCACAGAAGCGCAATTCATTGTGAGCCGCTGGCGTAGAACCGGGTGCTGCTCCAGACGGGCCGCAAAGCCGCCCCGCTGAAGAGCGAATTCGTTCGGCGGCGGAGGGCTTCGGGTGGCGGAGGCGTTGCCGATCACCGTGTGCCGCGTCCGCACGCCCGACGGCGTGAAGGACTACGTTACATGCGTGCCGCACCAAGCGGCGTTCGCCAGCGGGCTGGCCCCGGAGGTGATCGTCGGCGTGCTGCTCCGGCCTGTCGATCAGGTCACCGCTATCACGCCCGAGGTATTCGCCCGCAACCGTGTGTTCGTGGACTTCCTGCACGCGGTCATCGCCCGCCGCGGCCCTGGACTGCCGGGGCTGGTCGCCGAGGCGCGGCGGCAGGGCGAGGGGTGGGTGTACATCATCGACCAGCGGACCCGCAACCCGCAGGGGCACATCCCGCCCGAGGACATCATCGGAGTGTTCGCGGTCCAGCGCGGGCGGATCGTGCCGGACTCGTATCAGTCCAGCCCAAAGCACCTGATCCTGTCGGCCGACGGGTTCTTGCAGTTGGGAGCCGAGTTGCAGGCGTGCTTGCTGGAGGAGTTGGCGAGCGTCCCAGACGCCGAACCAGGCGCTGCAGCAGACCGCGGAGGCATGTAGCGTTTCTGGGATTCACAGCTCACTCGGCCACCGCCACTGCCGAGCTGGGTCGACCTGCCGCCGAGACCACAGAGAGACCGAGAACTAAAATGGCAAACTCTGATTGTCTTCTCACCCACTCGGCGATCTCGGCGGCTATTTCTTCTCTTCCCCCAGGCGGCGGAAGGCTTCGCAGAGGATGGGGGCGGTGTCGGGGCCGAGGCTGTTGACTTCGCCGTACGGCGGCTTGGTCCGGCCGAACGTGTACGGTGCCTTCTCGTCCCATTGCCGCTTCGGCAGGATGTAGCCCAACTCATCGTTACCCAGGCCCACGATCATGCGATACTTGCTCTTCATCGACGCATAGATCGCGGGCTCCAACGGGGCGTCCGGGAAGTCTGCGCCGGTAGGTGCGGGATCGGGCACGCCGCCGACAACTAACTCCGGATAAATCTCGCCGGGGATTACGGCCAGTTCGACTTCGCCGAGCCGTACCCGGCCCACTTCCGTGCGCACGCCCGGCCGGCCTTCCAGTTTCTCCAGCGACTTCGGAGCCGCGTACGCATCGCCGGCCCACGGCTCCATCGCCCGGTCGAACACCCCCGCCTGCTTCGCGAGGCGGTACATCGCGTTATCCACCGGCAGCAGCAGCGAGGTCTTCCGGACATCGAATGGCGTGAGCCGGGCCGGTACCGCGGCATCCACCGCCCGCCCGGCCGCCTCCGCCACCAGCACGCCGAACCGCTCGGTCTTGGCGACGCCGCCCTCCGGCAACCGCTGGCCGTTCGTATCCTTCACGTCGACGTGCATCGAGGTCATCAGCCCGCCGACCGTGCCCGTGAGATACACCACCGGGCAGTTGTATTTCGCCTTCAGGGCGTCGCACGTCGAGCCGACGTAATCCGAACTCAGCCGGGGGTTCTTGCTGTCGAGCGTCTCGGGGTGGCAGTTCCACTGCACGACGATCCCGGCCAACCCGTCGCCGCCCGGCTTGCGGAATGCCAAGGCGACGAGTTCATCGTGCTTGATCTGCGGGTCGCGTGAATCGTGCAACAACTCCGGAATCTTCACCGTGCCGACGGCGGCCTCGGTCGGCTTGGCCCCGGCGTCGGCCGCCTGCACGGCCGCGACGATCTGATCTTCGAGGTGCTTCATGTACTCGGGATCGACGCCGCTCTTGAACGGGTGCGTGCCCCACAGGCCCATCGTGTCGGGCCCGTGGTGGTTGTGCGTCGCACCGACGAGGACGTAATGAAATCCCGTGAGCCGGGCGCGGACGCGCTCGACGAAAGGCAGGAACAACCCGACGACATCGACCGATGCAATGGCGATCTTGCGGTCGCCGTCGCGCAGGACCACGGCCCGGACGTGGAGCCGGGAGTGGATTTCGGTCGCCTTGCGGTTGTGGCCGAAGCCCGCGAGAAACACTTCGCGGGCCTTGATGTCCGGCGTCACATCGGCCGAGCCGAACCCGACGGCGAGGTCGCCGGCGCGGGCCGAGTTCACCAAGATGGCGAGCGCAACCGCCGCCACGATACCCCGGGTCGTCCGTGCCATGGGTCGCATCCTTTCGAGTCGTCAGCCGGCCATTGCCTGCATGTATTCGAGGCTGTCGCGGGCGATCGTCTCGGGGTCGGGGTTGACCTCAAACGCTTCGACGGAGATCCAGCCGCCGTAGTTGGCCTCGGCGAGCGCGGCAAAGATAGGGGCGAACTCCGTCTCGCCGAAGCCCGGCGCCTGCCGGTTCGAGTCGTTGGCGTGGAAGTGCCCCGCCCGCGCGGCAAACTGCCGGATCAGGTCGGGCACCGGCGTGCCTTCGCTGCACAGGCCCTTCACGTCGAGTTGCAGCTTGACCCGCTGGCTGCCCAGCCGATCGGCCAGTGCAATCGCCTCGGCACACGAATTGAGGAAGTTCGTCTCGTTCGGCCCCAGTGGCTCCAGGCACAGCGTGACGCCGACGTCGTCGAGGACCGGCAGGAGCGGCGTGAGTACCTCGACGGCGAAGTCCGCGGCCTGTTGCGGCGTCATGCCGTCGGCCAGGTTGCGCTGGGCCGGCGAACCGAGCACCATCACCTCGGCATCGAGGTCGGCCGTGGCATACGCCAGGTCGACGAAGTAATCGCTGGTCGCCTTGCGCACGGCCGCGTCCGGGCTGGTCAGGTGCAGCCCCTCGGTTTTCGCCAGCAGCCAGTGCAGCCCGACGATCTCCAGTCCCGCGGCCTCGGCCACCCTGCGGGTCTCCCGGCGCTGCTTGCCCGTCACGTCGGTGATACGCGGGGCGAGTGTGTACGGGGCGATTTCCAGGCCGGTGTAGCCTGTCCGGGCGACGAACTCGCACACGCGGGCGTGGGGCCAGTCGCCGAACATTTCGTTGCAGATGGCGTATCGAAAACTCATGGCAGGCTGATCGTCCTCTCCGGATTGATAAGTGACAGTTGAATCGCCCGACGGGCACCGGCGGCCGATTCGGCAACCCGGTAGAAGTCCTCGGGAGTCTGCACGGTGGTTCCGTCCACCGCTGAAATGACATCGACGAATTCTCTCAACTTGGTCGGCGCGGAGACTCGGCTACGCGATAGCTCGGCCACGACGACCACGGGCCGATCGGGCACGCCGGGCTTTAGAGTCACGATGCGGGCGGCCTCGACCTTCAGGCCGAAGGCACCGATCGCGCGCGACCCGCCCGGCTCTCCCGGGCGGACGACGAGCAGTTGGATCGGCTCGCCGCTTTGCCGGGCGCGCTCGGCCAGGCGGTAAAAGTCGTTCGGGTTGGCCACCGGCTCTCCGTTCACTGCCGAGATGACGTCGACCATCTCCGTCAGGTCGTGGCGGGCGGCCGTGCTGTCTTTCTGAACCTCTCGGACGACGACGCCGCGGGCCCAGGCCCGGTCGGATGACGACGACGCAATGCTGACGTAATCGACGCGCAGCCCCTCGACCGGGTCGGGCCGGTTGGACGCGATGCCGAACTCGGGGTTGTGCCATTTGCCCAGCGTGACCCGCACGGTAAGTGGTCGGCCTCCGCGGGAGATCTTCACAACCGCGTCGCGCCCGGTGAGGCACCCGCCCACCTGGATGTACAACTCGTCGAAGTCGGTACACGACTGGCCCTCGACGGCGACGATCGTGTCGCCGGGCTGAATGCCCGCGAGGTCGGCCGGGCCGTTGCGAACGACGCTGGA
>JAIBBI010000052.1 GCA_019694755.1 Gemmataceae bacterium
AGAAACACCCGCACGACGCCCGACCCGCCGCCCGCCGGGCGCTACTCAAGTTCCAGGAAGGGCAGGTCGAAGCCGCGCTGGAAGGCCTGGCCGATGCCGGCGCGGAAGCGGCCGGCCCGCAACGTGCCCGCATCCTGCTCGTCACGGCCCGGGTCGCGCTCGCGGCCCGTCAGCCGGAGGTCGCCATCGAGCTATTCGATCAGGCCCGGCTGCTCGCGCCGAACGACGCCGAGCCAGTCACCGGCCTGGCCGCGCTGGCCTGGCAGCGCGGCGATTACGACCGCCTCGCGTCCCTCGCGCCGCTCTTCGACAAGGCCCGGACCGGCGACCCGTTCCGCGCACTGCTCGCCTGTCTGGCGTTCGCCCTGGCCGGCGACGAGGAACGCAGCGAAGCCGAGTTTGCCGTCGTGGCCTCGCACCCGCCTCTCGCGCCCGAGGCTGCGTACCTGCGCAGCATTCTCCTGGCCTGGCAGAATCGTGCACCCGAAGCCCGACTCGTGCTCGACGACGCCGTCGTCAGCGCGGGGCCGACCCGCGACCATGTCCACGCCCTGCGGGGGCAATTGGCCTGGCAGGGCGGCGATTTCGCAGGTGCGCTGTCGGCATGGAAAGAGCTCAGCGCGGAACGCCGGGCCGAGTGGAAGCTCGACGCACTCTTCCCCGCCGCTCTGTTCCTCGGCGGAGTCGCAGCCCTGCACGCCGATCAGCCGCCCCTCGCGGCGGAACTCTTTCAGCAGGCCCGCGTCGCCGGCTTCGATCACCCGCAACTGGTCGCACTCGAGGCCACTTCCAAGCAGCACGCGGCCCAGTCCGGCGTGACTGCGGACGGCCCCGCGGCCGTCGTCGCGTTGCTTGAACTCGAAGAGGCGCTCGCCTCCCGCGGCGATGTGCCGCCGAACCTGATCGCCTGGCTCGCCCGCGGCTACCGCAAGCAGGGCGACCTCACGGCCGCCCGCCGGGTGCTCGACCGCGCCGTCGAACCCACCGCGCACGTCTGGCTGCAGAAGGGGCTACTCGCGCTGGCCGAGTGTGACATCCTCGGCGCCGAGGCGGCGTTTGTTGCCGCCCGCAGCCGTGCACCGGACGCGCCGGCCGTGGCCTTCAATCTCGCCTTCACGCACATGTCGCTGGGCAAACTCGACGCGGTCGGCGAAGAGCTTGACCGGGCCGCCTCGCTTCACCCGACAGTCGATGCCAAGCGGATTCTCGCCCAACTGGCCGTGCTCGCGCCCGGAGCGAAGCCGTCGATCCTCCTCGCCCACCTGTCATCGCAGGATGAACAACGGCTGTTGCGCCGGTTGCAACAGGCGGGCAATCTCGAAACCGCTCTCGCGTTCCTGCAATCGCTGGCCATCGCCCGGCCCAACTCCGTGATGATCCGCCAGGCCCGGGCCGATGCTAATGTCCTCTGGGTACTGGCCGTCATCAATCGCGGCACGCCGGAACTGGCGATCGGCCTGACCCCGGCAGGGACTCCGGGAAAGGTGCTGAGCAATCTGCTCGGCGTGGCCGCCGCCCTGTCCGGCGATCTGATGAAGGCGCTCGAACATTTCCACGCCGCCCTGCCGATGGCCGGCGACGACGCCCGAGTGCAACAAAACCTGGCGCTGACATCGCAGCGGCTCGGCGACTCGGGCCGGGCCCGCGAGCACTGGCAGCGATACCTCACCTCGATGCCCGCCCACTGCCCCGCACCGCCGGGCGACGCCGATTATCTGTATCGCCTCGGCGAATGGGTGCGTCGCCAATTGGCTGAGGAGGCCCCGACACCATGACGGCCAACGACTACGGCCCGTTCCTGATCCTCGGCGTCGACAAGGACGCCGACGCGGCGACGCTCGCCGAGCGGTGTGCCGACCGCGTGGAATCGTCGCGGCGCGGCGAACTTCGCTGGACGGAGAACGAGTTGCTGGCCGCCCTGGAGCAGTTGCACACGCCGAGCCGGCGACTCGTCGCCGATGCCGAAAGCTACAACCCCGACATCGCCTCGGGCGAAGTCCGCCGGCTGGCCCGCCTGTTCCGCGTCGACGGCACGCCGCCCGGCTGGGAGCCGATGGACCCTGAGCCGCCGGCCGAGTCCGCGGACACGACTATCGACGCGGCCTCGCTGGCAGCCAGCCTGCCGGCACCGGACGTACCGCTGGAGCTTCCATCAGTCGAGACCTGGCTCGAAAAATACGCCGCCGCCGGCAACGACCCGTGGACCAGCGAGCTGACGGGGTGATTACTTCCGCACGCCCGCGTCGGCCCAGTCGGCGGGGTCGATGTATTCGCGGGCTTTCGCGCCTTCGTTCAGCGTGAAGTCGCCTTGCTCCGGGGCGCGGAAGCCGGGGTCGGCGATCTCCGAGTGGCAATCGAAGCCCCGCTTCCGCCAGGCCGCGAGGCCGCCGGGGAACTCGGGCGTGCCGCCGATTCGCCAGTACAGGTTACCATCGCACGCAAAGCCGTCGCCGGTCCAGTTCGAGGCGAACAGGCTGCCGCTGTTCCACACCACGACGTTCTTCTCCAGCGTGAAACTCCGGTGCGGCTCTGCCCGCGTTCGCATGAGTTGCGCCGCCCGGCCGAAGGCGAACACGTTGCCTCGGATGATGTTGTCCTTGCCGAAGTGTTGATGGAAGCCCGCGCTCTTGGTGCGGTAGACGAGGTTGCCTTCCATCACGATGCCGGTCGAGCCCTCATCGGTGTACAATCCCCAGCCACCGTAATCGAAGCTCTCGATGTCGTGGATCACGTTGCCGCGAACGACCGTGCCTGGCGAGATGCCCAGTGTGTACACACCGCCCATGTCGGAGAGCATGCCCTGCCCGATCGTATGGATGTGGTTCTTCTCGACGCGGTTGTTGTTCGCGACGCTCGGGCCGTAGCCCCAGACCCAGCCGACCGAGATGCCGGAATAGTACAGGTCGCGGATGTGGTTGTGCTTGATCGTACAGCGGTCGGCATGCATGAGCAGGATGCCGATGCCCGCGTGCCAGCGCCGGCCAAGTCGGACCAGGTCGCAATCGGACACGGAGACGCTGCCGGTGCGACGCTCCTGCGGGCTGTCGGCCGTGCCGCCGGAGATCTTCACGCCGCCCGCGCCGAGGTCACGGAACTCGCACCGACTCACCTCAATATCCTGCGAGCCGTCGGCACACTCGAGGCCGTAGCCGCCGAGCGCGAGGAACTTGCACCGCGCAAACCGCACGTCCCGGCTCATCCGTGTCACGACGTTACCCGGCACGGCGGCCGCGCCCTGCTCGTCCCACGGGCTCCCGGCCGGCGGCTCCGCCATCGCGTCCGCCAGTGTCAGCCCCTCGATCGTCGCACCCTTCACTCCGTCGCACGCCAACACCTGCGACAACGCGGGCACGATGACCTCGTCGCGAGTCAGGTCCTCGCCGGTCGCGGGGCGGTAAGTCAGCGTGCGGGCGACCGTGTCGGCGAAGAACTCGCCGGGGGCCAGCGGGCCGGGGACGTTGCGGGCGTACCAGCGGGCGTACGCCTTGCCGCTGGTCACTTCATGAAACGACCGCTTGCTCAGCCGGTCGAGTACAGACACCGAGCCCTCGACCGCTTTGAGCCGATACGAACCCGACACCCAGTAATGCAGCACGACGATCTCGCCGCCGCGCCCGGCCCATGCGGGGTCGATCTCCCCCTCGCGGAACTGGAAGCGGTCGCAGCGCGTCGACTTCGACGGCTTGAGCTCCAGGCCCGGCACCGCGACCATCCTGTGCCAACCGGCGGTTGGGGTCCGCCGGGGTTGGCGCACCGCCTCGCCGACGCGCAGGTGCGGCACGCTCGTGACTCCGTCGGGCAGCGGAGCGTTCCAGGTGCCGTCGGCGTTCGCCTTCCAGGAGCGCACCAGTCGCCCCGCGCTCAGCGTCGCGCCGGGTCCGCGGAGTGTGATTCCGGAATGGGCGGACGTGAGATGGAGCGGCGTGGGCAGTTCGTGCCGGCCGGGTGCAAGCGTCACCGTACCGGGCTTGCCGTCGAGTTTCGCTAAGGCGGCCGGGATCGATTGCCCCGGCGCGACGGTAATCTCCGGGCCGACGAACCCGATGGAGAGAAACCAGCAACAGAAGATCATGTCACTTCGCCCAGAGTTTACGGTCGAGCGTGCGGTAGTTGATCGCTTCGCTGACGTGATCGCCCGCGACCTTGTCACTGCCGGCGAGGTCGGCGATGGTCCTGGCCATGCGCAGGATGCGGTCGTGGGCACGGGCACTGAGTCCGAGGTCTTCCATGGCCGACTTGAGCAGGCTCTGCCCGGCCGCGTCGGGCGTGGCGAACTTCCGCAGTTGCCGACCCGTCATACGGCCATTGGCCTGCACGCTGCCAGTCCCAAACCGCGCGGCCTGCGCCGCGCGGGCCCGAGCGACCTGTTCACGCATCGCCGTGCTGGTCGTGCCGTCGGCCGAGGCAGCCAACTCCTGATACGGCACAGCGGGTACTTCGATGTGCAGGTCGATCCGGTCGAGCAGCGGACCGCTCACTTTGCCGAGATACTTCTCCACCTGGATCGGCGTGCATTTGCAGGGCCGCAGCGGGCTGCCGAGGAAGCCGCACGGGCACGGGTTCATCGCCGCCACGAGGATGAAGTTCGCGGGAAACGTCGACGACGCCAGCGCACGCGAGATCGTCACGCGTCCCTCTTCGAGCGGCTGACGCAATACCTCCAGGCTCTTGCGGTTGAACTCGGGTAACTCGTCGAGGAACAGGACACCGTGATGGGCCATCGAGATTTCGCCTGGCGTCGGGATGTGTCCGCCGCCCACCATCCCGGCATCGCTGACGGTGTGGTGCGGGCTGCGAAACGGCCGGGTGGTCATCAGCGCCTGCCCGGCCGGCAGCCGGCCCAGTGCGCTGTAGATCCGCGTCGTCTCCAGACTCTCGTCCGGCGTCAGGGGCGGCAGCACCGTCGGCAGCCGGCGGGCCAGCATCGTCTTGCCGGTGCCGGGCGGCCCGATCATCAGACAGTTGTGATTCCCTGCGGCGGCCACCACGATCGCGCGCTTGGCGAACTCCTGCCCGCGCACGTCGGCGAAGTCGATCTCATACCGGTTGAGCTGTGCGAACATCTCGTCGACGAGGCCGCCGCGATACGGCTCGACTTCGATTTGTCCGGTGAGCAAACCGACGGCGTCGCCCAATGTCGTGACGCCGAACACCTCGACCTCGCGGACCACCGCCGCCTCGGCCGCGTCGGCCGCGGGCACGAGCAACCGCTTGAGCCCGCGGTCGCGGCAGGCCATTGCCATGGCGAGCGCACCCTTCACGGGCCGGACGCTGCCGTCGAGAGCCAACTCGCCGACGCTGGCGACCTGCTCGAGCAACTCGGCCGCGACTTGACGGGTGGCCACGAGCAGACCCAGAGCGATCGGCAGGTCGAGCGCACCCGCGGACTTCGGAAGATCGGCCGGGGCGAGGTTGATGACCGTCCGGCCACTCGGCCGCTGATAGCCGAGGTTGGCGAGGGCCCGCTCGATGCGGTGGATGCTCTCGCGGACGGCTTGTTCCGGCAGGCCGACGAGAATCGTCTTGGCGATGCCGCCCGCGACATCGACTTCCACGTCGACGGCGACCGCGTCGATGCCCGTCAGCGCGAAAGTATTGAGGCGGGCGAGCATACGTGGGCCCGGGTGCCGGGGTGGGGTTGATTGCTATCAAACCAGAAACGCCACCACGGGGCAACCGTCATGGGAATGGAAATCGAGGTCCGCTGCGCCGCACTACCGGACTGGGCGACGCTCGCGGCCCGGCTCCGCGCGGCCGGGCTGGCCCCGGCCCTGCGGATGATCGACGGAATGCCCGCGTTCCCGGACGAAGAGCCGCCCGCCGAGTGGCAGGAACTCCGCGTCACACTCCCCGCGGGCATGGTCACGATCCGGCGCATGCCCGACGGCGTCCGCCTCGTGACGTGGGGCGACGTCGGCGCGGACATGATCGCGCAGCGCGACACACTTGCGGTAGCGATTTTGGGCGAGTCGAAGTGATTAGCGCCGGGTCTTGGCGAGAAGATCTTCCTCGGCCGCGACGATGATCTGCCGGGCCGCATGGCCGGTCGGCGCGTCGCGCAGCGTATCGAGGAAGCCGGGCCGGAGGAAGAGCCGGGCCAGGCGGGCCAGCACCTTGAGGTGCAGCCCTTCGTCCTGACACAACACGAGGAAGAAGAGATCGGTCAGTCCACCGTCGGCCGAGCCGAACGGCAATGCCGACGATGCGCGTCCGAACGCGATCAGCGATTCGCCGACCGCGCCGGGAATGGGCCGGTGCATGTGCGGCACAGCCACACCGAATTCGAGCGCGGTGGTCGCGAGATCTTCGCGGGCCTGCACGGCTTCGAGCACGGCTTGCGGGTCGTAGACCTGCCAACTCTGCTCGGCGAGCGTGACCAGTTCGCGAAGCGCGGAGGCCCGCGTGGTCGCCCGCATCGGCACCGCGACGCAGGCTTCGTGCAGGAGAGAAGCGATCAGGTGCTCGTCCGTACCCGTATGCTGCTGCTCCAGCCGGCGGAGTTGCTCGTCGCTGAAATCGCCGAGTTGCTGCTCGAGCCAGCGCTTGACTTCCTGCAGGCTGAACCGCCAGGCCCCGGCCACCTTCCGGCCGGGGAGCCGACCGCGGTCCGCGAGCCGGCCGACCTCGCGCGCGTCGCGCTGGAGGTAGCGAGCCAGTTGCTCGAGGTCCATCGTGTCGTTGCTCATTTCCGCCTGAACGCTTGAGGAATCCGGTAACGGGAACCTAACCCGAACTGTCAGTATAGGCCGGACCGTCGAGGGCCCGACAGAGCGAAATCCCATCCGGCCATGTGAAACTGTCCGGATCGGGTGGAATAGTAGGGCCCGTGCGGGCGCAAGAGACGGCCCCCAGGTCCTGGTGGAACCGGGGGCCATCCGTGGCTTTCGGGTCTAGCGGGCAAATCGGCGTCGCAGGCGGGCGGCCCCGGCGAGCACGCCGCAACCGACCAGCATCATGGACGACGGTTCGGGCACGGCCACCAGGTTGCCCCGGATCTCGCCGCCGCCGTTAGTTGCCGTGTGGACGTTCATGTAAAGCTGCCCGGCGAGCAGTGCCGACACATCGGCCGGGTTAATGTTAACAGTCCCGACAAAGCCGCCATTGCTGGCCGCGGGGTTCCAGCCCGGCAGCGAATCGAGCCCGTACCGCACGCCGGCGTTCTCCGAGAACGAGGCCGGAGCGGCCGACGCGGTCAACCCATGCAAGTGGCCGGCAACCGCGCTTCCGGAGAGGTTCGAGAAGCCGTTACCCACGCCCCAGCCGACGTTGATCGTCAGCACGTTGGTGCTCGTGTTGAAGAAGATGCCCGCTCCGATCTCGCCACCCGTCGCCGACGCGACGACCGCGGGATTCTGGTTGCCCGGCAACAGACCAAAGCCGGCATTGCCCTGCAAGTCGAACAGGATGATTTGCGCCGACGCCGAACCCGTCATTGCGACGAGCGCAAGCAATCCGGCCAGAAACCTCTTCATGGACCCCCCAATCTGGCGACTGTCACGGAATGCGGGCGGGTGCGATTCCGCCCTACGTCTGGCGAATGCTAACGCGCCCTCCCGGGGCCGTCCACAATATTCTCACAATCTTTATCCGACCCCAGTCAGCCCGGCCTCCAGCAGGAGCCGCGACCAGCTTTCCAGCCGGTCGGCCTCGGCGAGCAATTCGGCCCGGGTCGCCATTCCCGGCAGGGCCAGCGCGGGATCGAGCGGCCGCACCGTATCACCCGCCAGGTTCAGCACATGAATCACGCCAAGATGAACCGCCCCGACGGGAGTGGCCGGGTCGTAGACCAGCCCGGCCACGCGCTCGGCCACGACCCGGGGCAACTCGACCTCCTCGGCCAGTTCCCGTTCCAGCCCCGCCCTGTACGAATCCTTCGAGCCCGTATCCGTCGGATTGATGTGGCCGCCGATGCCGACCGACCGCAGCGCGTGCAGCCGGGCCTCGCCACCTTTCGAACCGCGGGTGTAGTGGAACACCCGGCCGCCGCACTCCAGCACCGCATACGGGATGAGCTGCAGCCAACTCGGGTCGGTCTCGCACTCCGATCGCGGCCGGAATGAAAGGTGCTCCGGGTCGAGGAGCGCGGGCCAGTACCGGGCCACGTCCGTCGTCAGCCCCGTGAATCGCCCCAGCGCCTCGAGCCTGGCCAATGGCACGCCGAGCACCTGTTCGTCTGCCATCATGTCACCGCAGTTTGTGCCAGGGGATGAACCGCACGGCCAGGCCGCCGAGGATTCCGAGGATCAGCAGCGTCAGCGCGAGCCGGACCGATTGGCTCATCGACCGCCGGGCGAAGAGCTGATCGAGTCCGTCGGCATCGTCCGTCTCGGCCGCCGCCTGCAACGCCAATTCGTACCGGCCCTCGGGGTAATCGCCGGCCCGGTCTTCCGTGAGGTAACTGGAATAGGCCCGCCCTTCGATCTGCGGCGCGACAACGATATCGAACCCGGTCGGGTCGCCGGGTAGCCACGTGGCCAGCGTCCGTTCGCCGCGGTCGGCGTCCGGCAGCAGCGTCCAGATCCGCTCGATGGTGCCGGGGTCGGGCCGGGGCCGGGCGAACGCCACGCGCCCTCCTTCTACCAGCGCCTGCGTCGCGCCCAGCAGCATGGCCGACTCGTCGGTCTGCAAAATCGCCTGCACGTCTTTCAACTTCCGGACCGGCGGCGGCCCGGTGTCCCACACCAGCGCGGGTGGGTCGGAGTCCGTCGTGCCGTCGAAGGGCAACGTGCGGTCGATGTGGAATGGGTCGCCGATCGCACGATACAGCGGACCGGGCACGAGCAGCACGCGAATGATCGCCCCGCGCACCTGAAACACGCCGACCGCGCTGCCGAGCGGCGCAACCGCCAACGCGGCCCCCGCAGGCGTGCCGAGCGCGACCGCACGCTGCTCCGCGAGGTCGACCTGTTCATCGGTCGCGCCGGCCGAGCGGGCCACGCACCGCCCCCGGTCCAGCCGCAGTTGTTCGATCGTCCGTGCCGCCATGACAGACACGGTATGAACTCCCGCGATAAGATGCACGCAGGGGGAGACTGCACGATGGCTGAAACGATACTGGTGGTCGACGACGAGGAGCCGGTCCGCCGGACAATCCGCGACTGGCTCGTCGAGTCGGACTTGGGCTGCACCGTGCTCACCGCCGGCGACGCCGAGGCCGCCCTGAAGCACGCCCAGGCGGGCCCGATCGACCTCGCGGTCCTCGACTGGAACCTGGGCACCGGCACCGACGGACTGCAACTCCTCGAAGACCTCGCCGAGTTCCGCCCGGAGATCGTCGCC
Organism: Gemmataceae bacterium; assembly: GCA_019694755.1. Classification (GTDB taxonomy): domain Bacteria; phylum Planctomycetota; class Planctomycetia; order Gemmatales; family Gemmataceae; genus JAIBBI01. Next base: position 9,280 of record JAIBBI010000052.1, read on the forward strand.
ATCCTCTGCACCGGGTATGCCGCGCGGGCGACGCCGCTGATGGCCTTGCGCAAGGGCGTCCGCGATTATCTCGATAAGGACCAGGAGTTTACCCGCGATAAGTTGCTGGCCGCGGTCCGCCGGCAATTGGCCCACATCGGCCCGGCGAAGAAGCACCGCGAGCTGCACGAAACGCTCGCGAAATTCCGCGCCGATGTCGAGAAACTGCTCCCGCTGGTGCAGACATCCTCCGCGCTCACCGACCCGGTGCCGCTGCCCCGGGCGGCGGCCGCCCTGTGCGCGTTCGTCCGGTCCGAAACGCAGGCAGCCGAGGCGGTCGTCGTGATCTGCATCGACGGTGCGATGCGGGCTTGGAACAGCGCGGGCGAGTCGCTGCCCGTCTCGCCAACATCTTTCGGCACGACACTGGCAGGCGCGGCCGCGGGGCTGGGTGGCCCGGCTGTCCTCGACCTCACCGACCCGGCCGCCGTCGCCGGACTGCATCTGCACGACTTCGAGCGGAACCGTCGCTCGGCCCTCGTCGCGCCGCTGGCCGCAGGCAAGGCGCTCGCCGCCATCGAGTTGTTCGACAAGCCCGCACCCGGCTTCTCGGCCGACGACCGCCGGCGGGCCGCCGCCGCCGCCGGGATCGGCGCGGAGTTGCTGGCCCAAGCGCTGGCCGATCGTGACGCGGGCCAAACCCTGTTCGACGCCGTCGCCGGCGCGCTTAAAAGCGCAGAGACACCTGCCGGCCTGGCCATCCACTCCCCCGGCGCGGACCCCGCCACGCTGGAACTGGCCGAGGCGATTCAGGACCTCGCCGCCCGATACGGCCCCGCGGCCGTTGCGCACTGCCTCGAATCGGTGCGGGCCCTGACCCGCCTCCTCGACGACGTGGCAGGGCGATGACGGATTTCCTCCGCGAACTGCTGGCGCTGGTCCACCCGGACCGCCTGCTGCGTGACCCCCGGGCCGACGGCGCGGGCGTGCGCGTCGGCATCGTCGACTCGGGGATCGACCGCGCCTCCATTGCCGCCGCCCACCCGGAGGCCCCGACCATCGAAGGGGCTGTGTTCGGCCCCGGGCTGTTGCCGTACTCCGGCACGGCCAGCACGCCGCACGGCACGACCGTCGCCGATGTCGTGCTGACCGTCGCGCCCCGGGCCACGCTGTTCTCCGCCGACGTGTTCGGGCCGTCGGGCGGCGGCGACGCCTCGGCCGTCGTCGCGGCCATTTATCACTGTCTCGATGTCTGGAACTGTCGGATCATCAACCTGTCGCTGGGTGTCACCGAGAGCCGGCTCCAGCCCGCGACGCGACGCCACGACTTCCGCCGGGCGGTCGAGGAGGCGTACCACCGCGGCGCGGTCATCGTGGCGGCCGCCCACAACGATCATCCGTTCACAAAGAGTTACCCGGCCGCGTTCGCACCGCCGCTGCTCAGCGTCGACAAAGCCATCTTCGCCGACCCGCTCGAAGTGCGCTACCAGCCACGGGAGGAGGTCGAATTCCAGGCCCACGCCCGCGGCTACCGCGGCCCGTTCGCCCGGGAGCCGGCCACGAGTTGGGCCGCCCCACACCTCGCCGGCGTCGCCGCCCGACTGCTGTCGCTGTGCCCGGAACTCCGCCCGTTCGAGATCAAAGCGCTGCTCAGCTTCATGAGCCGCGCCCGGAACTCCGCATGACCAAGTCGGCCGACCGCTGGATCGCTCTTTCCGCAGGCCGGGGCTATCAGCTCCGCGTGCCGTCCCACGTCTCCGGCCCGGCCCCGGTCGTGCTGCTCTTGCACGGCACCGGGGGCACGGCCGCATGGGCGGCCGAGGAGTCGCGGTTCGGCCCGTTTGCCGACCGGCACGGCTTCATCGCCGTCTACCCGCAGGCGCTGCCGCCCGACCCGAACTCGCCGCCGCGGTTCCTCGCCAACCCGCCGGCCTGGAACGCGGGCACCGTGATCCCGGGCCATCGACCCGACGATCATGCGTACTTCGAAGAGCTGTTCGCGACGTTGCAAGACCACGCACCGGTCGACCTCGATCACGTCTACGTGACCGGCTTCTCGAACGGCGCGGCCATGTGTTTCGAGCTGGCCGGGCACTTTGCGGCTCGCATCGCGGCCATCGCGCCGGTGGCCGGCTACTGCCGGGCCAAGGTCACGCCGAGCCGACTGGTGCCGACGCTCTACATCATCGGCGCGGACGACCCCATGACTCCGCCGCTCGGCGGGACAGTCACATCACCCTGGACCGGCGAGACGCTCCAGCGGCCGCCCGCGTTCGACGAACTCGACCGCTGGGCCGGGCTCATCGGCTGCCGGGTGCCGCGGGAGTTCATCTCCGAGGCCAACGGCATTCGCACCGACCGCTACGCCGGCCCGGTGGAATTTCTGGCGATGACGGTGGAAGGGCTGGGCCACCACTGGCCGGGCGGCCGGGGGCAGTTGAAGCGCAAGCTCGCCGGCCTGCCGAGCGACCGGCTCGACGCCAACACGGCCGTCTGGGAGTTCTTTCGCCGGCACCGGCTCGGCGAGAGCTACTCGGCCGCGGCCACCTGATTGCGCAGCACGCCGATCTTCTCGATCTCCACTTCGCACACGTCGCCGGGCTTCAACCAGACCGGCGGCTTCCGCGCGCCGCCGACCCCGGGCGGGGTGCCGGTAAACATGATGTCGCCCGGCTCGAGCGTGATCACCTGCGACACGAATGCAATCAATTGTTGGATCGTAAAGATGAACTCGCGAGTGTTCGAGTTCTGCATCGTCTGCCCGTTGAGCCGCATCTGCACTTGCAGCGCGTGCGGGTCGGGCAGTTCATCGATCGTGACCATCTCGGGGCCGGTGGGTGCGAACGTGTCGAACGTCTTGCCAATGGTCCACTGCCGCTCGGCCCCGCGGAACTGCCAGTCGCGCGCGCTCACGTCGTGGCCGCACGTCCAGCCGGCGACGTGACTCATCGCGTCGGCTTCGCTGATATCCCGGCCCCGCTTGCCGATGACGCAGACCAGTTCCGCTTCGTAATCGACCTTCTCACTGACCCGCGGCAGCCGGATCGTGTCGCCGTGCGCGATCAACGTGTTGGAATACTTCGCGAACAGCACCGGCTCGGTGGGGATCGCCTTGCCGCCCTCGATGGCGTGGTCGCGGTAGTTGAGGCCGATGCACACGATCTTGCCCGCGTCGGGGATGACGGGGGCGTAATGGGCACTCGCGGCCTGCACGGTGACGGTGGTCACTTGGAGCACGGCGCGAGCCCGGTCGAGCGCGGCCGGCCCGGCGGCCAGCAGCCCGCGCAGCGTCGCGGGCAGCGAAGGGTCGGCCTCGTTGAGGTCTACGTATCCGCTTCCCGCCCGGCCGTGGACCCGCGGACCATTCGTCGTGTGCAGCGTCGCCAACCGCATGTGCATCTCCAGAACAATGGACAGGGAGATGGTGTAGTTGGCGGGCCCGGGCCGGGCCACGATCAGATTCCGCCGTGATTCCGTCGGAACACGTTGGCCAGGCGGTGACGCAGTCGGCCTCCCTTCTTTTGCTCGTCGTCTTTGAAAGGGACCATCGGCAGGTCGGGCATGATGATCTCGGTCGGCCGGTATCTCGGATTGTTTATTACCCGGAACAGTTGTCCGTATTGCGGGTGTGCCGGAAAGTACACCTCGCCCGGCTTCTTCTGAATTCCGAACAGAATCAAACCGTCCTTCTCCGACCATTTGATGGGCGGGTTCTGGAATTGAAACCACTGTTTGTAAAAATCGAGGATGCCTTTCTCGCTCTCGGCAGCTGTATGAATGCGGAACTTGGACTTTTCGAGCTTCTCGAACCCGATCAATACGCGATTCGGCGCCGCGCCCCAGGGCTTGAGCGCTTTGAACTTGGCCGCGCCCTTCTCGAACGACCCCGGCTTCGCGAGGAACGGGTTCAAATCGTAGCCGAAGAAATCGCGGTACAGCGGCGCGGAGATTTGTTGGATGTTCAATAGCTCCGCCAGCTTGAGCAGGTAGCGGTCATTGTTTCCGATCTTGCACGCGCGGACGGCCAGGGTCTGAATGCCGCACCGGCGGAAGTTGGTCAGCGCGTACCGGATGCCGGTGATAATGAACTTTTCCATCTGAAAGTAGTCGGCGACCAACTGGTCGTTTTCGTCCGTGTCGATCAGCTTGCACAGTACTTTCAGGTCGTTGTAGCGCAGCGACTGCGGGCGATCGAACGACAGGCCCATCATGATCGCCTCGGTGGTGCCGTGCGAGGCGATCAGGAGCGACGACCGCCAGTCGCTCCAGCTCGTGCCGACCATTCCGATTATCAATTCGAGGTTGATGTCGTCGGCTCCGAACGCCATGTTAACCGGCAACGGCGGCAGCCCCCCGCCCAGTGGCTCCGCCGGCCGGCATTTGAAGTAGGTTTCCGCCCAGGGGAAGTCGGTCTTGGAGTAAATTGCCAGCGCCATGATGGACCCCGCGCGAGGAATTACCGTCCAATCCCCTCAAACGCCGGTCTTGAACGCAATTCGGACTTTTTTTGATGCGCAATTCGGGCAATTCATAAGATGAGGGAGCTTGGAATTCGCCGTAACTCATTAATTCAAGAGACTGAAATGGCAAGATCGGCACCTGTTAAGGGCATGCGGAAGGTCGACCACGTCCGGGGCGTCCTGGAAAAGGACCCGAAGATGACCGCGACCGCGGTCGTGAAGACACTCTCGGAAAGCGGCGTGAAGGTTACGCCCGGCTTCGTCTACTACGTCAAGAACAAGGCCTCCAAGGCCCGCCGCAAGGCCAAGCGGGAAAAGGCCGCCACCGCCATGGGGTCGATGGATTCGGTCCAGCTCATTCTCAAGGTCCGGGCCCTGGCTGCGGAATGCGGCGGCATCCGCAAGCTCAAGCAGCTCGTCGACATCTTCGCCGAGTAATTACCGTCCGCGAACTGGCCGGCCCGGCAGACTGTCCGTTCGTCGAGCAGGGGCGTATGATCTCTGTTCACGAAACGGGCCGTAGCGCAGCCTGGCTAGCGCGCTTGCTTGGGGTGCAAGAGGTCGTGGGTTCAAATCCCGCCGGCCCGATTTATCAGGACCGCTGACCGGAATGGTCAGCGGTCCTTTTTTTTCGCGATGCGTATCATCAAGACTCGGACCCCACGGAGCCTGCCCGCGTGAAGCCGCCGACCGAACCGACCCGCTGTCCCTGGGCGAAGGGCGACCAGTACATCGCGTACCACGATACCGAGTGGGGCGTGCCCGTCCACGACGACCGGGTCCTGTTCGAGTTTCTGATTCTCGAAGGCGCGCAGGCGGGGTTGAGCTGGTCCACCATCCTGAAGAAGCGGGACAACTACCGGGCCGCGTTCGATCAATTCGACCCGGCCGTCGTCGCCCGCTACACGCACCGGAAGAAGGTGAGCCTGCTCGCCGACGCGGGGATCGTCCGCAATCGGCTCAAGATCGACTCGGCCATCCAGAACGCCGGGGCGTTCCTTGCCGTGCAGGCGGAGTTCGGCACGTTCGACCGCTACATCTGGGGTTTCGTCGCCGGCGTGCCGATCCAGAACTCCCGCACCTCGATGAAGGACGTTCCCGCACGCACGCCCGAGTCGGATGCCATGAGCAAAGACCTCAAGCGGCGGGGGTTCAACTTCATCGGCACCACGATCTGCTACGCCTTCATGCAGGCGGTCGGCATGGTCAACGACCACCTCGTCGACTGCTTCCGACACAAACAACTATCGTCGCGGAAGCGGTCCGGATAAATCTGTCAAGCCATTCACCGCCCCGGCACCTGTTGCGACCGGGCCTGCCAGGTGATTTCGCACCGCTGCGGGCATCGGCACCGCCAGACTCCCGCCTTGGGCTGTCGCAACCGAAGATGCACGGTCCCGCACCCCGAACACTTCGCTTCCCAGCGTGCCGACTCTTCCAGCGACTTCGACATCACGGGCCGAAACTTCGGGTCGCCGACGAACGCGAACACCAGCGGCGAGCGGGCCACACACCGGCATCGGTAACCGGTCAGCCTTTTGGGTCGCCGGTAGCGGTGAAATGTCTGGGTGCAGTGCGAACACGTCGCCTGCCAGTCGCCCGGTTGCACGACGGCCTCGCCCGACTTCTCGCAGGCCCGCGGCGTCGCGCCCAGCCGAACCGCGACGGTCTTCCAGACGGGTCCGTGCCGCGCGGCCGGCCCCGCAATCGCGTGCGCGATCTCGTGCAGGAGCGTGTCGAGCACCGTCGACGGCGGGCTGTTCCGGGCGTAATACTCGGAGATCTCGATGCGCTTCGTCCGGTACTTGCAGACACCTAGCCGATGCCGCGTGGCCGCCAGGCCGAACGTCCAGCCGACCAGCCCGTGCCGCGCCATCTCCCGCGCCGCAGCAGCCTCCAGCTCCTTCAAGTCCATAAACCCGTCCCCGCCTCCCACTATTTTGCAAAATCCCCCGCGACCCTGTCGAATCCCAAGCACCCCATTCGACCAATGATAGAAGCCGCCATCCGCTATCCGCCCTCTGATTTCTGACCCCTGACCTCTGACCTCTCCTGGAGATTCCCATGAAATACATCTGCCTGGGCTACTTCGACGAGTCGAAGTTCGCGGAGATGCCGCCGGAAGAATCGATGCGAATGATGGACGAGTGCTTCGCCTACGACGACGAACTTCGGCGGACCGGGCACTTCATCGGCGGCGAGGCGCTGCAATCCGCAAAGAACGCCGTCACGCTGCGGATGAAGAACGGCGAGGTCGACATCATCGACGGCCCCTATGCGGAGACCAAGGAGACGCTCGGCGGCATCCTCCTGCTGGAGGCCCGCGACCTGAACCACGCTATCGCACTGATGTCGAAGCACCCGGGCGTCCGGATCGGCCCGTTCGAAATCCGCCCGGCCAACGAAACTGTCAACAAAATGTTCGAAGAACGCGCCGCCGCCATCGCCAAAGAGTAGTAACCGCGAAGATCGGGACCCGACGAGCGGAGGGATTGCAGTTTGACGAACGGCCGGTTTGTGAATTGACGAACGGCGGGGTTCATCCCCGCCGCAGTCCACGCGCACCAAACCCCCGTCGCCATCGCGCAAACAGTGACACGGGCGTCGATCCGTCGGCGGCGGGGATAAACCCCGCCGCTCGTCAGTCGCTCGTCAATCACGGGCTCATCGCGGCTCCGCCGAGCTCGCGCGCACTTCCATCCGACACGCCCACCGGGTAACATTCCGGAATGACTTCGCCGCCCACCGATGCACCGTCCGCGACGAACGCCAGTTCACTCCCAAGGAACATTGGCCCGTCACGATCGCACGCTCCGTGGACCGCGACGCCGTCAGCCGCGCTTGTGTCGAGCGTGGCCTGCTCCAGTTCAAGAGAACGCGGATGACCCCACCCGTTCCGCACCGACAAGCGGGAGTTGCTCCGTAGGGGGCACAATCAAGTACCACCAGACGAGACGCACGGATTGGATTGAGAGCCTTATTGCGGAGCTGACTGGATGCGTCAGTTACTAGCTCTATGTGCGGGAAGTAACATGCGATACCTGCTTTCAGTCGCCATAGTCGTGAGCTACGGTACAGCCGACGCGGCTTCCGATATCAGCGATTCCATACATGCCCTTCAAAGACTCGGCGCAAAACTTGAATTGGAGTCAGAATCATTCAATGGACGCGTATCAGTCACCTTGGCCAAACATGTCCCACTAGAGAACGCAATCCCGCTTTTGCGAACATTTGGCGCCATTTCTACTCTGCACGTGATTGGTCATTCATTGAATGTCGACAAGTGCCGCCAACTCGAATGTCTGGCGCCGATCGTTAGCAAGCTTGTCATTTCTGATTCTGTTTTTGTGGACAAGGCATTTGTCAGAGTAAATGACTTTGCACACTTATCTTCCATTAGTCTTCATGACACGAGCGGTACTCGGGACAGGTTGCTCTTATCAATCGCCGAGTGCAAGTGCTTGACCAATCTCTCCATTGTTCGGGGTGATGAGATCGGGAACGGCCTAAGGAATGTAGCAAGTAGACACTTGCTGCGTTCATTACGCATATCGGGGGTGGGACTGACTGCCACGCAAGCAGCACAGCTGGGCAGGTGTATGCAGTTGAAAACGCTTGATTTGAGTGGCAATCCGCGGCTTGGCGATGCCGTGTGCGATCTTGAATGGTGCCCGAATGTGTTAACGGTTAATGTGCGGGAAACTGCTGTGTCCGCAAGGGGGATTGACAGTATTCTCTCGAAACAAAAAGTGAAAAGCGTTTCGCTTGATAGTGGAAGTCTAGCTGAGGAAGAGGCTGTTACGCTACGGCAAAAGCACCCGTTGACGACAATTCACTGGTACACTCGCACGCCGTAAGGAGCGAGAGTGATAACGTCCTGACAGGTGCGCACATTTGAGAATGGCCGGGTGCCATGCTTCCGCGGAACCCGCCGGACCGAACTCCACCGGGCCGGGTCCGGGTCCGCCCGACGACGCGGAAGCATGTCGGCGCGCACCCGTCAGGTTATCTTCTGGCGGAAAGCGGATCGCGGGCAGCGGACAGCGGAATTCCTCCATTCGTCCAGTTCGTTTCATTCGTCCCCAGTGGGGTGGGCGGATCGCCCAAACGAATTTTGGCCGGTCACTCCATCCAGTGCCAGTCGCGCGCAACTGATTGTCATTGAGACTTTTACACCGACCGCAATCCCGACCGGCCGCGTGAGGCCGGCCCGGATTCGTTTAGAGAACAAATGGTCGGCGGTCCCCGGCCGCGGGGGCCGTCCTAGATCTTCCAGCCGGGCAACTCGGCCGCCTGTTTCACCCACGACGCCATCTGCTTGTCGTCGAACTTGTCGCCCTCGTAGATGTCGAGCCAGCGCGATTCCCCGCTTTTCGGCGTGCCGCCCGGGGGGATCGGCCGCAACGAGATGCCGCGGAAGAATGTCACTTTCACATACTTCGTGAGGCAGTGGTAACCCAGGAACCACCCCTCGCCTTCGGTGCCGTAGAACGGGGTATTCCATTTCACGGCCTTGCGCACGTGGGGCACCGTCTTCACGATCAACGCGTCGAGCCAACGACCGATGTCGCCCTTGAAGCCGGGCATCGCGGCGATGTACGCCTGCACCGGGGCGTCGCCGTCGGCCTTCGCAATCTGCGGGTTGCCGCCCGAAAGAAGCTTCACGGGCTTGGCGCTCTTCGCTGCCGGGCCATTGTGTGCTGCCGCGGCCTTCACGAGCGCCTGGAACGCTTTCGCGTCGACCGTCTCTCCTTCGCGGATGTCGATCGCCCGTCGGGTGTTGCCGTCCAGGCTGGAATTGAAGAGTTGCTTCGGGTCCGGCAAGTCGGCTCCGTGCGCGAAGGTGAGCTTCACGACCTTCGCATACGTCTCGCCGGTGCAGACGATCCCGTTGTGCGACCAGACCGGGACGCCGGCCATGCCGTTCGACGGCTTCTTCCATTTCCGCTCTTCGGTCATCCCGGGGACGGCTTCCAGGATCAGCGTCCGCATGCGGGCCAGCGTCTCTTCGCGCCAGTCTTTGACCGCGGGTTTCGCGGGCTTGCCTGCACTCGACGCACTCTTCGGCTTCGCTTTCGCCATCGCTCGCCCCTTGTTGACCGCTGTTTTTATAGCAGGGAATCGCGTCCGGTCGCGCCGGTTCTGCGCTCTGCGCGAGCCCCGGACTCCGGCCACACCGCGTCGGGTTGCCATGCGCCGCTGCGGGTCGGGTATAATGGTGGGAGTCGAGATCCCGCATCGCCTGAATACTGGTACCCCATGCCGCGACACATTGCCCGGCTCACCGGACTGCGCCACTGGTTGCTGGAAGACCGGCTCGCCCCGGCCACCCAACTGCTGCCCGACCTCGGCGTCGCCAGCAGTTACCTCTCCGGCTGGTACATCAACAGCCTGCCGACCGGCCGGCAGGAGCTCCGCTTCGCCACGGCCATCGTCAACACCGGGGCCGGCGCGTTCGAACTCAACGGCACGCCCACGTACGTCACCAACCCCGACGGCTCGCAGGCCCAGCTCGTCAACCAGCGCATTTATCTCGACAACGGGACTTCCATCCTCCGCCCGGCCGGTTCGTTCTCGTTCGACGAAGACTGCGGCGACATGCACTTCGACGACATGGCCTTCGCCGAACTGCTGCTCCGGCCCGGCGGCACCGGCGTCGGCGGCGTCGTCACCATGGGCGAGAAAGACGGATTCTGCCTCGTCGACGGCATCCACACCGACCCCGCCCTGCCCGGCTCACCCGCCGCCCGCGCCTACAAGACCTGCGGCGCGCAGGTCCAGGGCATCTCCGTCGGCTGGACCGACGTGTACTCGTCCGTCCTCGACGGTCAATCGATCGACATCACCGGCGTGCCCAACGGCGACTACTGGCTGCAGGTCACGGTCGATCCGCTGAACCACGTCCTCGAGTCGAACGAGACGAACAACGTCACGCGCATTCCGATCACCATTTCCTCGCAGCCGACCTACGGCTTCCGCGTCCTGGCCGCGTCGCCCGTGGCCGTGATCGACGGGCCCGTGTCGGCCGCGACGCTCACGTTCAATCAGGCGGTCGACATCGCCAGCTTTTCGCCCACCGACTTCGTCCTGCACGCGCCCGGCGGAAACGTCCCCGTCAGCAGTGTGTCCCTCATCGACTCGACCAACATTCGGGTCGCCTTTCCGACCCAATCCACGGTCGGCACGCACACGCTCACGCTGCTGTCGAGCGTCAACACAGCGACCGGCTCCGCACTCGATCAGAACAACAACGGCACCGGCGGCGAGACGGCCGACTCGTTCAGCTTTGTTTTCACCATCCCTGCACCGAAGATCCTGAGTTCGTCCCCCGCCGCCGGCGTCGCCGGGCCGGTCAACCGTGCCCGCGTCAGCTTCAACAAGCCGATCACGTCATCGACTTTTACGACTGCTGACATCGTGAGCTTTACCGGCCCCGGCGGCGCGAACCTCGCCGGCACCATCACCGGCGTCGTGCCCGCATCCACCTCCGGCACCAGCGCGATCTTCGATGTTACTTTCACGGCCGTCGCCGCGCCGGGCATGTACCGCATCGTCATCGGGCCGAACATCGCCGACCCGCTCGGTCACCCGCTGGATCAGAACCTCGACGGTACGTCCAATTCCGGCGACAACTACACCGCTAGCTTCGCCATCTCCGCCCCGGGGACCGTGGGGCCGGACGCCTTCGGATACACCGCCGCCGGCGTGACCGTGCCGACCGGTTCCATCGTCGGCCGGCCCGGGACCTTCCCGATTTTCACCAACACCGACGACCAGGCATCCCAGATCAACTTCGGCGCGAACTCGTTCAACTTCTACGGGACCAGTTACGGGGGCAACGGGAAGGTCTGGGTCAGCACCAACGGCCTGATGACCTTCGGCCTGAACGCGGGCAACTACGCTTTCGTCAACGACGACCTCTCGACCGCGACCGTCCCCACGCTGGCGGTGCTGTGGGACGATTGGAACGTCGGCACCGGCAGCCCGCAGGTGCTCGGCCTGTTTGAAGACCTCACCGGCGACAGCGTGCCCGATCGCCTGATCGTCGAGTGGAATCAGGTAAAACACAACGCGCCGGGCGCGACCGACACCGGCGTCACCTTCCAGGCGATTCTCGAACTGAACACCGGCACCCGGCCCGGCACCATCATCTGCAGTTATCTCGACATCCTGGCCGACAACCCGAGTTACGACAATGGCGCGTCGGCGACCGTCGGCATCGTCCGCCCGGCCGAGGGGGCGTCGCCGCTGTTGCTCGGGTTCAATACATCCGCCCAGCCGCTCGTGCAATCGGGCAAGGCGGTCTCCTTCAGCGTGCCACGTGTGCAGTCGGTCACACGCTCCGACCCGTCGCCGAACGCCACAGGCACAGGTCGGTTCCAGGTCACGTTCTCCGAAGGCGTGACCGGCCTCGATGCCAGTGACTTCACGCTGACGGGCACCGGCACAATCGCCGGCCTGTGGATTGATGCCGTGACTCCCACGGCCGACCCGCGAGTCTGGGACGTGCGCTTCCAATGGTTCCGCGGCGCGGGCACCGTGAGCCTTACCGTGCTCGACGACGACAGCATCACATCGCTGTACGGTGCCCCGCTCGCCGGCCTCGGTGTGGGGGGCGGGCAGTTCGCCGCGACTCCGACCTATTCGGTGACTGAGCCTTCGCAGCAGCGGCTGGTTGTGGGGGCGGATGCCGGGGGCGGCCCACACGTCCGCGTGATCCGGGCCCGCGATCAGCAGGAGGTGTTGAGCTTCTTCGCCTTCGACGCCAGCTTCCGCGGCGGTGTCCGCGTCGCGCAAGGGGACATCAACGGCGACGACGTGCCCGACATCGTGCTGGGCGCGGGGCCCGGCGGCGGCCCGCACGTCCGCGTCTTCGACGGCCGGGATCTTCGTGTGCTCATGGACTTCTACGCCTACGGCGCGAGCTTTCGCGGCGGCGTCTGGATCGCGGCCGGCGATGTCAACAACGACGGCAAGGACGACGTGATTACCGGCGCCGATGCCGGGGGCGGACCGCACGTCCGCGTCTTCTCAGGAGCGAATGGCAGCGAACTGCTCGGCTTCTTCGCCTTCGATCCCGGCTTTGTCGGCGGCGTCCGCGTCGCGGCCGGCGATGTCAACGGCGACGGCAAAGCGGACATAGTCACCGGCGCGGGCCCCGGCGGCGGCCCGCACGTCCGCGCCTTCTCAGGAGCGGGTGCTGCTCCGCTCGCCAGCTTTTTCCCGTACGACGCGACCTTCCGCGGCGGCGTGTTCGTCGCGGCCGGTGATTACGACGGCGACGGTAAGGCCGACATCGTCACCGGCGCGGGCGCGGGTGGCGGCCCACACGTCAAGGTGACCAACGCGTCGGGCACAACGCTACTGAGCCTCTTCGCTCCGCTCGGCGGTTCCACGACGGCGGGCGTTCGGGTGGGAGCGGCCGACCTCACCGGCGACGGTCGGGCCGACCTGATCATGGCCGGCGGCCCGGGCGCAACACCCAACATCTTTCTCCGCAGCGCGACGGGCAGCCCGACATTCACACCCATCGCCGCCTACGATCCGACGTTTCTGGGAGGCATTTACGTCGGCGGGTAATCCTGACTCGTAGCGGCATTCGCCAGAATGCCGATGAGCCCGCGCTCGCTTTAACCCGCTCACCGTATTCTGGCGAATACGGCTACGGGAATGGAATCACATCTTCGGGTCGCTGATGCTCCAGCGGCCGGTTTCGACGCGGCCGGCGTAGCGCCAGGCGAACCCCGGCACATCATTCAGGCGGACGCACGCGTCGTACCAACCTTGGCTCGCGGGCGTCTCTACCACCATCACTTGTTCTGAACCGCGGGTCACAAGCCCGCGTAGTTCGGCATGGCCGTACGATTCGTCCCGGATGGTGAATGCCACGGGCTTGCGCCGATCGAGACCTCGCAGACACATCTCGACGCCGCCCGTCGCCGTTCCGTCGACAACGCGGTCACGCAACCGGATCTCCACCGACTTGTCCGCCGAGCCGGCGAACTCGCGGAAGAAGCCGTTGGGTCCATGAACGCGCACAAGGTAATGCCCGCGCGGGAAATCCGCGATCAGCCAATCGTCTTCGACATTCGCGCCGGCCGCGACAGTGTAATGGCGGACCTCCATCCCGCGCACGGTCGACGCGTATGCGATGAAAGCCGCGCCTGCCGAGCGCGGGCCGAACCGCGCGTTACCCGCTTCAAGGCGGATGCCGAATCGGTCGCCGTTCGCCGACAGGACGCCGTCGCACGCCAACTCGTAGGGCAGCGGACACGAGCGGCGCGTGCCCGGCTCCTGCCGGGGCATCACGGACGATCGCGGATCCTTACTGATGGCCTCGACTTCCGCATCACTCAGGGCATGAAAGCCTGTTGGTACCGGCTTGAACTGGGCGCGGTGAATGTCGGCTACATGCGTATCGCGTACAAGAAAGCCGTCGAGGCCGGGCGACGGATCGCCTGCCGGCTGAAACGCCGACGTGAGGTCGCCGCACACCGTCCGTCGCCAGCGGGTAATATTGGTCTCCTCGATCTTCCTGTTCAGCTTGCGAGACATCAGCGTTTCGAGAAACTGTAAGACCGACGTGTGATCGAACACCTGCGAGCAGACGCAGCCTCCCCGGCTCCACGGCGATGCGATGATCATCGGCACGCGGAAGCCGAGGCCCATTGCGTTGCCGCGCACGGCCGATTTCGGAGCGTGCTTGCGGTCGGCTTCGAGTTCCACCCACTCGGGCCGCGTGTCGATGCCCGGCGACGCTCGGCCGGTCTCGGGCCGATCCGGGTGCGGGGCCTGGAACGGTGGTACGTGGTCGAAGTAGCCGTCGTTCTCGTCGTAGGTGAGGATGAAGACCGTTTTCTGCCAGACCTTCGGATTCGTGGTGAGGATGTTCAGGATTTCCGAGAGGCACCATTGGCCGTACCACGCCGAGGTCGGATGGTCAGAGAGCCGCTCGGGCGGGACGATCCAGGACACGGCCGGCAACCTGCCGGCCTGCACGTCGGCACGGAACTGGTACAGGATGTCGCCGCGCGGCACCTTCACCCGACGAGTGTTCTTGCCCTCGGTGTACTCGATATCGGCGAGTTCGCGGTAGTGCGGGTCGCCGGTGTTGGTGCAGAACGCACGGGCGTGCAGGCTCTTCTCCCGTGGTGAAAGCTGCTCGAACTTCTCCGGCGAAAACGCGTCGCGATCGGCACGCAGGCGAGCGAGCGTTGCGGTCAATTCCGCCAGTCGCGCTTTTACTTTCAACGGGTTGGCGGGTTGATCGTCCAACTGCTTCTGGACGGCCGCGATTTCGCCCGGCAGTTCAGCGACTCGCTTCTCCAGGTACTTCCTGTGGTTGGCCGCATGGCGCACGTGATACTGTGTGAACCACTCAATGGGGTTGTCGCCGAAGTTGGCGAGCCAGGCGTCGGCTTCCTTCGACAGTCCGGACGGGACTGTCAGCTCGTTCTGGTAGATCTTCCACGAGATGCCGTGGTCTTCGAGTCGCTCCGGGAATGTGGTCCACCGGACCCATTGGCCGTAATCGCAGTCGCTGTTGCGGACCAGCGCGGGTGCGTCGGGCGTGGCGCGGATCGTGCCGGTCCACAGGTGCAATCGGTTGGGCGTGGTGCCGGTGAGCGTCGAGCAGAAGTTCTGGTCGCAGACCGTGAAGGCGTCGGCGAGCGCGTAGTAGAACGGGATGTCTTCGCGGGTGTGGAAGCCGAGCGTGAGCGGCAGGCCGGCATACCGGCTGTCGCCGGAGCGCTTCACGTCGAGCCAGCGGTCGTGTTTGCCGCCGTTGGCCGCGTCGACCTGATCGCTCCACGAGTGCGGCAGCGAACCCATCCAGGTCGATTTCGACTCGCGGATGTCGAGGCGGAACGGGACGTACTTCTTCCCGTCCGGATGGATTTGCACCCACACCGGGTTGCCGTCGGGCAGCTTGACGGCCCGCGGGTCGTTGAACCCGCGGACGCCGCGGAGCGAACCGAACGTGTGATCGAACGAGCGGTTTTCCTGCATCAGGATGACGACGTGTTCCGCATCGAACACGCTGCTGCCCGGTTCCGGCGCGATCCCGGCCGCACGGGAAATGGACGCGAGCAGGCCTGCCGAAGACCCGGCCGCGGCGGCGCGAAGAAACTGTCGGCGGGTCGGCACGGTGAATCTCCTTGCGGAGTCAGGATATCGGCCGGCGGGCCCGAGTCCGGTGTCGAGCCGCAGAGTCGGCACGCGCGGCGCAATCCCCCCGGCCGGCCGATCGTGAGCTATGCTTGCGGCGCGGGGCGATGACCCTGCGAAATGTCGGACTCGTAGTAACGGCGCGGGTCGTAAGCGTCGCGCGCGGTGGGGAATTTCTGTGGGCTGAGTAACCTCGGCCGATTGCGGAAACTCCGTCGCGGCGTGGCGGTCGTGCGGCGCCGTTGTGTAGCATCGGTTGTTCGTTGGCAGGCCGGCCGATCGGCGCACTCGCGCGCCGCCGGGCGGCTGTCGGATCCGCCACGGGCCCCCGGGCGGCGCGGTTCGCGCCGAGAATCCGGGCAGGTCTTGGCCGACGGTCAACCCCTCAAAGGACTCTCCCGTCATGAGCCTCTCCTCTTTTGGCCTGAAGCGGCTTCCCGCGATTTTCGCCCGGTTGCAGAAGCGCCGGCCGCGAACGCGCCGGTGGTGGTCAGGCTGGCGGCTGGAGTTTCTCGAGCGGCGGGACGTTCCGTCGACCGTGATCACGCCGTTTACGGCCCGCTTCAGCCGGAATGAGCCCGGCGACATTGCCATCATCGGGAATACACTGCTGACCGCGCCGGCGGGGGCGGCCGGTGACGCGGCCCGAAACGGGACCGGGGCCAACCTCAACAACAACGACTTCAACATGGTAAACGTCGACGTGGACAGCGACACGTCGACGTTCAATTCGAGCCGGGCGACGCTCACTATGCCGGCCGGTGCGACGGTGTTATTCGCCGGGTTGTATTGGGGTGCGGACTCGAGCAATGCTGCCCGCAACCAGGTTCGCTTTCAGACTCCTTCGACCGGCTCTTACGTAACACTGACGGGAGCGGTCGTCGGCGCGACCGGCGGCGACTACAGCGCGTTCGTCGACGTCACCCCCTACGTTCAGATCGGCGGCAACGGCGTATACACGGTGGCCAACGTCCAGGCGACGGTCGGTTCGACCGACCGGCAGGGCGGGTGGGGTCTCGTAGTGGCCTACCGCGACCCGGCTGCGCCGCCCCGCAACCTCACGATCTTTGACGGCTTCGTCGTCGTCAACACGACCAACCCGTCGTCCATCTCGACGCCGATCAGCGGATTCACCACGCCTCTGTCCGGCCCCGTCAATGCCAAGGTCGGGTTCATTACCTACGAAGGTGACCTCGGTTTCACCGGCGACTTCTGCCAACTCAACGGCACGACACTGACTGACGCGCAGAATCCGTCGACGAACTTCTTCAATAGTACGGTGAGCAACCTGGGGATTCCCAGCACGGGCCGGACACCCAGCTACGTCAATCAGATGGGCTTCGATGCCGACATCATCAACGTTCCCGGCGTCATTCCCAATGCCGCGACCAGCGCGACGGTAACGGTTGGCACGACCAACGAAGTCTATTACCCCAGCGTCATTACCACCGCGATCGACATCTACGCGCCGACGCTGACAAGCCCCAAGACTGTCGTCGACCTGAACGGCGGCGCCATCAATCCCGGTGACATCCTGGAATACACCGTCACCGTTCAGAACAACGGTGGCGACAACGGCACCCTTTCCGTTCTGACCGACCCGATCCCGACCTACACGAGCTACGTGCCCGGCAGCCTGCGGATCGTCTCCGGCGCGAATGCCGGCGTGAAGACCGACGGCACCGGCGCCGATCAGGCCGAGTTCGACGCGGTTAACAATCGGGTGATCTTCCGGATCGGGACCGGCGCGAACGCAACGACCGGCGGCCTGCTGGCGATCGGCGTGCCGACCTCGATCAGCTTTCGCGTGCAGGTCGGCGCGGCCACGCCGAACAATGCCGTGATCCTCAATCAAGCCACGGTCAGCACCAAAGGGGCAACGGCCGGACTCGTCGTCAGTTCCGCCAGCGCGGCAGCCTCGTCCACCGTCGTGGCTAATGCGGCCGGCCTGCGGATCGAGAAGTCCGTCAACAACTCCCGGCCCAACGTCGGCGACACGATCTCGTTCACGCTTTCCGTGACGAACAATGGCCCTGCAGGCACGACCGGTGTCGTGGTCAACGACCCGATGCCCACCGGCCTGACGTTTGTCAGCGCAACCGGCACGGGCTCCTACAACAGTGGAACTGGCGCGTGGACGATCGGTAATCTCGCCAACGGCGCGGTGGCAACGATCACAATCAACGCGCTCGTGGCTGGCCCCAACGCGTCGACCAACGTAGCGACCATCGCTTCCAGTTCTGCACCGGACCCGGATCCGACGGATAACACCGCGTCGACGCCGGTCACGCCTCAGCGTTCCGATCTCGGCATCTTCAAGTCGATCGACGACAACACGCCGAATGTCGGTCAAATCGTTACTTACGCGATCCTGGTGACCAACTACGGCCCGGACCCGGCTACCGGGATTCAAGTGACCGACCTGTTGCCCGCGGGAACCACGTTTGTCAGCGCGACGACCCTGTCGGGCACTTACAACCAGACGACCGGGGTCTGGACGGTTGGGAATCTGAGCGAAGCGGGTACGGCCTATCTGACGGTCCGCGCCCGCGTGACGAGCGCGACGCCGGCCAACAACATCGCCACGATTACGGCGGCCGCGCAGTACGACCCGAACCCCGGCAATAACAGCTCGACGGCGACGCTGACCCCGCAGATGGCCGACCTGTCGCTCGTCAAGACGGTGAACAACGCCACGCCGGTGGCCAACGAGACTATTACTTTCACGCTGACCGTCACCAACTCCGGCCCGGCGACGGCCACCAACGCCCGAGTGACCGATCTGCTGCCGCCTGGTATGGCTTACGTCGGGTCAACACCGTCGGCCGGGACGTACGACAGCGCGACCAACATCTGGACCGTGGGCAGCATCCCGTCGGGTGCGTCGCGGACCCTGACGCTACAGGTGCGTGTCACCGACCCGAACCCCAGCATCAATCGCGCGTCGGCCAGCTCCGATCAGTACGACCCGGATCCGGGCGACAACCTGGCTTCGACCAACGTGACGCCTCAGATCGCCGACATCGACGTCGACAAACAGGTAAGCACGTTCGGCCCGAACGTCGGCGACACGATCGCATACAGCGTTCAGGTCTCGAATCGCGGCCCCAATTCCGCTACGGGCGTGTTCGTGAACGATCTACTGCCCTCGGGCGTAACGTTCGCATCATCGGTGGCGAGCCAGGGGTCATACAACTCGGCAACCGGACTCTGGACCGTCGGCACGCTGGCCTCGGGCGCGCAGGCTTCGCTGACGATTCTGGTCACGGTGACCAGCCCGAATGCGATCGTGAACCGGGCAACGGGCGGGTCGGATCAATTCGATCCGGTCCCGAGCAACAACTCGGCGCAATCGGTGGTGACGCCCCAACAGGCCGACCTGAGCGTGGTGAAGTCGGTCAACACGGCGACCCCGAACCTGGGCGATCTGGTCACGTACACCGTTACGGTGAACAATGCGGGGCCGAACGTGGCGACCGCTCCAGTGGTCTACGACCCGGTGCCGCCGGGACTGGCGTTCGTGTCGGCGACTACGACGGCGGGCACTTACGACGTCGACAGCGGCCTTTGGACTTTGCCCAATCTGGCGTCGGGCGGCGTCGCGACGCTGACGCTCGTGGCTCGGGTCATCGGGCCCGGCGCGCCTTTGAACACGGCCCGCGTGAGCGCGGCCGAATTCGATCCGAACACCAGCAATAACACGGCCACGACGCCGTTGACCCCGAATGCTTATTTCACCGGCTCGGTCTACGACGACTTGAACAACGACGGCCTCCGCGGCGTCGGCGAACCTGGCATCGCCGGCGTGACCGTGCAACTACGGAATGCCGGCAACGTGGTGGTGGCAACGGCTACGACCGACATCAACGGCGTCTTTGTTTTCCCCGGTGTCGCGCCCGGCACATACTCCATCGTGGAAGTACAGCCGGCCGGCTACAACGACGGACTCGACACGGCCGGCACCGCGGGTGGAACGGTCGGCAATGACACCATCTCTGCAATTAACGTGGCGGCCGGCGCACGGCTGACCGGATACACGTTCGGGGAGCGGACGCCGACTCCTTCCGTCACGATCACCAGCGCGTCGGCCACGGAAGGTTCGCCGGTGGTCTTCCCGATCGCGCTGTCGAACGCGGTCGGAATCCCGATCGTGCTGAATCTCACCGCATCGGGCGGCACCGCCAGTTCGGGTGCGGACTACACGCCGACCAGCTTCGAATACTCGGTGGACGGCGGTACCACGTGGTTGCCCGGCGGCGGTGTCAACGGCACGGAAGTGACGTTCCCGGCCGGTACGACTGCGATCCTGGCACGGGTCACCACGGTCGACGACACGACAGACGAACCGAACGAAACATTCAACCTGACGGGCGCGGCCGTAAGCGGCACCGTCGCGACCGTGACGGCCGGCACCGGCACCATCATCGACAACGATCCGGCTCCGACGATCACCATCGGCAACGGCAGCGCGGTCGAAGGCAATCAGGTGGTCTTCGGCGTGAGCCTGTCCAACCCCTCGTCGACCGCCATCGTCCTCGATCTGACCGCAACCGGCGTCACCGCCACCGCCGGCGTCGACTTCACCGCCAGCACCTTCGAATACTCCACCGACGGCGGCATCACATGGCTGCCCGGCGGCGGTGCGGCCGGCACTCAGGTCACCGTCCCCGCCACGAGCACCGGCATCCAGGTCCGTGTCAGCACGATCCAGGACACCACCGACGAACCGGATGAGACGTTCACCCTCGGCGGCACCGCCATCTCCGGCAGTGTCACCGCGGTCAACAGCGGCACCGGCACCATCATCGACAACGATCCGGCTCCGACCATCACCATCGGCAACGGTAGCGCGGTCGAAGGCAATCAGGTCGTCTTCGGCGTGTCGCTCTCGAATCCGTCGTCGTCGTCCATCGTTCTCGACCTCACGGCGACCGGTGTCACAGCAACAGCCGGTGTCGACTTCACCGCCAACACCTTCGAGTACTCCACCGACGGCGGCATGACATGGCTGCCCGGCGGCGGTGCGGCCGGCACCCAGGTCACCGTCCCCGCCACCAGCACGGGGATCCAGGTCCGCGTCAGCACGATCCAAGACACGACCGACGAACCGGATGAGACCTTCACCCTCGGCGGTACCGCGATCAGCGGTTCCGTGACGGCCGTGAACAGCGGCATCGGCACGATCATCGATAATGACCCCGCTCCCACTGTCACCATCGGCAACGGCTCTGCAGTCGAAGGCAACCAAGTCGTCTTCGGCGTGTCGCTCTCGAATCCGTCGTCGACCGCCATCGTCCTCGATCTCACCGCAACCGGCGTCTCCGCCACCGCGGGCGTCGACTTCGCCGCCAACAACTTCGAGTACAGCACCGACGGCGGCATCACATGGCTGCCCGGCGGCGGTGCGGCCGGCACCCAGGTCACCGTCCCCGCCACCAGCACGGGGATCCAGGTCCGAGTGTCCACGATCCAGGACACCACCGACGAACCCGACGAGACCTTCACCCTCGGCGGTACTGCGATCAGCGGGTCAGTGACGGCCGTGAACAGCGGCACCGGCACAATCATCGACAACGATCCGGCTCCGACCATCACCATCGGCAACGGCTCTGCAGTCGAAGGCAATCAGGTCGTCTTCGGTGTCAGCCTGTCCAACCCCTCGTCGACCGCCATCGTCCTCGATCTCACCGCGTCCGGCGTCTCCGCCACCGCGGGCGTCGACTTCATTGCCAACACCTTCGAATACAGCACCGACGGCGGAACGACCTGGCTGCCCGGCGGCGGTGCGGCCGGCACTCAGGTCACCGTCCCCGCCACCAGCACGGGGATCCAGGTCCGCGTCAGCACCGTTCAGGACACCACGGACGAACCCGACGAGACGTTCACCCTCGGCGGCACCGCGATCAGCGGTTCCGTGACGGCCGTGAACAGCGGCACCGGCACGATCATCGATAATGATCCGGCCCCGACCATCACCATCGGCAACGGCGCGGTGATTGAGGGCAATCAGGTCGTCTTCGGCGTGTCGCTCTCGAATCCGTCCTCGACCGCCATCGTTCTCGATCTCACCGCAACCGGCGTCTCCGCCACCGCGGGCGTCGACTTCATTGCCAGCACCTTCGAATACTCCACCGACGGCGGCATGACATGGCTGCCCGGCGGCGGTGCGGCCGGCACCCAAGTCACCGTCCCCGCCACGAGCACGGGGATCGAAGTCCGCGTGTCCACGATCCAGGACACCACCGACGAACCGGATGAGACTTTTACGCTTAGCGGTACCGCGA
>JAIBBI010000053.1 GCA_019694755.1 Gemmataceae bacterium
GATGAACGCGGCCCGGCGGCAGGCGGCCGTGGAGACGCCGGCCGCCCGGCCGCCCGAGGCGCCGAAGGTTCATCGCACGCCGCGGAGCCGGCGTCGCCGGCAGACGGGCTAGTTGCGCCCGGCCGGCATCGCCTTCGGGGCGGCCGCCGGCAGCGACTCCACCTTCTGGACCTCGGCCGAGTGATCGGTGTAAAGACCGTACTTCGCACAGGGCGGCGTCACGGGGCTGCAATCGCACTTGCCCGCGGTGTGCTGGCAGGCGAGACCCGACGGAATGACGGCCAGACCGGCGAGGATGACGAAGAACCGACGCATGGCTGCTCCTTCCCTGGTACCGTGCCGGGCGCACGGCATTATCGGCGTCGCGCGTCCTGCGAAACGCCGGCAGTCGGCGCGAGGTGCGCCGATACCCCTCTTCCTTCGACCGCGCCAACCCCGCCGCTTGACCAAATCGCCGGAAGTCTCAGGCTCCGCCACATCCGCGCCGTCGGCAGATCCGGGCACGACCGCCGGCCGACATTTTGCTAGATCAGAAGCATGGATGCGATCATCATGGCGGCCGGGCTCGGCACCCGCCTCCGCCCCTACACTCTGACGACGCCCAAGCCGATGCTCCCGGTCCGCGGCCGGCCGATCCTCGACTGGACCGTACGGGCTTTGCCCGCCGCCGTCCGCCGGCTGATCGTGGTGACCCACTATCTGAAAGAACAGGTCGAGGAGTACGTCGCCCGGCAATCGCACGTGGCCGACTGCGTGACGGTGTTTCAGGCGACGCCCCGCGGTACCGGCGACGCCTTTCTCGCCTGCCGGGATGCCGCGACGAGCGATTCCGTGCTCGTACTCAACGGCGACGACCTGTATTCCGCCGGTGATCTGGCGAGGTTGGCCGCCAAGCCGCAGGGGCTCCTCGCGCATCCCGTTGATGAGCCGAAGCGGTTCGGCATCGTCTTCCCGCGACCGGACGGGACGATTGAGAAGCTCGTCGAAAAGCCGGACCTGACGGGCACGCACCTTGCAAACATCGGCGCGTACCTGTTCCCGCGCAGCGCGTTCGACATCAAGCTGGAGCTGTCGCCACGGGGCGAATACGAGATTACCGACGTAGTGGCTGATCTGATCGCCCGCGGTGAATTCCACGCAGTGCCGGCCACGACCTGGCTGCCGATCGGCACGGAAGAGCAGTGGCGGGCGGCGGAGCAACTCGATCTGGACCGCCTGCTCGGCGCATGAAGAAGCCCGGGGTGGCGAAGCCCCGGGCTCATATTGAAGTTAGTCTTTCGAGAGCAGCTTTTCGACGGCCGCGCCCGGGATCGAGATCGAGGCGTTCACCTTTTTGCCGTCGGCGGTGACTTTCGTCTTCTCCGCGCTTTCCTTGATGGCCGCGCCCTTATCGCCCAGCACACCCTTCATTTGCTCGACGAGTTCCTTGAGCTTGTCAGTCATATCCTTGGCCTCTTCGGCGGCCTTCTTTTCATCCTTGTATTCCATCGCCATCTTCACGCCGATGTCTTTGCCCAGCGTCAGGTTCATGGCCATGGTGGCGTAGTCGGCGTCGTCGGTGCCGAGACCGGTCGCGAAGATGAAGTCGTTCTTGTCGCGTTTGGTCATCAGGGCGGCCAGCTTCGGGTCCGGCTTGGAGGCCGCGGCAAACGCGCCTTCCGACTTGGCTTCGCTCATGGTGATGTGAGCCACGCCGGCTTCGGGGATCGCGAGGTAGACCTTTTCGTCGACGTTCGGGACTGCGATGGCGTACACGGTGCCCTTGGCCTTCTTCATCTTCTCGATCTTCATCTGCGGGTTTGCGCCGGCGAGGTTTGCCATCATCTCGGCCATCTCCGCGGTGAAGAACTGGCACTTGATGAGCACGACCACGTCGGGCTTCTCGCCGTTCATGGAGCCGGACACGACGATATCGGTGACCACGTCCTTCGCCACGTCAAAGGCCTGGGCGATGGTCTTCGGGTCGGCCATCTTCTTGATGGCGTCCTTGGCCTGAGCCTCGGGGATCTCCGGGCTGTTGGGGTTGAACTGTTTGGCAAGGGCCATCATGCCGACGATCTGATCGCCGTAGCGGTCGAACACCATCGGGACGACCTTACGGACCATTTCGCTGGCGAACAGTTGGGGCGGGTTGACGTGGACGAAGAACTTGCCGTCGGCCGGCACGTATTTGACGAGGTCGCCGGCGGCGACCGCCTTGGTGTCATCGGCCCGGCCGACGAGCGCAACGCCCATGAGGGCCGCGAGGCCGAGTACAAATGTCCGCATTTCTCAAACTCCTTCGATGGGTAAGGGCGTCAGACTTCCAACATGAGTCTTTCGGGATTCTCAACGCATTCTTTGATCCGGACGAGGAATTGCACGGCGTCCCGGCCGTCGATGAGCCGGTGATCGTAGGTCAGGGCCAGGTACATCATGGGCCGGATCACGATCTGGTCGTTGACCACCACCGGCCGCTTGTTGATCGCGTGCATCCCGAGGATGCCGGTCTGCGGCGGATTGAGGATCGGTGTGCTCATCATCGAGCCGAACACGCCGCCGTTGGTGATCGTGAACGTGCCGCCCTGCAGGTCGTCGACCGTGAGCTTGCCGTCGCGGGCCTTCACGGCCAGCGCGGCGATGCCTGCCTCGACGCCGGCGAAAGTCAGCGCGTCGGCGTCTTTCAGGATGGGAACCACGAGGCCTTTCGGCGTGCTGACCGCGACGCCGATCGAGTAGAAGTTCTGGTAGACGACCTCCGAGCCGTCGATCCGGGCGTTCACAGCGGGGAAGGCCTTGAGGGCTTCGACCGCGGCCTTCACGAAGAACGACATGAAGCCCAGACCGATACCGTGCTTCTCCTTGAACTTGTCCTTGTAGCGGGCCCGCAGTTCATTGATGCCCGTCATGTCCGCTTCGTTGAACGTGGTCAGCGACGCGGTGGATTGCTGGGATTCGAGGAGCCGGGCGGCGATCCGCTGCCGCATCGGGCTCATGCGCTCGCGTACCTCGCGGGCCCCGGACCGCACGACCATCGGCGCACTTGCCGGGACCGGCGTGGCCGCGCCGTTGCTGGTCGGGCCGGTGCTGGCGAGCACGTCTTCCTTGATGATCCTTCCGCCGCGACCTGAGCCGGCGACCCGGCCGGGGTCGACGCCGCGCGACTCGGCGTGAATCCGTGCCGCGGGCGACATGGCCGGCTCCGCCTTAGATGGCGCGATGGCGGTTGCCACGGGTGCCGCGGTCGGTGCGGCCGCGGGTACGGTGACTGATTCGTCGATCATCGCGATCACCGCGCCGACGGGCACGGTCTGTCCCTCGGGCACCGTGGTCTTCAGCCGGCCGGATGCGGGCGAGCGCACTTCGCTGGTCGCCTTCTCGCTCTCCATCTCGGCGACGGGCTCATCCCGGCGGACGACTTCGCCGTCCTTCTTGATCCAGCGCGCGAGCACGCCCTCGGTGATCGACTCCCCGAACGACGGTACCTTGATCTCGGCGGGCATGCAGATGCTCCGTCAGCCGCGGCAGCGTTACTTCGCCGGCCGGGGTGTGGTTTCAGGACTTTTCTCGGCGACAGGCGGCACGGCCCGCACGCGGTACGGGATCAGGTCGGCCAGGGCGCACTCCACCAGTTCCTTCTGCTCGCGGTCGTGAATGCGGTACGAACCGGTGGCCGGGCTCGAAGACGCATCCCGGCCCACGTATTCCACCGGGAAACCGAGCGCCCGCATCCGCGGCTCCATGTAATGCCACGCGCCCATGTTCTCGGGCTCTTCCTGAATCCAGACGAACCGGTGCACCTTCGGGAACCGCTTCAGGGCGGCCCGGATCTGATCGGCCGGGAACGGGTGGAGTTGTTCTACCCGGATCAGGGCCACGTCCTTGGGCAGCACCTTGGGCTTCTTCTCCTTCACGTCCCACGCGAAGTCGTAGTAGACCTTGCCGCTGCACAGGAACACGCGGCGCACTGCGGCCGGGTCGACCCCCGGCGCTTCGAGCACTTCGTGGAACCGCCCCGCGGTCAGGTCCGCGACGGGCGAGCGGGCCATCGGGTGCCGGAGCAGGCTCTTCGGAGTCATCACGACGAGCGGCTTGCGGAAATTCCGCTTCATCTGCCGGCGGAGCAGGTGGAAATACTGGGCCGGGGTCGTGCAGTTGCATACCTGCATGTTGTC
The DNA here is from genome assembly GCA_019694755.1 of Gemmataceae bacterium. Taxonomy (GTDB): domain Bacteria; phylum Planctomycetota; class Planctomycetia; order Gemmatales; family Gemmataceae; genus JAIBBI01. The sequence goes on from JAIBBI010000053.1 coordinate 4,155, forward strand.
GTCGGCACACAACTGCAGGAACCGTTCCAACCGTGCCGACGAGTGCTCTGGGCCCTGGCCCTCGTAGCCGTGCGGCAGCAGCAGCACGAGGCCGCTGGCCCGCTGCCACTTCGTCTCGCCCGCGGCGAGGTATTGATCAATGATGACCTGCGCGCCGTTGCCGAAGTCGCCGAACTGGGCCTCCCAGAGCGTGAGCGTCTTCGGGTCGTCGAGCGAGTAACCGTACTCGAATCCGAGGACGGAATACTCCGAGAGCGGGCTGTCCCAGACTTGCAACTTCGCCTGCTCGGGCCGCAGGTGGTTGAGCGGAATATACCGCTGACCGTTGTCGACATCGACGTACGTCGAGTGCCGCTGGCTGAACGTGCCACGGCGGCAGTCCTGCCCCGAAAGGCGGACGGGCGTGCCGTCGAGGAGCAGCGAGCCGAATGCCAGAGACTCGGCGAGGCCCCACTCAACCGATTCACGCTTCAGAACCGATTCCTGCCACTTCTCGATGACCGAGGTGCGCAGCTTTTCGTGCATGTGGAAGCCGGCCGGCAGGTTGGTATAGCCTTCGGCAATGGTCTTCAGGTTCTCGAACGGGACACCGGTATCGATCGGGTCGTGCGAGTAGTTGAAGGTGAATTCCTGCCAGCGCGGCGACTCGAACTTCGACATGCCCCGTTTGCGCTTGGGCGATTGCCGCATGTCCTTCTGCGCCGCGTCGAGCTTGTCGGAAAACTCCTGGTACATCTGCGCCGACTGTTCGGCGGAGATCACGCCGTCGTCGACGAGCTTGCGGGCGTATATCGTCGAAGGCGCGGGCTTCTGCTTGACCCGCTGGTACATGAGCGGGTTGGTGTAGGTCGGCTCGTCGCCCTCGTTGTGCCCGTACTTGCGGTAGCACACGAGGTCGATAACCACGTCGCGGTTAAACGTCTGCCGGTATTCGAGGGCCAGCTCGGCGACGAAGGCCACGGCCTCCGCGTCGTCCGCGTTCACGTGGAAGATCGGGGCGTAGATCAGCTTGGCCACGTCGGTGCAGTAGCGGGTCGAGCGGCTGTCGCTCGGCTGGGTCGTGAACCCGATCTGGTTGTTGATCACGACGTGCAGAGTGCCGCCGGTGTTGTACCCTTCGAGGCCCGCCATGTTGAGGGCCTCGGCCACCTGACCCTGGCCCGGCATGGCCGCGTCGCCGTGGATGAGCAGGGGCACGCCCATCCGGCGTTCGGTGTCACCAAACAGCTCCTGCTTGGCGCGCACACGGCCCTCGACCACGGCGTTCACCGATTCGAGGTGGCTGGGGTTTGGCGTGAGCGACAAGTGGACGCGATGGCCGTTGACGTTGAGCGTGTTCGAGAAGCCGAGGTGGTACTTCACGTCGCCGTCGCCGTCGGTCGAGTCGTCGACGAAGTGATCCTCGAATTCGGCGAAGATGCGGTCGTACGGCTTGCCGAGAATGTTGGCGAGTACGTTCAGGCGGCCTCGGTGGGCCATGCCGATCACGAACTCCCGGATGTCCATGGACGCCGACTTCTGGACGATGGTGTCGAGCAGCGGGATCAGCGCCTCGGCCCCCTCGAGCGAGAACCGCTTCTGACCCTGATACCGCGACTGGAGGAAGTCCTCGAACAACTCGCCGTAGAGAAGGCTCCGGAGGATGCGGACCTTCTGCTCGGCGGCGAAGTTCGGCCGGCCGCGGTTCGGCTCGATGCGGTCCTTGAGCCACGCGCGGATGCGGAGATCGGGTACGTGCTGGAACTCGAAGCCGATCGTCCGGCAGTAAGTTTCCCGGCAGGCGTGGATGATCTCGCGGAGCGTCGCCCGATGCATCCCGATGAACGCGCTGCCGTCAAAGGTACGATCAAGGTCCGCGGGAGTGAGGTTGAAGAATGCCGGTTCGAGTTGTTCGTCGGCGGGCGGGGGCGGGTGCAGCGGATCGAGGTCGGCCATGACGTGGCCGAGGTCGCGGTGCGCGGCAATGAGCCGGACGACGCGGGTCTGCGCTTCCGATTCCTTCGCCTCGCCGTCCGAGGCGAGGGCAAAGCCCTCGAAAAAGGCCTGCCAATGCGCGTCGACGCTCGACGGGTCCGCCAGCCATCGCTGGTAGTACTCGTCCAGTAGCTCCAGATTCGCGCGGGTCGCGAAGGTGGGGGGATGCATGTTCCAGGAACTCTCTGGTCGGGTTTGCCGCGGTTCGCCGCTGCCCGAACCCTATTATTGTGTTGGAGTGGGGGGGTGAGGCAAGTTAAGTCCAAGAGTGAGGGGAAGATACCCCGCTTGGATCGCCCCTCCCACGTTAATTCAAACGATTGAAACGAACCAGACGAAAGTGCCGCCGCCGGCCGCCACGTGGCGCGGGCCCGGGAATCCGGAAAGGCCGGATTATCCGACCCGAGGACAGGTCGTAAGGTGATGAACAGCATCCGGTTGCGGGCGGGACCGGCGAACCCGGCGCGACCCGATGCGCCTGCGGAAACTGTCCCGGTCGGGTGGGTGGTCGGCAATCATGGTTATGGCGGAAGACAGATCACTATCCAACATCGAACTGCGGCCCGCGCTGGAGCGGGCCGCCCGGGGTGATTCCGCGGCCTGGCAGGAACTCCTCGGCCGGTTTCACGCCCGACTCCGGCGGATGGTCGCCGTCCGGCTCGATCCGCTGCTGCACCAGCGCGTCGATCCGTCGGACGTGCTGCAGGAGGCGTATCTCGACGCGTTCGAGCAGTTGCCGGGCTTCCTGTCCGAAGACAAATACCCGTTCTTCCTCTGGCTGCGACTCGTGGCCGGGCACCGGCTGTCCAAGCTGCACCGCTACCACCTCGGCACACAGATGCGCGACGCGGCCCGCGACGTGTCGATCTTCCGAGGCGCGATTCCCGAAGCGTCGAGCGTGGTCCTCGCGTCGCAGTTGCTCGGCAAGTGCGACGCGCCCCCCGACGAACTGGACCGCGCCGAGCGGCACGCCCGACTGCACGCGGCCCTGAATGAGCTTGACCCGCTCGACCGCGAAGCGCTTTGCCTCCGGCACTTCGAGCAGCTCTCGGCGACGGAGGCGGCGGAGGTTCTCGGCATCAGCAAGGCGGCCGCGGGGAAGCGATATATCCGCGCGCTGGAGCGGCTTCGCCGGGCCATGGCGGGCGGGCCGGGCGGATTGGAAGCGCTCACATGAGCGATCCCACCGAAGACCCGATCGATGCCATCGCCGAGGCGTTTCTCGAACGCTACCGACGCGGCGAGCGACCGCCCCTTGAAGAATTCACGCAGGCCTATCCGCAGTTCGCCGACCGCATCCGCGATCTGTTTCCCGCGCTCGTGGACCTCGAACTGCTCGGCAGCGGGCTGGGACCGGTGCGTCGCTCGGCCGCCCCGACCCGGCTGGGCGAGTACCGCGTCGTCCGCGAGATCGGCCGCGGGGGCATGGGCGTCGTGTATGAGGCGTTTCAGGAATCGCTGGGCCGCCACGTGGCAGTGAAAGTGCTTGATCCTGAGGCCGCGGCCACGCCCCAGCGCGTCGAGCGGTTCCGCCGGGAGTCGCGCATCGCCGCCCGGTTGCACCACGAGCATATCGTGCCGGTCTACGGCGTGGGCGCGGATGCCGGGCGGTTGTACTTCGCCATGCAGCACATCGACGGGCAGGGGCTCGACGCCGTCCTCCGCGAGTTGCGATCGCACCGGACCGGTACTTCGACCACGAATCTGAGTAAGCCGGCTTCCGGGTGGTTCAATGCGATCCCGGCCGAGTACTACCGCAACGTGGCGCGGCTGGGCGCGGCCGTGGCCGACGCGCTGGCCCACGCACACGCTCTGGGCGTCTTGCACCGCGACATCAAGCCCTCAAACCTGATGCTCGACGCCCGCGGCCACATCTGGGTCACGGATTTCGGGCTGGCCCGCGCCGATGAATCCGACGACCTGACGCATCCCGGCGACGTGCTCGGCACGCCCCGATACATGGCCCCCGAGCGGTTCCGCGGCCCTGCCGACGCCCGCTCAGATGTCTACTCTCTCGGCGCGACGCTCTACGAATTGGTCACGCTTGAACCCGTCTACGGGGAGGCCGACAAGGCCCGGCTCATGGAGGCGGTGCGAACGGGGCGGATCGTGCCGCCGCGGGAGCGGGCCCCGCAGGTGCCGCGTGACCTCGAAACAATTGTGATGAAATCGCTCGCGCCGGACCCGGCCGGGCGGTATCCCTCGGCCGAGGCGATGGCCGCGGACCTGAGGCGGTTCGTGGCCGGCGAAGCAGTCGCCGCCCGGCCCCCGGGCATCTTCGAACGCGTCTCACGCTGGGCGCGCCGCAACCCGGCCTGGGCCGCGCTGGTGTTCCTCGCGTTCGCCAGCCTGACGGTGATCGCCGGGGTCATCGGCTGGTATTCCGTCAAGCTGCAAGACGCGCTCGCCGACTCGAATCGCAATCTCGACGCCGCCCGCGCGGAGAACCGGCGTGCGGACGAGAATCTTGAAGACCTGCAAAAGGCAGTCGATCAGTTCGCGACCATCGCGCTGGAGAATCCCGCGCTGCGGAAGGCGGATTTGAACGTCGCCCGTAGCCAATTGCTCGATTCCGCCGTGGGGTATTACGAGAAGGTGCTGGCCCAGGCCGGCGACCGGCCGGCTGTGCGGCACGGTCAGGCGCAAGTCGCGACCCGGCTCTCCCTGGTGTTCCACGAGTTGGGCCGGGCGCGGGAGGCCGCCGTGGTCGGGCAGCGGGCCGTTCAGCTTTACGATGGGCTCGTCGCCAAACATCCGGATAACGCGACGTACAAAGCGGGCCTCGCCTACGCATTGCTACAGGAGTGCTGCGCCCAGAATACTCTGCGCAATTTCGCCGAGTGCATCGAGTCCGGGCGGCGGTCGGTTGAGATCTATCGGTCGATCTCGCCGGAGAATCCGCAGTACCGCATCAGCCGCTGTTGGGTACTGTGCGTGCTGGCCGAATGTCTTCTCGACACCGGCGGCCCCGGCGTACCTCCGCTGGCGGACGAAGCATGTGAGTTGTCGCTCGCGCTCTGGAAGGAACGCCCGACAGTGAACAACCGGCTCGCGCTGGTCAAGGCGCTTCGGACGCGGGCAGCGTCGCTCCGCAAGGAGGGCAAGTACGTGGCGGCCGAGCACGACTACAAGCTGGGCGAGTCGCTACGCGACCTGGCGGCCGAGTCGATTTCCAAACAACTCGTGCGCGAGCAGGCCGAGTTGTCGTTGAGTTACGGATATCTGCTGTCGCACTTCGGCAGGTATCGCGAGGCGCAGGCACATTTTCAGTATGCCGCGGACCGGATGGGACAGCTCTTCGAGACCTTCCGTTCCAGCGAGCCGGCCGCGCTCAACGCCGTGCGGGCGAGGTCGAGCCTGGGATGGCTGCACGTGCAACACGGCCGGTACGACGAGGCCCATGCCGAACTGAACCGGTCGGTCGAAATGGTGCTGGAGTCGGGAATGAACAGTGGGTCCGGTCAGTCGTTTCGCGTTGTATGGTTCGTCTTCCAGAACCGAGGGTTGGCGGGATCGGGGCTCCTGCGATTTGAGGAAGCGGCCGCAGACTTCCGGCGAGCCGCCGACGCCGCCCTGACGCCCGATCAGCGCTGGCAGTCGTTGATCCGGCGCTGTCAGTGCCTGAGTCGGGCCGGTTTACTGCCGGCCGCGGAGGAAGCGTATCGAAACATGATCGCAGAATTGGCCGACCGCGCGGCCTGGCATCCGGACTACCCGGAGTTGGCAGGCGAAATGGTCCCGCCGTTGTTTCAACTTGCGGAGCTACTGCTCGATCGTGGCCTCACCGACGATGTCATTGGCCTTTTCGATCTGGCCCGCCGGATTCGATTCGCGATCGCGAAGTCGAATCCGAAGAACATCGAGGTGGCCCAAAACATGGTCCTCGTCGATGCCGACCGCGGGCTGGCATGGGAGCGGGCCGAGGTCCCGGAGTTGGCCCGGCAGTCATTTGAGCGGGCCGGCGAAACGCTTGCCAGCTACCGGACAGCGTTCGGCGAAGACGGGTTTTTCAAGCGTTGGACCACCGTTTTGGCCGATCGCGGTTTGTGGCCGGCCCCGCCCGTTACGACCGGCCGGTGAGCCAACCTTTCAGCACGTCCGCCGAGTAAAGTGGCCAAGCGTACTCCCGCGAGCCGAGCACAGCGTTGGCCGACCGGCGGAGTTGCGATTCGTCCCAACGTCGTCTTGCCTCGTCGCGCAACGGACCGGCGACCGACTCGAACGCCGTCAGGTTGGCGTGCAGCAACTGCGTCCGCGTCTTCCGCTCGCGCTTCGTCGTCTGCGGAAGTGCGATGAGTTTCATTCGTTCCAAGGTCAGTGGGTGGCCCGGCAAGTCCCGCTGCGGGTTCCACGTCGCGTCGCGGAGGACACGCAGCGATCGGTCGCCCTCTTCGGCTAGGAAGGCCGGCAGCGGTAATCGTCGCGTGCCGGTCAGCACGACGTAGGGTGGCGGGGCGGCCCCGAAGAACGCAAACGCAATGGAATCGGTCAGCTCATCGTATTTGCCGCCGCCGATCCCGTGGACGAACACGTCCGCCAGTACGATCCGGGCGAATAGCGTGAGCGTGAGAGCGCGCGGGCGGATCAGGGCGGGCAGGGGGCTGCCCGGCGATTCGCGGAACACCCGCTGCCGCTGCGGCTTGTCTTCGGTCCACGTCCAGAACGGCGTCTCGACCGCCCGCCCGGCCCCCGTCAACTCCGCGACCGGATGGTGCCGGCTGCGGATGCGGTACCGCTCCCGATACTCGTGCAGCGCGGAATTGTGGATGTCGCGAAATTCGTCGGCCCGCGACCAGATCGACTCGGCAAACGCCCGAAACGCCGCCGTCCCGCAAAGAGCGGAGACCGGCAACTCCGGATTGCGGAAGTCCCACTCGGCTTCGACCGCTTGCCGGGCGGCCACCACACTCGCGCCGACCGTCTCGCCCGGCGTCCAATGATTCAGACCGATGATGGGGAACGGCCAATCGCGCGTCGCCTCGCGCAGTCGGTCCGGGAAACTGCGGAACAAGTTCACATCGCGGCAGGTCCACCGCTCGAACGGCACGTCGGCCACGGGAGAAAGATCGAAGGGGACTGCCGTCACCTGCACGTCGGCCGGCGCGATGCCCGGATGCCAAGCGGGGACGCGCACGGCCGCGGCTTTCGGCACGTCGTTATCGACGATTAGGTTGAGAGTCACCCAGCCGCGATAACTGGGGTGTCGGGCGAAGCGGGCGAGGGCGAAGTTCTTGAGCCATACGCCGGGATGAAACAGCTCCGGCTGATGACCGGCCACGAGCCAATGGCCCCCGTTCGTCAGGTCGATTCCCGGGTTCAGTTCGCAGACCCGGGCCAGTACTTCGGTGCGGGCCTGCCGGCGAAACTCCGCCAGCGTGAGGCCGGCGAACGGCCGGCCCGGCAGGTCGAACGACCCGGCCTTCTTCAATATCAGGTCAATTCGTTTGGAATCTGGCTCGTACAGGATCCCGCCGTCGTCGGCAGGGGCGCGCAGCTTCCGACCGATCACGAACAGAGCTCGCGGCAGGGCCAGGTCCGGTCGCCGCAGTCCGGCTGAAACGTGGCATCGGCCTGATTGATGACCTGCCGGTAATGCTCGAGTCGGGCCGTCGGGTCGTTCATGACGCCGCCGAACGCCCGCGTGGGATCGAGATAAACCCGCGGCACGCCGACTTCGCGGACCCGCAGGCCGAGCTTCGCCGCCTGTACCCAAAGCTGGAGCGGCATGCCCCAGCCCGTCTCGGAGATTTCGAGCTTCGGCAGGATGCTGGTGCGATACGCCTTGAAGCCGCAGAAGGCGTCAGTCAGGTTCAGGCCGTACCGCTCGTTCAGCTCGCGGGTCACGGTCTTGTTGATGAGCTGGCGCTCTTCGGGCACCGGCGTGTTCTGCCGGAAGTCGCGGAGATACCGGCTGCCCGAAGCGATGTCGCAGTCCCAGAGCGACTCGAGCAATACGGGAATGCGCTCCGGCTCGTGCTGACCGTCGCAATCCATGGTCACGAGCACTTCGTAGCCGTGCCGGACCGCGAAGTCGAAGGCCGACCGCAGGGCCGCCCCGTAGCCGCGGTTGGGCTCGTGGCGGATGCGGAGCAGACCCGGCTCGGCATCGAGCAACTGGGGCGTGGCGTCCGTGGAACCGTCGTCGACGACGAGGATCTCCGGGCTGTGCCGGCGGACCTCGGTCAGGACGTCGTGTACCGACCGCGCTTCGTTATACACCGGAATGGCCGTCAGCCAGCGCATATGCCGCCTCCACAACTTCCCTATTGTAGCCGGCCTGGCGAGCGGACGGCCAAGCCCATTTCGATTCGATGCGGCCGGCTCGCCCGCGGATTCGGGATTTCCCGGAAACACGGCCGGCCCTAAAGTTTCTGAATGATTCTCATGAGCTGCACGGATCTGGCACGGGGGTACGACGCCACGCCGCTTTTCGACGGCGTGTCGTTCGAACTGTATGCCGGGGAACGCGTCGGGCTCGTCGGGCCGAACGGGGCTGGGAAGACGACCCTGTTGAAAGTCCTCTCCGGCCTCGATCAGCCGGACCGCGGCGACGTCCGCCTGCATGCCGGCGCGACCCTGGCGATCCTCCGGCAGCACCCGGACTTCGGCCCGACGCAGACGCTGTTTCAGGAAGCAAAAGACGCCTTCGCCCACCTTCTGGAGAAGCAGGAAGACCTTCACCGCACGGCAGAGCAACTGGCCGCCGCCACCGATGAGGCGGAGCGGAAGTCGCTCGCGGCCCGGTTCGACCGGCTGACGGAGCAACTGCACCACGAAGACGCCTTCGCCCTCGATCACCGCGTCGAGGAAGTGCTCGACGGCCTCGGTTTTCGCCGCGAGGACTACGACCGGCCGGTGAACACCTTCTCCGGCGGGCAGCAGCGTCGGCTACTACTCGCGAAGATTCTGCTCACTGCGGCCGACGTGATGCTGCTCGACGAGCCCTCCAACCACCTCGACATCGGCGCGACCCGCTGGCTGGAAAGCTACCTGATCGCCCGCCCGCAGGGCATGATCATCGTCAGCCACGACCGGTACTTCCTCGACCGAGTCACCAACAAGACCTTCGAGCTGCACCAGAGACAGATCCGCGTGTTTCCGGGCAACTACAGGCAGTACGTCCGGCTCCGCCGGGAGCGGTACGAGCAGGACCTCAAGGCGTGGGAAGCCCAGCGAGAGTACGTCCTGAAGCAGGAAGAGTACATCCGCCGGGTCAACTACGGGCAACTGGCCAAGCAGGCCCAATCCCGGCAGAAGACACTCGACAAGCTGGAGCGGGTCGAGAAGCCGACGCTGATCTCCGCCCCGGCCATCAAGTTCGGCGACGTGACGCGGGCCGGGGATGTCGTGTTCGAGGCCGACGGGCTCAGCAAGGCGTTCGACCGGCCGCTATTCCGCGACCTCAGCTTTCAAGTGAAGCGCGGGCAGCGGCTCGGCATCATGGGGCCGAACGGCTGCGGCAAGACGACGCTCCTCCGCATCCTCATCGGCGAGGAAAAGCCCGACACCGGCGTGGCCCGCCGGGGGCACCTGACGCAGCTCGGCTATCTCGACCAGCACCTGAAGCTGCTGCCCGACGATAAATCCGTGATCGACGCCGTCTGGCCCAAGCCCGATCCGAGCATCACCAACCAGACCATGCGCGACCTGCTGGCCCGGTTCGGCCTGCAGGGCGAGATCGTCGAGCAGAAGGTGGGCGAGCTCTCTGGCGGCGAGCGGAGCCGGGCCGCGCTGGCCCGGCTGGTCGCGGCGGGCGTCAACGTCCTGGTCCTCGACGAGCCGACCAACCACCTCGATTTATGGGCCTGCGAGGCTCTTGAAGACGCACTGCTCAATTTCGAGGGCACGGTCATCGTCGTCAGCCACGACCGGTACTTTCTCAACCGCGTGGTCGACCTGCTGATCGTGTTCGAGGGCGAACGGCCACAGGTGGTGTACGGCAACTTCGATACCTACGAATCACTGCGGGCCGAGCAACTGGCCGCGGCGAAGGAGAAGGAAGAGCGGCAGTCGGCCGCGGCGCGGAAGTCCGGCCCGCCGCCCGCCGCCTCGGCGACCGCGAAGAAGAAATGGAAGTACCCGTACCGCAAGGTCAACGAGATCGAAGCCGACATCGCCGTGATGGAAGAAACCCAGACCGCCGCCAAGGCCGCCCTCGAGAGCCCGGAAATCTATCGCGATCACGAGAAAGTCAAGGAGACGATGGCCGCACTGGAGTCGGCCGGGACGCGGCTCACAGAGTTGTACGAACACTGGGAAGAGATGATGGAACGGGACAAGCGGGCATGAAAGAGGACCCCGGCTGATCGCCGGGGTCCCGCAGTGTTGTCGGAATCGTATCAGCCGGGCTCAGCCGGCCGCGCCTTCGCCGATCTCGGCCTCGACGGCCGTGATCACTTCGTGGGTCTTGTGATCCTGGACCCAGGCGACCGCCTTCAGCTTCTTCATTTCCATCGGGCGGTACGGTTTCGGATAAGGCCGGCGTGCGCCGGTCTCGTCGAGGTACTTCGTCAGCTTACCGCGGAGTTCGGCGAGGTTGACGCTCGCCTGCCGCTGCTCCGACTTGCCTGCCAAGGCCATGCCGTCGGCCCCGCCCGGCAGGGCGCGGACGACGTGATGATGGAACCGCAGGCCGTTGCCGCCCGGGTAGCGGACGTTTTCTTCCACCAGCGCGAAGTGCAGTTTGAGGTTTTCACCGGCTTCCGCCAGATCAGCCGACGCGGCCAGCTTGATCTCGTCACCGGACTTCATCGCTTTGAGCGTCAGCTTCGCGTTCGTCTTTTCGTTGAGGACGGGATCAATGACCTTGCGGTAGGCCGTCAGTTTGTTTGGCGCGTTGGCTTCGCCGCCGCCGCCGCCGGCTTTTGGCAGCCCGTTGAAAATCGTAGTCGGCGTGCCACCCACTTCGTCGGGGAAGGCCTCGGAGTAGTACTTGAATCGCGCTTCAGTTTCCGCATTGGTCAGCGGGTCCGGGCCGGGGATGTGCAGGTGGTATTGCAGGAGGATCACGTCGGTCGGCTTGTAAGCCGTCGCGAGCTTGTCGAAGGCCACGTCGGCGGCGACGCACGGCGGGCACTGGGCCCCGGTGAATAGCTCGAGCAGGACGACCTTGTTGCCGCCGTCCTTCCGCCCCGCGTACGGTGCGACTTCGAACTTCGCATGCTTGGCGAGGTATTCCTCGTCGAGCTTCGTTTCGAGCTTTTCGAGCCGGGCCGCGAAGCCCTTGCCGGCCGGGGTGCCTTCGCCCGCCGCCGTCATGAGGATCGAGACGACGCGGACCTGAGCCGCGGCCGGGCCGTCGGGCCCAAGCGCGGCATCCGCCTTGGTCGCCAGTTCGAGAGCGAGCGGCTTGAGGTCCGCCTGCCGGGCCAGACCCTCGGCCAGGCCAATGCCGGTCTCGCGGGCGAAGCGCGGGCCGTAACCCTCGGCCATCTTGTTCGCGGCCGCCACCCACGCCCGGGCGTCGTCCACCTTCACGCCGTTCTTCGCACCGGCCTGAATCAGCTGGCTCACGGCTTCGATGACGGCCACGTCATCGGGATGGTCGCTGATCACCTTGCGGAATGCGGCCGGTGCGGCGGCGTCCGCCTCTTTCATCTTGGCGTTGAATTCTTCGTTGATCTGCTTCCTCTCGTCGTCGTCCTTGGCATTGCGGAGTTTGGCTCGGGCCTGAGTGGCCGCCATCCGCAGCTTGTTCAACTCGGCGAGCGGCGCGGGCGGCGCCTTGCGCACGATCGACGCCTGCTGGCTGACGGTGTCGTCTTCGGTCCAGATCATGTTCGCGGCGTAGACCGCCCGGCCGTCGTCGTAGTCGCCGCGCATTGATTTCTCGCCCGTGATCTTTCCTTCGAAAGACCCGGCGGCCGGTCCTTTTTTGAACGTCAGCTTCACCTTGTCACCGTTCACGGTGATACCGTCGACCTTCAGGTCCCGGGAATAGCCGGGCGATGCGACGGACGCGATCCACGCGCCGTCCTTTTTCTCCAGCTTGACGATGCCTTCGATGACATCGACCGCGGAATTCGGCGAGAACACGACCTTCCAATTGCCCGCGGCGGGCTCCGCCGCCGGGGCGGCCAGCGCGAAGCCGGCCACCAATACCAGACTCAGCATTCTCCGAAGCATGAGGCCTCCAGGGTAAGACGCGGGGGGGAAAGCAGCGTCCCAGTGAGCTTACGGCAGCGTGGCCAGGAAGTTCAGTCGGAATCGCAGGAAGTCCGCAGAATCCACCGTGCCGCTTCCGTCGAAGTCAAAGGCGTCTAGCGTCGAAAGGAACGCCAGGCGGAACTGTAGGAAGTCAGTCGAAGTCACTTGGCCCGAGGCGTCGTAGTCGCCGGCCAGCCGCCAGATGTTTGTGGGGAGGCTCGGCGCGGCCGCCGAGCTGATCGCCAGGTTGTCCGCCGGCGAGCCGTCGGCCACGCCGTTGTTGTTGCCGTCGAACCCGCCGCCGGAGAACTGGTTGGCGAGCAGCGTCAACGTGTACCGGCCATCGGCGAGCGAGAAATTGCCCGCCTTGCCGTCGACCGCGCCGCCCGTGAAGGTCAGCGTCACGAACGAGTCGCCGGGGTTGAACGCCGCGGACAGCGTGACGGAGGCGGAATCGGAGTTCCGCTTGAGGTCGAACGCGGCCGCCGGCGACCCGACGAACGAGACAGGTGAGTCGAAGTTCACCCGGACGATCTTCACCCGCGACCGCTGGGCGTCGCCGTTGTTGATGACCAAATTCGTGAACTTCGAGGGCGGCGCGGCCACCTGTGTCTCGAAGGCCCCGATGTCCACGCCCGTGTCGCTCAGCCGCGCGAAGCCCGTGCCGCGCTGGTCGAATGACAGGCCCGCCGGGTTGAATCCGACATTCAGGGCGGGGCTCCCGGCCTTGAGGGCGTGCGTCAGGGTCGGTCCACCGTTGTTGGCGAGCGGGCTCAGCATCGGGTCGAGCGGGCTGGCCTTGGTCCCGGTCACGTTGCCGGTCCCGGAAAGGACGAACCCGGCATCAGCCACGCCGATCAGATTCTGGATCATCGATGTCGGGCTGTTGCTCGACACGTCCGGGAAGTTCGCCGAGGTATTGGACGCAACTATTGTGCTGGACACCTGCAGTGAAGCGTAGTTGGAAGTGGTGGAGCCGGAGCCGGTGTTCCACGCAATCGCACCGCCGTAGCCGACGATAGCCGAGGCCGAAGTCGCGGTGTTTCCGGTCACGGTCGAATTCTGAACGAGCGCCTGCCCCTGGAAGTACGCAGTCATCGAGATTCCCGCGCCGGTGGCGGCCACGTTGCCGGACACGGTGCTGTTGCGGACGGTGAGGTTGCCGCGGTTGGTGATGCCGACGCCACCGCCGTTGATCGCGGCCGAATTGGCCGAGAGGGTGCTGGCGATGATCTGGATGTTGCCGCCGACCGCGGAGTATACGCCGCCGCCGCTGCCGACGGTCGCCGTGTTGCCGGTGATCGAGCTGTTGGTGATGGTCGCGGAGCCGGCATTGCGGTTGATGAAGATGCCGCCGCCGTTGATGCCGGTGGCCGTGTTGTTCGAGATCGTGCTGTTAATTACCGTGAGCGTCCCGCCTTCGTGGATTTCGATTCCGCCGCCGGAGCTGAGTGTCGAGTTGTCGCGAACGACCGAGTTGCTGATGACGATGTTTTCGTCGAGCGCGACGATGCCCGCACCCTGGGCGCTGCCGCCGGACGTGATCTTGCCGCCGGCGATCGTCAGGCTGTCGAAGGTTACGGTGAACACGCCCGGCCCGGCCACGCGGAATACCCGGCCCGACGCGGCGGCCTGGCTGACCACCGAGTTGACCGCCGACTGGCCTTGAATGACAACGCCGTCGTTGACGACGAGTTCCCCGGCCGTCAGGCCGATGGTGGTCGCCCCGCCGAACGAGAACTGCACGGTATCCACGCCCAGCGACGCGTTGGCGTCGAAAATCGCCTGACGCAGCGAGCCGGGAGCGTCGCCGGCCTTGGTCACGGTCGCGTCGGTGTTGGTGGTCACGGTGAAGACCTTGCCGATCACACTTCGGAATACGCCTGTCGTGGTGTCGGTGGTCGTGACGAAGTTCGTACCGTCGGAGACCTGGTTGGCCTTCAGCGAGACGACGTACTGCCCATTGGCCGCGTTGTTGAATCCGCCCACGGGCACGGGGAATGTGTAAGTCGCCGTGAGCTTCGAACCTGAACCCGTGACGGCCACGCCAGTCGGGGCGATCGGCGCAGGCACCGCGGCGAACTTGTAGTAGACGATGTCGTTGACATCAATCGTCCCGGCCGAGATGCCGGTCTGGTCGTAGTAGTCGACCACGATGTTGAACGTGCCGTTGTTGTTGACTGTGACATCGGACGGGAGGGTGACGACGGCGCGGGGCAGGTCCTGCACGGTCGTCGATTCGTAAGCCCCGATGTCCGGGCGGACGCCGAACACGCGTGCCACGCCGGTCTGGTCGGTGGTCAGCCCTGCGGGATTACTGCCGGCATCGATGGCCGGGCTCGCGCCGAGGAACTTGACAGTCTTGGTGATCCCACCGTTGAACGCCGGGGCCGTGTCGAGGTTCAGGGCCGCTCCGATCAGGTTGTTGCCGAGATCGACGTAGTCGAAGCCCGGCGAGGCGGAGCTGGCGATGTTGGCGAGAGTGCCGACGGCGGAGTTCTTCAGGAAAACCCGGCTTCCCAACGCGCCACTGGTGCCAATGTCGGCGGCGACGGGCGTCGAGACTCCGTTGGTCCGGAAGTTGCCCGAGATGATCGAGCTCTCGATCGAGTAGTTCATGCCGAGGTATTGCGAGCCGATGCCGCCCCCCGGGCTCGCGCCTGAATTGGCCATGCCGCTGGTATTGCCGGTAATGGTCGCGTTCTGAATGGTCAGGGTCGTGCCCATGTTGACCGCGCCGCCAAGCGTCAACGAACCGAAGTTGTTGACTCCGATGGCCCCGCCCCGTCCGCCGGACTTGTTGCCGAAGAAGGTGCTGTTACGGATCGTCCAGCCGAACGCCGGGGCCGCGCCGGCCAGGAACACGGCGCCGCCGAAGGCGTTTCCGTTACCCGTGTTGTTGGTGTTGCCGATGAAGCTGCTGCCGGTGACGAGAAGCCCGCCGCCCTGGGCGACGATAGCTCCCCCCACGGATGCCGAAGCCGTGTTGCCCTCAAACGTGCAATCCGTGATCGTGGCATTCGAAGCGTTGGCGAGGCGGACCGCGCCGCCACCGTCGAGCGTGCTACTCGACCCGGCCGAATTGCCGGTGAACACCGTCCGCGTGAGGCCGAGATTGGCCCCGCTGCGGAGCACGTGGATCGCGCCGCCGGTCGCCGCGGAAGCGTTTGACGTGAACGAACAGTCCGTAAACGTCACGAACTCGTCGGCGATCAGGATTGCCCCGCCGTTGGTCACGCCGTCGTTGACGGCCGTGGCGTCGAACGAGTTGAAGTTCTGGAAGCCGATCTTGGAAACGTCGACGACGAGGTGCCGGCCGACAATACTGTCGCTGATGGTCATCGCCCGCCGGCCCGCGTTCCCCGCTCCGTCGATGGCCACGCGGTCGGTACCCAGACCATTGATCACGAGATTGTCGACGACGGCCAGCCGGCCCTGAGTCAGATTAATGACGGTGGGCAAACCCAAATTGGTGACGAACACGGCGGGGTCGAACGAGATGGTATCGGTGCCGGGGTTGGCGTTGGCGTCGAAGATGGCTTGCCGGAGCGTGCCGGGCGCGTCGCCGGCCTTGGTCACGATGGCGTCGGTCGTCGTCGTGACGATCAGCGGAGCCGGAATCGCGACGCGGAGCAGGCCCAGCAGGCCCGCGCCGACCGCGTTGGACGACGTGTCCGTCACCTGACCGGAGTTCATCAGGACCTGATAGTATCCGCTGTCACTCGAATCCCAGGACCCGCCGGGAGGCACGAACGAGTAAGTGACACTCCGCGGAGTACCGTCGCCGGGCAGCGGGCTGGTCTTCACGGTGGCAACCGTCGAAAAGCCACCGGGGCCGGTGACGGTCACGTCCGCGCCGTCAATCGTCGAGGTCTTGATGGCGACATCGTCGATGTAGGTCACGGAGAAGTCGTAGGACGTGCCGCCCGGGAGCAGAATGTCGGCATACGGCCCGGTCACCGCCACGGGGGCAGTGCCCGACTCGACTGCGCCGATATCTGCCACGCCGCCCACGGTGCGCGGAAAGCCCGCCCCGCGCTGATCGGTGGTGACCGCGCCGGGATTGGTCCCTGCATTGATCAGCGGGCTGCCTGCGGCCGGAAGGCGCGTCGGCGTGTTGCCCCCGTTCAGACCCAGCGCGCCGAGGTTGAGCGTCGCGCCGAACAGGTTGCCGCCGTTGTTCGTAATCGACCCGCCGACGCTGCTGCCGACGGCCGTGTTCTTGGCCGCCAGCGAGTTGGTCGCCGAGAAGGAGATGTCCGCAAAACTGGCCGCGATGTTGTTGGAGAGGATGCTGCTCTCGATACTGGCGACGAGCGTGCCCCCGCCTGTAATGCTGAGACCACCGGCCGAGTTGCCCGGCGTCGTGCTGCTGTTCAGCGAGCGGTTGCCGGCAATCGTCGTGTTCTGGATCGTGAACTTCGAGTAATTCGTCCCGTTGCGGAACAGGATGCCGCCGCCGTTGCGGTTGCTGACGTTGTCGGAGATCGTCGAATTGCGAATGAGAACGTCCGACGCGCCGAGGACGGCATTGATGTAAAGGCCTCCGCCGCCCGCGTTGGCGTTCGACGTGCCGACGTTGACGTTACCCGAAATCGTGGTGTCGATGATGGTGACTTTGTCGTTCCGGGAATAGATGCCCGCCCCGGAGAAGAACGACGAATTGCCGGAGATGTTGCTGCCGGTCACGGTCAGTGTCGCCCCGAAGCGGGTGAACAGCCCGCCCGCGTCGCCGCCGGAGCCGAGCGACTTGTTATTGGTGATGACGCAGTTGGTGACGTTGAAGATGTTGCCGACGGCCTGGGCCGCACCCGCCCCGTCGTTGTCGGCCGTGTTGCCAGTGATGACGCAATTGGTCAGCGTCAGCGGGTCGTCGAAGGCATAGACCGCGCCGCCCCGGCCGGTGGTCGACGCGCCGGTCAGCGTCACATTGCTCAGCGTGAAGTCGACGGGCCCGTAATTGTCGACGACGAAGATCCGGCCCGCCCCGATGATGGTCAGCTTCGAGGAGCCGGTTCCCTGCACGACCAGAGGATTGGTCACGTTGAGCGGGGCGGACAGTGTGATCGTCTGCGGGCCGGCGAAGACGGTATTGTCGAAGGTGATCGTATTCGTGCTGTTGACGGCCGAGTTGGCCGCGATGATCGCCGCATCAAGGCTGCCCGGCCCCGAGGCCGCGTTGTTCGTGACAGTAAACGTACGGGCGAAACCGACCCGACCCTCGCCGAGGTTTCCGCCCGGCACCGGGTTGGCGGAAGTATCAGTCACCTGACCGGTCGCGAGAGTGATGGTGTAAGCGCCGGCATCGGCCAGGTCCCAAACGCCCGCCGTGCCGCTGTCCGGCGCGGCGAACGTGTAAAACGCCGTGACCGTGGCCGCAGATACGCCCGCCGACACGAAGAGCGGCGAGCCGAACGTGACACCCGGCCCGGTGAGCAGCAGGTCGTCGATCCCGATGGTGTTGGAATCAATGCTGACATCGTCCGTGTAGGTAACAGTGACCACCCAGGTGGTCGCGCCGAGTGTCGGGGCCGGGTAGTTGATAACGCCGACGGGGACCGTGGTCGAGCCTTCCGTCGCGCCGATGTCGGCCGCCCCGCCGATCGACCGGGCCACGCCGCGCTGATCCACGGTCAGGCCGTTGGTGACTCCGCGGTTGTAGAGCGGACTGCCCGGGTCCGGAACGATCGTTTCCGTCGGGCCGCCGTTGTTGGCGAGCAGACCCAACCCCAGTGCCGTGCGGAATGCCAGATTGCCCCCGGCATCGGTGAGGCGGAAGCCGATCGGGTCGCCGATGGCCGAGTTGTTGGCCGTGACCGTCCCGTTGCTCCAGATGTCGGGCACTTCGCCGTCGCTGTTGCCGGAGACGATGGTGCTCGAGAGTGTGAGCGGGGCCCGGCCGCCGTAGATGTAGAATCCGCCGCCGCTCGAGGTGCTGCTGCCGCCCGCGGCATTACCTGTGATCGTGCTGTTCTGCACGGTCAGGCCGCCGACGAGGCGCAGGCCGATGCCGCCGCCGTCGTCCTGGGTGGTGTTGTTGGCAATCGTGCTGTTGCGGATGATCGCGGTGGTGTTGACCGTGCCGTACCAGTAAATTGCGCCGCCGCCGTTCGGGTTGCCGTCGGCCGTGTAGGCCGCGGTCGACGCGTTGCCGGAGATGGTCGATTGATCGATGGTCAGGTCGCCCTTGCCGACAAGGTAGACGCCCGCGCCGTCGTCGATGGCGTTGTTGTTGCGGATCGTGGTCGTGCTGACGGAGAGCGTGAAGTTGTTGGCTTCGATGTTGATGCCGCCGCCGTCGCCGCCCTGGGTCGGGGTCGTGCCGCCGATCGCGCTGTTGTTCTCGATCGTGCTGCTGACGACGGTCAGCTTGCCGCCCGCGCTGTTGACGGAGATGGCCCCGCCTTCCCACGCCTGATTGTTTTTGAGAATGCAATTGTTGACGGTGACAATCTCATCGGTGATGCCGATCGCCCCGCCGTCGTTGCTGCCGGCGGTCAGCGCGGTGGTCGCATTACCGAACTGCATCGTCAGGTTCTGAAACGTGACGGTGATCTGGCTGGTCGCACCGTTGTCGACCTTGAAGATGCGGGAGTTGCCCGATCCATCGATGATGATGTTCGCGGCGCTGGTGCCGGTGATGCTCACGGAATCAGTCAGGATCAGTTCGCCGGTGGTCAGGCCGATCGGCGTCGCCGACGTGATCCCGGCATCGAACACGATGCTGTCGGTTACGCCGACCGAAGCGTTGGACTGGGCGACCGCATCGCGCAGTGAGCCCGGACCGGAATCGAGATTATTGAGAACGGTGTAAACAGCCGGGGCCAGTCGCTGTTCGAGATTTTGCAGCAGAAGTCGGGGGCGGTATTGGCGGCGGGGCGAATTCGTCTGGGCGACACGGGCGCGACGGGTGAACCAACGAACCATGATGCTTGGCCTCGAAGTAGAAAGAAACCGTTGGAGACATGTTAGCGTGCCCGCGCCGACATTACTACCACCCCGATCCCACCCGCTCGCGACCGCGCGGTCTGACGTGTGAGACTGGTGCTGCTATGATGACTTTTCAGGTGATTCCGAAGGGTCAAAAACTATGGGCGTCCGAGCCGATGCTCCCGAATCTCCGGCCCCGCCCTCTATCGAAGACCGGTTCGTCGAACTCTGGGGCGACATGAGCTCCCTGTGGGGCGTAAACCCCACGATGGCCCGGATTCACGGCCTTCTGTTCATCACCGGCGCGACGATGACGATGGATCAGCTCATGGAGCGGCTCGCGATCTCGCGGGGTAACGTGAGCATGAACGTGGTCAAGCTCATCGAGTGGGGCCTCGTGCAGAAGGTCAACATCCGCGGCGACCGGCGGGATTACTTCGCCTCGGTGAGCGACACGTGGGAGATGTTCACCCGGATCGCCGCGCAGCGTAAGCGGCGCGAGATCGATCCGGTGCTGACGACGCTGCGCTCCTGCCGCGACGACCTGGCCCGCGAGCCCGGCGACCCGTCCCGCCTGCAGCGCATCGAAGACATGCTCGCCTTCCTGACCCTCATGGACCACCTGGCCACGCAATTCTTCGCCAGCCACAAAGACCTGCGAGCCGCCGTCAGCCTGCTCGCGGGCGCATCGCCGACAGTCTAGCCGCCCCCCGCGCAGAACGGGTTGCTCCGCTTTTCCTCGCCCACTGTTGTCGGCGGCCCGTGGCCGGGGAAGACCCTTGTCGTGTCGGGCATCGGCCAGAGCTTCGTCCGGATTCCCGACAGCAGTCGCGGCAGCGACCCGCCGGGGAAGTCCGTCCGGCCGATGCTCCCCGCAAACAGCACGTCGCCGCCGATCACGTCAACCCCTTCCGGATCACGCAGCACAAACACGATGTGGCCCGGCGAGTGGCCCGGGATCTCCAGAATCTCCAACGCAAACCCCGCCGCTTCGAAGACCTCCCCCTCATTAAGTAGCCGGTCGGCCGGGGGGCTCACGATCGGGTCGCCGAAAAATCCGCTCAAGTTCAACATCGGGTCCGTCAGCATCGCCGCGTCGCCCGCACCGATCAGCAGCGGCGCGGCCGGATACCACTGCTTCATGGCCTCATTGCCAGCAATATGGTCGCTGTGGCCGTGCGTATTCAGGATGGCTGCGGGCGTCAGGCCCTCCTCCTTCAGCGCCTCCAGAATCAACTCGGGCTCGAACCCCGGATCGACGACCAGGCAGTCGGTCCGGCCCGGCCGCCAGAGCACGTATGTGTTCTCGCCGAACGGCTGCGATTCGATGCTGCGGATATTACGGGCCATGTCGGCTCCGGGTGTAACTCTTACAGGCAGGACACGAACTCTATCTTAGCCCGCCGGCCCGGGCTGGCCGATGGCTCCCTCACACCCCGATGTGCGGAGGGCGGGCGGAATGCGGTTGGCGTCGTTGTTGACCTTTGCGCTCGGGTTGTGCGGGGCCGCGCTCGCGTTCGCCCAGCCGCCCTCGGCCGGGTCGTCGACGCAGGAAGCCGTCGAGGTCGCCGGCCGGCTCATCGCCGATGCCCAGGCAAGCTTTGCCGGCGTGCGCGATTATTCCGGCCTGATGTACAAACAGGAGCGGGTCGCCGGCACGCTGCTCCCCGAGCAGACGGTCCAGATCCGCGTCCGCCAGCAACCGTTCAGCGTCGGCATGAAGTGGCTCGGGCCGGCCAAGATGGCCGGGCAGGAGGCGATCTACGTCGCCGGGAAAAACAGCAACCAGATGCGGGCCAAGGGGGCCGGCACGCTGCTCGGCGCGATCGGCTTCATGAGCTTCGACCCCCGCGATCCCAAGGTGATGGCCAACAACCGCCACCCGATCACCGACGCGGGCCTGGGCAACCTCATCGAGCAGATGGCCCGAGGCCACACGGCCGAGCGGCAGTACCCACTCAATGAGACGGTCCTCTCATTCGGCGAATACCGCTTCCTCAACCGCCCCGTCACCCGCATGGAATCGCTCCACCCGGTCAACACCGGGCGGTACTACACCCATCGCACCGTCACCTACTTCGACCGCGAGACTAAGCTGCCGGTCCGCATCGAGGCGTACGACTGGCCCCGGCAGGGCGGCCCGGCCGGGGGTGAACTCATCGAGTGCTACAGCTACGTCGACCTCAAATTCAACGTCGGCCTCACCGACGCCGCCTTTGCCAATTAGTCGCGCACGGTCAGCCCGGCGGGCACGAGGCCACGCTGACCATCCAGTCGACGCCGAACCGGTCGCGCACCATCCCGAACTTCGGCGACCAGAACGTCTTGGTCAGCGGCATGGTAACGGTGCCGCCGTCGCCGAGGGCCGCAAACGCCCGGTCCGCCGCCGCCTCGTCGGCCACCGCCAGCGACAATGACACGCCGCTGAATCCCTTCCCGTTGCCGCACCCGTCCGACGCCATGAGGGTCGAGCCGCCCACGCGGAACGACGCGTGCATGACCTTGTCCTCGAACCTGGCCGGCAACACGCCCGGCGGCATCGGCTCGGGGCTCTGGTTGAACCGCATCAGCATCAGCACCTCCGCGCCGATCGCCTCGCGATAAAACGCCAACGCCTCATCGCACCGCCCGCTGAAATCCAGGTACGGCTGCACACCCATCACGCTCATGGCCAGAAACCTCCGGGGGAAAACCGAAGTGTAACAAAGCCGCGCGGAAGTCTCAACGACCGTAGGGGGTATTCGATTAATCTGGCCGAAACTGGTCAGGAAGTACCGATCACCACTGTCTCGTACGAGCGGTACGGCATCGACATGTGGGAGGTGATGCAGGACTTTTGGGGTCATCGGCAGACGCCGGTCGTAATCGAGCACGCCAACGCCCGGGTCGATCTCGACGCGACGAATAGCGACGCCCCGCTCCAGCGGCGCGTGTACAACCCCGGCTGGGATAAGGTGGCCGGGCAGCTCGAGGACATGGACACAGCTAGTTCTTACAGCCGCTCCAAACCGTCGGGGCGAGTGCGCGACTCTCATTCCGAATCCAGAACGAAGGACCGGGTCAAGCGTCGCATTTCGATCGGCTTGTCCATCCGAGTAGAATGGACAGTTAGCTTCTCACATCCCTCTGATCTCACGACGTTTGCCCCGCGTGAGATCGCATGACCCGGCCCGGGAGTCGACGATGGACGCCAACAAGACCGATATCACTCTGGTGGTCGACCGCAGCGGATCGATGGCCGCGATTCAAGCAGATGCCGAGGGCGGCATCAACACATTCATCCGGGGGCAGTCGTCCGAGACGGGCGTGGCGTTGCTGACGCTCGTGCAGTTCGACACCGAATACGAGTTCGTCCATCGCGGCGTGCCGATCAACTCCGTGCCCGAATACAAACTCGTGCCACGGGGAAGTACCGCATTATTGGACGCGGTTGGGCGGGCCATCCAGGAAACCGGCCAGCGACTCGCCGCCATGCCCGAAGCCGAGCGGCCGGGGTTGGTCGTGTTCGTCATCGTCACAGACGGGCACGAGAACGCAAGCCGCGAGTACACGAAGGCTCGGATCAAGGAGATGATCGCCCATCAGCAATCGGTGTACAAGTGGCAGTTCACATTCCTCGGGGCGAATCAAGACGCATTCGCGGAAGCCGCCGCGATGGGGATGGCCCAGGACGCGGCCGCGAACTTCTCGCCGGACAAGGTCCTGCACGCCTACGCCGCAGTGAACGCCAAGCTGGGCCGGATGCGAAAGGCCACGCGCGAGAATCAGGAAGTCTGCAACGACTTCACGGAACAAGAGCGAAAAGAGATGCAAAACTGAGTGGGAATCGCTCGATTCTTTCGTCGGCGCAGACAATAGGCCGGGGGCACCTGATGCAGTACCCCCGGCCGATCGTGTTTCAGCTCGACTTCTTGCCGCCGGCGAAGCACCAGAGGTGTTTGTCGCTGCGGAAGAAGATCGCGTCGCCGGCGATGGCCGGGGTGGCCAACAGAGTCTCGCCGAAATCGTTGGTCGCGATCACCTTCGGCTCGTCGCCGGTCACTTTCACGACGATCACCTTGCCGCTCGATTCGGTGAGGAACAGCTTGCCCTGAGCGTAGACCGGCGACGCCCAGAACTGCCGGCCGTTGATCCGCAGGTCCCAGAGTTGCTTGCCGCTGGTCAGGTCGCCGCACTTCAGGATGTTTCGGCCCTGGGCATAAATCTTGTCGCCGACGATCACCGGCGTCGGGTTATCGGAACCGAGTTCTTTCGATTTCCAGATCGCCTCGACGCCTTTCTCCCCGGGCCGGAGCGCGAACAGGCCGCGACCCGTGGCCAGGATCTTGCCGTCGTGGGTCACGGGGCTGCAGATCTGATTGAGCTTCTCGCTGTCGAAGGTCCAGGCCGCCTTGCCGTCGGCCGCGTTGTAAGCCGTCATGCCTTTCGCCGCCTGCACGACGAACTCCCACTGCCCGCCGCGTTCCCACGCGAGGGGCGTGGACCAGTTGTTTTCGGTCGGCCGATCGGCCTTCCAGCGGGTCGCCCCGGTCAGCGGGTCGATGCCGAAGAGGTACGACTCGCCCTGGTTCTCGATCAGCATGCCGAGCGTGCCGCTCGCGAGGACGGGCGATGAACTTCGGCCGACGAAGTTGGCGAGCTTCGGATACTCCGCCGCCAGCGCCCGCATCCACACGAGGTCGCCGTCGACGGTGAACGCCGCCACGTCGCCGGTGGCAAACGCGAACCAGACGTGCTTGCCGTCGGTGACCGGGGTGGGGCAGGCCATGCACGTGAGCGGGTGGCACTGCGTCGGCCCGGAGCACTGAAGCTGACGCTCCCAGAGCTTCACGCCGGTCTTCACGTCGAACGCGAGGACATGCAGACGCGTGTCGTCCATGCCCGAGCTGGCGGTGAGAAACAGCTTGTCGCCGTGGATGGCCGGGCACGACAGACCCCGTCCCGGCAGGTCCACCGCCCAGCGGACGTTCTCCTTCGGGCCGAACGTGTCCGGCAGGTCGGCCTGAGTCGCGCCGTTGGCCTGCGGCCCGCGGAACTGCGGCCAGTTGTCGGCCGCCAGCAGCGACGTCCCGACCCCGAACAGTGCGAGTGCGATCAGCTTCTTCACGGCGTCACCTCCTTCAGCGGCACGCGCATCCCCGTGGAGTCGCACACCCGTAACTGGAACTTCCAATCCTGTGCCCACGGCTCCTTCTGATCGTTCTGACACACCTTGAGAAGGATCACGTTCTTTCCAGCCTTCAGCTTGCACGGCGCGACGTGGGTATCGGGCGAGAAGCTCTGGTGGTAGGTCTGGGCGGCAAAGATCTCTTTGCCGTTCAGGAAGATCTTCGTGCCGGTCGACGACGCGACCCGCAACTCGACCTCGCGCTCTGCGGGCACGTCGATCTCGGCGAAGGCGTAAGCGACCGCGTTCTTCAGCTTGCCGACGACTTCCGGCTTGTTGAGATCCACAGTGGCGAGGCTCTCCTTGGAATCGACCGTGACCCACTTCGTCGCCTCGCCGTTCTTGCCGGGCGGCGTCGCGGCCGGGTCGAGCTTCACTTCCGGCGGGTATGCGGTGTGGTAGCCCTTCTCGTCGGTATTGTCGAACGCGGCGAGGACCTTCCACTTCTTCACGTATCCGAAGTGCTCGGTGAGATCGATCGTCACGCCGTAGCCCTTAAGCTCGCGGGCGATCTCCGCCGTCTGGTTGAAGTGACGGGATGCGGCGAGCAGCCGCTGCAACTCCGCGACCGTGGCCGGGTTGGCCGGGAGGGTTTCCAGCTTCTCTTTCTCCGGGTCGGCCTCCGGGTTCGGCTTCGGCAACTTGCGGATGTTGTCGAACGCGGTCTCGACGGCCTCATACCGGAGTTCCAGATTCGGGTCGTCCAGGAACGTGGGCAGGAGCCGGGCCTTCGCCGCGGGGTCGGCCTGGCAGATCAATTCGAATGCCTGTCGTCGGCCGACGACGGAGTGCTTGCGATCCTTCAGGAACGCTTCGAGGTCGGAGACGGGCAGCGGCTTCTTCGCCTTCATCTCGCGCTCGACGATGGCGTCGACCGCGCTGCGGAGCCAGTTGGCGGCCAGCGGTGACGCGCCGTCCATCGCGACGAGCGTGGGTAGGATCGCACTCGCGGGTTGGGCGCGGAGCTCGCGCCAGGCCGCGGCGGCCGGGCCGCTATTCGCCGCGTTCGGCCCCACTTCGCGGATTTGCTTGTACAGCGCGGCCAACTCGGCCGCCGGCACGGTGGACGCCGCCACCACCAGGATCATCGATGCCAGACAGTATCGCCTCATGCCGCACTCCTCCGACTAGCGCCGTCGGGAACAGGTCTGGCTATGTCCTAAAAAGTTGGGAGATGGTTGTCGAGAGCAGTTTACGCGGGCGCGCAAAAAAGACCCGCGGGAGGTCGTCCCGCGGGTCTGAGGATTACTGAGTCGGCGGTTGGATTATTTGCCGCCGGGGATGGCCGCGAGCGGAACCCGCGGGGTGCCCGCCACCGTGTCGAAGGACGGGGCCAGGCTGATGGTCATGGTCGAGCGGTCCGGGCTGATCGTGGTGCGGGTCAGCAGGTCGACGCCGCTGGTCAGGGCCGGGTTGACCCGGGTCTGGTGGGTCAGCTCGACGCCCGGCTCGAGGCTCCGGCCGCTGCGGGCCGACTCGGCCATCGTGCCGGCCGCCGACGAGCCGCCCTTCACACCGTTCCGCGTGGTGGCGAGCATCGGGTCGGCCATCGAGCGGAGCGTGGCGTACACGTCTTCGCGGCTCTGGGCCGTGACCGGCAGTCGCTTGACGGTCGCGTTGACGGGTACCGACTCGCTTTGGGTCCGGCGTCCGTCGCCGAGGTTGATCTTGAGCTTCGCTTCGCCCTTGCTGTCGAACACCAGAGTATGCAGCTCGACCGATTCGTTCGCGCCGCCCTGGTGCTTGGTCACTTTCAGGGTGAGCTTGTTGCCCATCGGCTCGCCCCACACGCGGCGAGCGGTGATTTCGTAGCTGCCCGAGAACGCCTGGGCCGCGACGTAGCTCTCGGTGTTGGTGCCAAGAATGTCGCCGGTCCAGAGGCCGCCGGCCGGGGTCCGCGGGGTGCGGACCGAGCAGACGGTGCCGACCGGTTCGCTGACAACGAGGTCGACGTCGGCCGGGTCGCTCCACATGCCCTCAATGACGAGGTCACGCTGACGGCTGCGGGCGAGATCGGTCTTGATGGCGACCGCTTCTTCCGCCTTGCCGGCGGCCGAGAGGCGACCGGCAAGTTGCTCGAGCGCCATCTTGGCCTGCTGATGCAGGGCCGCGTTGTCGGTGCTCCAGTCGCGGGAGATGATGTTGCCCGCGGCCCAGCGGACTGCGTCGTTGCCGACGTCGCCCGCCTTGCCGGCGATGCTCAGGGTCTTCTGGTAGGCGTCGGCCGTGTTGGGCTCGAGTTGGGCGGCCTTGCGGCAGTACTCGAGGGCCCGTTCCGGCCGGCCGAGTTCGTCCATCGAAGCGGCGACGTTCAGGTAGTTCTGAGCGTTTTCCGGGTCGAGGTCGATTTGCGAAAGCTTGGCCCGTTCCACTTCTTCGACCGAGGCGCCGCTGCCCTGCAGGGCGAGGGCCAGGGCGTCGAACACGCACGGGTGAGAGAGCACGCCGTGTCGCAGGTCGGCCTTCAGGACTTCGGCCGCTTCATCGAACTTCTCGCAGTGGGCGAGGAGGTCGGCGACGCCGATGACGTTGCGGGGCTTGAACTGCCCGGCCGCCATGCTGTCGTGCCACACCTTCTTGATGTCGCGATCCGCCTTCTTAACGACGGCCGGGGTCTCAGCTTTCTTGGCCGGTTCCGGCTTCTTGCCCGCGGCGGCTGCGGCCGCGGCTGCAGCCGCTTCTTCCCGCTTCTTCTTCGGGTCGAATACGATGACGTCGCCCCCACGGTCGCGGGCGTTGGCCGCACCCATGGGCAGGCCGGGGTTCGAGAAGTCGCCG
>JAIBBI010000054.1 GCA_019694755.1 Gemmataceae bacterium
GACAGTCCCCGTCGTCGAGATGTCCGAACCGCTGGGGGCCGACGTGGTGTTGCCCTGCACAATAGTGCTGAGCATCGAAACGCTGCCGGTACCGCTCATGCGGACGATGCCGCCGCCGGGGCCGGACGTGGCTTTGTTCTGGAGAATGGTGCTGTTCAGCAGGGCGACATCGCCGGTGAAGTTGGCAAGCGCAATGCCGCCGCCCGTGCCGGCCGAGTTGCCGGAAATCGTGGTGTTGCGGAACTCGATGCTGCCACCGCCGGCCGCTCCGGAGAAGTAAACTGCGCCGCCGGTCGCGGCCACGTTCGCGGAAAACGTGGACCCGAGCACGGTCAGGTCTCCGCCTGCAGCGACACTGATGCCCGCGCCCGCACCGGTGACCGAATTGCCGGTCACATGGCAGGCGGTCAGCACCAGCGCGTCTGACTGGCCGACATTGACGCCCGCGCCGCCGGCGGCCAGGCCGTCGCGGATCGTCAGGCCGGAGATCGTCGCGGAAATCGCGTTGATCGATCCGTCGGACACTTCAAAGACGCGGATCAGCTTATTACCGCTGACGGCCAGCTTGTCGGCGCCCGGCCCGACGATTGTCAGATCGCTCGTAATGTTCAACGGAGTCGCCAGCGTGATCGTGCCGACAACCAACGGATCAAAAGTGATCTGATCCATACCGGGCTTGTCCGGCATGCTGGCATCGATGATGGCCTGACGCAGGGAACCCGCGCCGCTGTCGTTGGTATTGGTGACGCCGATGACCGCCGGCGCCAATCGGGTTTCCAGGTTGGTCAGGGAGAACCGCGCCCGGCGAGTTTCAGTGCGGCGGCGAAGAAGCTTCGTATTGAACCAGCGAGACATGGAGCGCTCCTGCTCTTGGCGATAGGGGGATCCTTCCGATCGGAGAGCGATTGTAACTTTTCGGGCCAACCGCACTACCCCAGTTCCACAGGGGCACAGCCCTGGAGCGGCAAATCGCCGCATCATATGAAATAACAATGGTTTACGGCGCGAGCCGGGGCCAAGAAGTTCGCGACGGCGCAAAAAAACAACGGGGGGCGCTTATGGCCCCCCGTTGCGGGATTGTCAAGAAGACCTGCCAGCGGATCAGACCTGCTGCAGGAAGTTCAGGCGGAACTGGAGCAGGTCGGTCGAGCTATCGACCGAGCCGTTGCCGTTGTAGTCGAACCAGTCGTTGGTGCCGAGGAACGACAGCCGGAAGGCCAGGAAGTCGTCCGATTCCACCTTGCCGTTGCCGGTCGCGTCACCGAACACGCGGAAGATGCCGGTGGCCGGGGTGCCCGGGCCGCCGTACGAGGTGGAAGCCAACGTGTAGTTGGTGCCCACGCCGGCGCCACCGTCGAATCCGTTGCTGAATTCGGCCGCCGAGATGACAAAGGTGTACTTGCCATTCACCAGCGACTGGTTGCCGACCGTCTGATTGCCCGGAGGGGCATCGACCGCACCACCCGTGAAGATGATGTCGGCGACCGTGTTGCCACCACTGAGCGTGGTGCTCAGGGTGACCGATCCGCCGCCGTCCTTGCTCAGCGAGAACGCCTTCGACACGTCGGCTATGGTCACCGGGTTGTCGAAGGTGACACGCAGGTTCGTCACGCGAGACCGTTGCACGAGGTTGGTCGTGCCGGCGTTGATGACCACGGAGGTCACCTTCGAAGGCGTGGCCTGAACTTCGTAGGCACCAATGTCGGCGGCCGAACCGGTGACGCGGTTGAAACCAACTCCGCGCTGATCGTAGGCGAGAGAGTCAGGATTCGAACCGGCGTTGATGGCCACGCTGCCGGCAAGTAGGGCGTGGGTCTGCGTCGGTCCGCCGTTGTTTTTCAGCGTTGCGTCGAGCCCGGCCGCCCCGCTGAGAGCGGAACCCGTAACCGTGGTCCCCGATTGATTGCTGATGAGGCTGTTATTCGATGTGACCGCTCCATTCACATCCGGGCCAGTCGTCGCGATGCCGCCGGTGATCAGCGTGCTGGTGAGCGTCACCGTGCCGCTGCTCATGTTGATATTGCCACCGGAGGCTGTGCCGGCGTCGTTGAAAGCGAGGGTGGAGTTCTTCAGCGTGACGTTCGAGGATGACAGCACGACCATGCCGCCGCCGTTTTTGCTGTTGCTGCTGTTGCCCGAGATCGTGCTGTTCACGATCGTAGCAGTCATATTCCAGAAGTACATGCCACCGCCGCCAGCGCCGTAGATTCCACTTTCCGCATTGGAAACATTTCCGGACACCGTCGACCCGGTCATGACCATGGTACCGCCGGAGAAGAAGTAGATTCCTCCACCATCTTCGCCAGACGTGTTACCGGAGACAGTCGAGTTCGTCACAACCAGGTCCTGAGCGCCGTCGAGGTTGATGCCACCTCCGTTAGCGCCCGTACCAGTTGCCCTATTGCCCGAAACCGTGCTCGCAATCACAGACACCTTACCGCCGGTCGCCGACGCGATCGAGATACCACCGCCGTTACCGACAGCCGTGTTTCCGGTCACCGTCACGTTGGTGATCGTGAGGTCTTCACCCGTCACGAGGACGCCACCGCCCGCACCGGTCACCGAACCACCGGAGATGGTCATCCCGGAGATGGTTGACACGTTCGGAGTCACAGTGACGGTATCGGCCACGTTGAACACGCGAGCGCCCGGGCTGGCGACCACGTTGACGTTGCCTGCGCCAGGCCCGTTGATCGTGACGCCGGCGATGACCGGCAATTCGCCCTGGAGCAGGTTGATCTTTGTGCCGGCCGTGAACACCGATCCCTTGAAGTTGATGACGCTATTCGCGCCGTCGGTATTCGCCTGATCGATGCACCAGCGAAGGTCGCCGGTCGTGGCGCTGGTCGACTTGCCAGTCACGGGCGTGTCGTCGGTCGTGATGTCCACGGTGTAGATCCGCGGAATTGCGACCGTAAACGTGCCGATCGTGCTCGCCGGAACCGGGTTCGGAACACCGTCGGTATCGGTGACCTGATCGCCGGAAACGGAAGTGGTCGTGATGGTGTAGACGCCGTTTTCCAGACCGTCCCACGACCCGCCCGGAATGGCGAACGTGTAGGTCACTACCCGCGGCGTGCCGTTACCGGGCAGGTCGACCGAGAAGCCGGTGATGGCGATCGGGCCGCCCGGTCCGGTGAGAATGATGTTCTCGTTCTTGAATGTCGACGCGTTGATAGCGGTGTCGTCGGAGTAGGTGACCACGATCGACGACGGCGTCGTGGAACCGTCCACCGTGACCGTACCAATCGGAGTCATCGCCGCCGTCGGGACGGTCGCGAGGCTTTCAACAGAACCGATGTCGGCCGCACCCTGCAGAACGCGAGTGTTACCGTTCTGGTCAGTGGTCAGCCCGTTCGGATTGGACCCGGCGTTGTACACCGGGCTGCCGGCCTGCGGCGTGTGAGTCTGCATCTTGCCGCCGGCGTTGAAGGCCAACGGGTCGAGCTTCGCGGACACCGGGACCAGCTGGGTACCGGAGATCGTACCACCCAGGTTGTTCAGCGTCGTGATACCGACATCGGCCGTGCCGATCAGCGAGGACTTGGAGTTGACCTTGCTGGCGAAGATGTCCGGCGTAGCGCTATTCGAGTTGTCGGAGACGATCGTGCTTTCGATGCTGATCGTTCCGCCCGAGATGTAGATACCGCCGCCGTTGGTGCCGGCCGCCGAGTTGTAGACGATCGTGGAGTTGTTCAGCGTTACGTTGGCCGTCGTCGCGGTGCCGTAGAGTGCTCCGCCCAGACCCGTGGCGTTGTTGCCCGAGAAGGTGCTGTTGCTGACGGTGATCGTGGTCGCACCGGTGATGTAGACGGCCGCACCGTTGCCGGTGGTCGTCGAGTTGTTCGAGAAGGTGCTGTTGCGGATCGTCAGGCTGCCGGCCGCGTTCATGCCGAGGCCGCCACCACCGCTCGCCGAACCGCTGTCAACCCACACGCCGTCGAGTGTCAGGCTTTCGTCGGCGTTGTAGATGTTGCCACCGATGCCGACGGTCGGCGAGCCGCCCTGGATCTTCATGCCGGTCAGCGTGACCGGAATGACGCCGGGCACGATGTTGTCGACGTTGAACACGCGGTTGGCACCGCCGGCGGCCACGGTGACCTTGTCAGCGCCCGGGCCGTTGACGACCACGCCGTCGGTGATCCGGATTTCCTGATCGCCGGTCAGCGTAATTGTCTGGGCCGCAGTAAACAGCGAGCCGAACGTGATCGTGTCGAGGGCCCCCGCGGTCGCGTTGGCCTTGCCCAACACGTAGCGAAGGTCGCCGGAGAAACCGGAGCCTTCGCCGCCCAGAGTCGGGCTGTTGTCGGTCGCCAGCGTCACCGTGTAGGTCGCAGGCAAATTGACAATGAAGGTTCCGAGCGTCTTGCCGCCGGCCACATAGTGCGTCGTTCCGTCAATGTCCGACACCTGGTTCGGAGCATTGGCGGTTTTCACCGTCCAGGTGCCGATTTCCGGAGCGTCCCAGGTGCCGCCCGGCACTGCAAACGTGTAAGTCACGACACGAGGCGTGCCGTTACCGGGGGTATCGACGCTGAAGGAAGTCGGGATGATGGGAGTGCCCGAACCCGGGGCGTAGATCTCGACGTTGTTGACGTTGAACGACGAGGCGTTGATGCCCTGATCGTCCGAGTAGGTGACGACGATCGTGTTCGGAGTCGCCGAGCCACTGACCGTGATCGGAGCGATCGGAGTCATCTTGGCGACCGGGATCGCCGTGATGCTCTCAACCGAGCCGATATCGTAACCGGCTCCCTGCGGGCGCGGCTGACCGCGCTGGTCGACCGTCAGCGTCACATCGCTGAACCCGACATCGCGGACCGGGCTGTTGTCATTCGGCAGGTGGTTCAGAGTGGCGCCGCCATTCAGGGCGAGCGGCGCGAGGTCGGCCGTCACGCCGGTGACGTTCGTGGCGCTCGCGGTGCCGGTCCAGCCGGTCGGATCCATGATCAGGCTGTATGTGATGGTGCCGGAACCGTTGACATCCGGCCCGGTGGGGGCCGTGTTGTCGCTGATAATGGTGTTGAGGACAGTCCACGTGCCGGAGGTGGAACTGATACCACCGCCACTCACGGCTGCTTGATTATTCGCGATGGTGCTGTTCTTGATCGTGATGGTACCGGAACTGAACGCGCCGATACCACCGGCCCGCCCGGCGACGGCGGAGTTGCCGGAGATTGTCGTGTTCGTGATGCTGGCCGAACCGGACCAGATGTAAACACCGCCCGCACCTAATGTCGCGCCACTGGCGGCGTTGCCGGTGATCGAACTTCCTGTCACCGTTAGTGCGCCGCCGACGAAGAACGAGATGCCGCCACCGTCGCCGGCAGTCGAGTTGTCGGCGATGGTCGAGTTGGTCACGGTCACTGTGGTAGCCGACGAGAGGTAAATACCACCCCCGTCGACCGTGCCGGTCACGGTGTTTCCGCTGATGTTGCTGTTGATGACCACGATCGTGCCGCCGCCGCTGCGGACGCCGGCCCCGCCCGTCGCGCCGATGTTGCCGGTGATGTTTACATTGGTGAGCGTAACCGATTCGTCGGCGTTGGCGACGCCGTTCGACCCACCGGTGATCGTCATGTTCGAGATCGAGAACGGGTTGTTGGTGCCCACGGCGACCGCAATGTCGAACACGCGAGTGCCGACACCTTGCACCGTCAATGCGGTCTTGCCGGGGCCGGTGATGTTGACCGGGTCGCTCAGGACCGGAAGAGTCGCCGCCAAGGCGATTGTGGTGCTGCCCGCACCCGGGAACACCGTGGGATCGAAGACGATGTTGTCCACCGTGGCAACCGAGTTCGCCTTCGTGATCACGTAACGGAGGTCACCCTGCAGACCGCTGCCCTTGCCACCGGTGCCGGACGCGTCGTCGGTGTTGTAGATGACCGTGTAGGTTGCGGGAATGGTGACCGAGAACGTGCCGAGCACCTGGCCGGTGGTCGAACCGCCGTTGGTGTCGAACACGGCGTTCGCGCCGCCGTTAAGCGTGATGGTGTAGGTGCCGTTGTCGGACGCATCCCAGCCGGCTTTGGCGTTGACCGGCGGGGTGAAGGTATACGTCGCGACGATCGGAGTCGCGTTGGTCCCGCTGGGGCTCAACGCCACCGAACCGACCGCTACGACACCGCTCGGGCCGGTGATGGTAATGTTCCCGGTCGTGATCGTCGTGTAGTCAATGTTGAACAGGCTCGAAGTGTAAGTCACCACGGCCGTGTCCGGGGTCGCACCTTCCACCGTGATGGCACCGACGGGCGTCAGGACCGCTGTCGGCGCGGTGAAGATCCCCTCGACCGATCCGATGTTTGGGGTGCCGGTGCGGGCGACATTACGCTGGTCGACGTTCGGCGAAAGCAGAGTGCTGTTACCGACATTGAGGACAGGGCTACCCGGCAGAGGCTGCATGGTGTTGGTCGGACCGCCATAGTTGCCGAGCGGGGCGAGGTTCGGGGCCGTGCCCGTCAGGTTGCCGACGCCGCCCACCGTCAGCAGTGCATTCTTGTTGCCGACATAATTTGCTCCGACACCGCCGGAGGTCAGCGTGATGGACGAGTGAATGTCCTGCGCACCGGTGTTGCCGGAAAGAATGTTGCTGGTCAGAGAGATTGAACCGGAAGCGAGGTAGACGCCGCCGCCGTTGGAACCGGTCAGGGCGGCCGAATTGCCGACGATCGTGTTGTTGTTCAGCGTGACCGTAGCCGTTGAAATATTAATGGCACCGCCGCCGGTCGATGTCGTGGAAGCGCCGTTGCCGTTAAACGTCGAGTTGATGAAGGTGTTGACGCCCGTTGTCGTACCCACGACCCGCACGCCGCCGGCCACAGTCCCGCGGTTACCACTCACCGTACTCCGATTGATCGTCAGCGACGAAGTGGCGCCAGAGAAGTAGATACCGCCCGCCCCCGATGTCGTCGTGTTGTTGGCGATGGTCGATTCGACGATGGTCAGGGTGACGCTGGCGGATGTCGAGCGGATACCGGCCCCGTTGGTCCCGGAGCCGATATTGTCCTGAATGACCGACTTGGTGAAGGTCACATTGGCCGGACCGGCGGAGATCAAAACTCCGCCGCCGAGACCGGCATTGTTCCCTTTGATGGTCACGTTGGTCAGGTTGACCGTTTCATCGCCGATGTTCAGGGCACGGGCAGCACTGGTAGCCGCGCTGCCGCCGGTGAGCGTCAGGTTGGAGACGTTGAACGTGCTGCCGGTTCCGGTCGCATTGATGTTCAGCACCTGGAACAGGCCGTTACCGCTGATCGTGACGCCGTTGGCCGGTCCGTTGATGTTGGCCGCTTCCGTTACGGTCGGGAGAGCGGCACCGAGCGTGATCGTCTGAGCCGAAGCGAAGGGAGCACCGAAATTGATGATCGCCTGGCCGGCATCGGCATTGGCTCGATTCAGGACCCAGCGGAGGTCGCCACTCGTCAGCGACGTCGACACGCCGCCAGTGCCCGATGCGGCATCGCCGAGCGTGTCGACCGTGTATGTCGTCGGCGCCAACACCCGGAACGAACCGAGTGTGCTGGCGTAGACACCGGTCGGGGTGGTATTCGAAACCTGATTGGCAGCCTGAGTGATCGTGTAGGTACCGTTGGCCGTGCTGCTCCACGCTCCGCCGGGGACCGCAAAGGTGTAGGTTGCGACGATGGAGGCCGCGTTGGGCGGCGAAACCGGAGCAACGCTGAGAATCGTCAGCGGGCCGCCCGGCCCGGTAATAGTGATGTCGGAAATATCGATCGTCGAACCGTCGACCAACGAAGGCGACGAAGCATAGGTGACGGTGACCGTGTTCGGGGTGGCGCCGTTCGCGGTGATATCGGCGATCGGCGTCAGGGTCGCATAGGGAGCGGTGAACACGCCCTCAACCGCTCCGATGTTGCCGCCAGTCGGCGGGCGGACGACACCGCGCTGGTCGACACCGTAGCCGTTGTCGATGCCGAAGCCGATGACCGGGCTACCGGTGACAGGCTGAACCGTCTTGGTCGGCCCGCCGGTGTTAACGAGGATCGACATGACCGGGTTGGTGACGGTCGCCAGGTTGCCCTTGTTGTTAGCACCGGAGAAAGTCACGCTGCTGGTGGCCGGAGCGTTGACGCCGATGAAGTTGTAATCGGAACCGGGCGAGGCAAACGTCAAAGCGAGGTTGGCTTGCACGTCGGCGCTCTTTGCCGGATTGGCCGAAAAGTTGCCGGCGATGATCGTGCTGCTGAAGTTGTGGGCCGTACCCGAGGTGATGCGGACGCCACCGCCGCCGAAGCCCGCCGCCCCGGTGGCGGAATTCGAGTAGATCGTGGAGTTGTTGACGGTCACCGTACCGGACGTGATGTTGATGGCGCCGCCACCACCGGTGGTTGCCGTACCGATAGCCGAGTTGCGGTAGAAGGTACTGTTGGAGATTGTTACAGCACCGGCACCAGTGTTACTGAACCCGCCACCGGCCAAAGTGGCCGTGTTGTCGCTGAACGTGCAACCGGATATCGAAGACGCCCCGGTCGACCCGGCCGAGATCGCCCCACCATTGGTGCCCGTATTCCGTTCAAAGGTCGAATTGATGGCCGTGATACTCGACCCCGTCGAAATCGAATTGAGCGCCCCGCCGGGACCGGCGGCCGAATTGTCGGTAAACACCGAATTGGTTACGGTCACACTGCCGGTATAAACCGAGATCACGCCGGCCCCGGCTGTACTCGTTGTCCTGTTGAAAGTGGCAGTGCTGTTGGAAATGTTGACGTTGCCGGTCCAGAACGTGTAAACGACGCCACCGGGCCCTGTGGCGGTATTACCGGTCAGCAGTGAATTGGAGATGTTGACGTTGGCCGTGCTACCGTTGAGCTGGATGCGGAACGCGCTCCCGCCTCCTCCTGTATTGCCGGACACAGTCGAGCCGGACACATTCACAGTGCCTGTCAACGCGGACAGATAGGTCACCGCGCCTGACGTTGCAGAACCACCGGAAATCGTCGAGTTATTCAATGTCAGCGTCGATTCGCCGAGAATGAAGGCACCGCCGGCGACCGTCGTTTTGAATGAATCCAGCTTCAGGTTTTGCACCGTGACATCGAGTCCGGTGGCGTTGAGATTCAGAAACCGAGAGGTCCCGCTGGCGACCGCATTCCCCTTGATTGTCAGGCCGGAAACCGCAGCCCCGTCGATCGTGAGCTTGTTCGTGGCGAGACGGGCGAACTCCGTTCCGAACGTGATCGACGAATTCGCAGGAAGATTGAAGTTGATCGTGTCGTCGGTACCGCTCGCTTCCGACTGCGTGAGGGCGTAGCGGAGCGAACCCGGGTTCGCGTCGTCGAGAGTGTTGGTGACGGTGAAGACCGCAGGGACCGCACGCTCTTCGAGCGGGGTCAACCACAGGCGGGTCTTGAACAGACGCGTGGAGTTGAGTCGATTGGCGGGACGGCGAGACGTGCTGGTCCGACGAAACATGGAAGTTGCTCCGGAAGCGGGTATGGATCGAGGTATGCGAGTACCGCAGCGTATCGGGATTGTAACAGGCCTAGAGTGCGTGAGTCTAGGGGCACGAACAGGCAAAATGCAAAAAAAAAGATCAGCCCGCACAGGTCCACGTTAAGGACCCGCCGGACTGATCGTTACTCCCACTACCTTCTAAGCGGAATTCCAGTACCTTTCGACCGCAAAGACTCTAAGCGACCTGCATCAGGAAATTCAGGCGAAATCTCAAAAGGTCTCCTGAATCCACACTGCCGTTGCCGTCGGCATCAAGAGCATCCTGGGAACTGAGGAATGCAAGGCGGAACGCGAGAAAGTCGGTGGAATCGACTTTTCCACTCCCGTCGGTGTCGCCGTAAAGCCGGAAGATGCCGACGGGCGGCGTGGCCGGAGCAATGAATGGCGCGGTGGGGCTGACGTAATCACTGCCGGGCGAGCCGTTTCCGTCGCCGTCGAGCGCGCCCCCCGGACTGCCGATCGCAGACGAGAAACCGGTCAGTACGTACCGACCGTCGGCCAGCGACCGATTCCCGGCGGCCCCGTCGACGGCCGTACTGCCGGTCCATTTCAGCGTCACCTTTGTGCCGGAACCCGAGTTGTCCACGATGCTGGTGGCCGAGTTGATGGTCACAACGGCGTTGTCGGAAAGTCGCTTCACCTGAAACGCGGTATTCAAGTCGCCCGGCAACGTCACGATCTGGTCGAAGACGACCTCGACCGTCGTCACCCGTGACCGTTGCGACGCCCCGCCGTTGATTCCGAGGCCGACCACTTTGGCGGCATTGGCCGCGACCAGTTCGTACGCACCGATGTCAACACCCGCGCCGCTCTGCCGGGCGAAGCCGGCCCCGCGCTGGTCAAAGCTCAGGCCGGCCGGGTTGCTGCCGACGTTCAGAGCCGGACTGCCAGCCTTCAATGCGTGGGTCGGGGTCGGGCCACCGTTGTTCGCGAGTGAATTCAGGAGCGGGTCGACGCCGGTCACATTGCTGCCGCTGCCGGCCAGGAGCGTCAGCCCCGTGGTGTTCTGAATCAGACTGTTCAGTCCGACGAGGCTGCCGGCGATGTCGGCGTTCGCGCCGCCGGAGTTGCCCGCGACGATGGTGCTCTCCATGCGCACGGCCGATCCGTCGATCTCGATTCCGCCTCCGGCCGTTCCGCTGTTGAAGACCACCGTGCTGTTTTGGAGAGCGAGGGCGGAGTTGTTGCGAACGACGAACCCGCCGCCCGGCGACGGGGCCGCGCCGGAGTTGGCCTGGTTTCCGGTGATGGTGGAGTTGCGGACCACGGCACGCGTGCCGAACAGGTACACGCCCGCCCCGCCGGCCCCGGCCGCTGTAATGTTGGACTTGTTGCCGGAGAGCGTGCTGTCGGTCAGCGAGAGATTTCCTCCAAACACGAAGTAGATGCCACCGCCGTCTTCACCCGCCTGATTGCCGGACACTGTGGACCGCTGAATCGCGACGACCGAATCCCCGGCCACGTGGATGCCGCCGCCGCGGGCCTGATTTCCGGCCGCGACGTTGTTGCTCACGGTCGAGTCGATCAGGAGCAGGCCGGCGGTGTTATTGAACAACGCGATTCCGGCGCCGCCGACAGACTGGGTGAGCGAGGTGATGGTGTTGCCCGTGATGGTCGACGACTTCACCGTGAGGAGGGCGTTGTCGTTGAAGATCGCGCCGCCGCTGCCGTTGGAGACGTTGCCGCCGGTCAACTTCATATCGGAAAGGACGACGCTGCCGCCCGGCAGGAACAGGGCGATGTTGAAGACCCGGCCAGTCCCGTTGCCGTCGAGCGTCAGCTTCGTCACGCCCGTACCTGTGATGTACACGGGGTCGGTCACATCCAACGCCCCGCCCGGCAACGCAATCGTCTTGACGCCGGAGAAGACGACCGGATCGAAAGTAATCGAATCGGCGACCCCGGGGTTGGTGGTATTGGAGAGCCGTACTGCCTCGCGGATACTGAGTTTGCCCGCCGAGACGTCGCCGTCGTCGATATCGGTCGCTTCATCAACGACGAAAACGCTGCCAACGGAAACGGTAAACGAGCCCAGGGTTCGTGCGGTGACGCCAATGGCGGAAACATCAGTTACCGCGCCTGCCAACTGCGACACTACATAGTTGCCGTTGTCAGCCGGGTCCCAGGCGCCGCCGGGGATTGAGAATGTGTAGGTCACGGTCCGAGGCGAGCCATTACCCGGTACGTCGACGGAAAAGGCGGTAACCGGAACACTCGTTGCGCCGGGGCCGGTGATCACGACATTCGCGATCGAAAACGTCGAGGCGTCGATGGCCGTATCGTCGACATATCGAACTGTAACAGTACTCGTCGTGCTTGACGGCGACGTGACCGCGGCAATGGGATCCAGATACGCTACGGGGCCGGTGATGATCCCCTCAAAGGCGCCGATATCGGTGATGCCATTCTGTACCCGGAAGAAGGGCATGCCGCGTTGATCGTAGGAAAGCCCGTTGGCGGTGCCGGCATCGATCGCCGGGCTGCCGACAACCAGGCCGTGCGTCAGTGTTGTGCCGCCCGAGTTGGCCAGCGGGGCGAGGAGCGGGTCGAGGGGATTGGCTCGGGATCCTGCCTTGTTTGTTCCGGCAAGCTGGTAGTCGCCCTTGTCGTAGACGCCGATGAGATTGTTACCGCCGAAAACCGTCATTCCCGGGGGCAGGCCGAGGTCGGAGGCGAGCAGTCCGGAGTTCTTTGCGAGAATCGTACTCGACAGGGTGATGACGCTCGAATTGCCGAGAACGGAGATTCCGCCGACGCCATCTGCAGCCGTGGCGGCGTTGTAAGCGACAGTGCTGTTGGCAATGGAAGCCGCGACGTTAGAGGTCAAACGGAAGCCGCCGCCGACCGCCGCCGAGTTGCCGGACACCGTGCTATTGCTGACGGTCAGCGTGCCGGCGAACATCGCTACCGCACCGCCGGCGCCCGCCGCCGAGTTACCGCTGAGAGTGGAATCGGTGATCGAGAGTACCGCACTGTTGAATCCATATATGCCGCCACCCGCACTGTCAGACACATTCCCGGAGACGGTGCTGCGAAGGAGCGAAACCTTGGAGCCGGCCCCGATGAAGATGCCGCCACCACCGAAGCCGATCATGGAGGCATTTCCGGTGACCCGGCTATCGATGATGGAGAGGCTCGCCTGAGCCGCGGTCGTGGCTACCGCGCCACCGCTACCGGTCGCCGTATTCGCCGACAGCTCCACGGTTGTCAGTGTCAGTGCTTCATCGACATTCAGAATGGCCGCGCCGTTGCCGGACACTTTGCCGTTGGTCAGCGCCAGCCCGCTGATCGCGACGGCATTGCCGCCGCCGCCCGGGACATCGATGCGGAGAATCCGCGACATCCCTCCACCATTGATCTCCAGATTGCCCGCCCCAGGTCCGGTCATGGTGACCGGGTCGGTGATTTCGAGTTCGGTACCGGCTAGCGAAATTTTGGTGAGCGCGGGAGCGAACGTGATCGTGTCCGCGGTTCCGCTGAACTGATTGGCCAGCTTGATGGCCTCGCGAAGGGATAACTGACCAACCCCGTAATTGCCGTCGTCAATATCGGGGGCGGAATCGACCAGAAACGTCTGGGCAATGGCGACCTTGAAGGTGCCGAGCGTCCCCGCCGGGACAAAACTCGCACCCGTATCCGAAACCTGATTGGCGAGAATGCTGACCGTGTACGTGCCGTACGCCTTGGCAGACCACGCTCCGCCCGGCGGCGTGAACGTATACGTTGCCGTGATGGGCGATCCGTTGCTGTTCGGGCTCGCGCTGGCGGCCGTTACGGCCAGTTTCGAATTGTCCGGCGCAGTGATTTCGATGTTCGACGCGGCAATCGTTCCGACGTTGATCGCCGAATCGTCAAGGAACGTCACCTGTACAGTGTTGGGTGTGGCCCCGGGCGTGACGATTGTTGCCAACGGTACAAACGACGCGGACGGAATTCCGCTCGTCGTCTCGTAAGAACCGATATCGGCCTTCAATCCCTGAACGCGCGGATTGCCCGGGCCCCGCTGGTCCGTGGTCAGCCCGGCAATGTTGTTGCCCGCGTCGATGGCTTTGCTGCCGGGCAGGAGTGCGTGAGTCCGTGTCAATCCGCCATTCTTCGCCAGCGAGCCGAGCATGGCACTTTCCGGCGTACTGACGGTGCCCGTGATATTCGTGCCGGAGAGCGTGAAGTTGCCAACGTCGGCTACGCCGACGAGATTGTCGCCCCCGGCAATGACCGCGGGCGACGTGAAGGACAGATCCGGATCGAGTCCCGCGTTCCCGGCGACAATGCTGCTGCTCAGCGTTACCGTGCCCGAAAACTGGCTCAGGTTGCTGAAATAGAATCCACCACCCGCGCCCGCCGAGTTGCCCGTGACCGTACTGTTGCGGACGACGCTGGGCCCGGTCGTATTGCGGTAGAAGTACATGGCTCCACCCTGAGAACCGGCCGTGTTGCCGGACAGCGTGGAGTTGGCGATGGTGAACTGCCCGTCCTGGAAGAAGTAGATGCCGC
This sequence comes from Gemmataceae bacterium, assembly GCA_019694755.1. GTDB lineage: Bacteria > Planctomycetota > Planctomycetia > Gemmatales > Gemmataceae > JAIBBI01. The sequence goes on from JAIBBI010000054.1 coordinate 13,969, forward strand.
CCCCGTTGTCGACGGCGGCGTTGCCGGAAATGGTACTGCCCGTCAGCGTCAGGTTCGTCCCCTGCGCGAGGTACATCCCGCCACCGTTGGCGAAGAACAATCCAGTTGTCGAGTTGCCGCTGATCGTGCTGTTGGTGATGACCAGTGACGTATTGAGATCGTAGATCGCCAGTCCGCCGCCCGAGTTCGCGACGTTGCCGGTGATGACACAGTTGTCGATCGTCAGGCTGGCGGCGTTCGACAGGATGCCGCCGCCGTATCCAAACGAATTCACATTGCCGCCGGTGATCGTGACACCCGCGAGTGTCACGTTCAGCGCGGAGGCGATACTCAGCACCCGGCTATTGGCCCCCGCCGAGGCCACGTTTTGAATCGTGACCAGCGGATTGCCCGAACCATCGAACCCCGGCCCGGCAATGGAAATGCTCGCGGCCACAGAAAGCTGACTGCCGACGCTGATGGTCTGCGGCGTCGCAAATAGCGTATTGCTGAAGTTGATGACGTCGCCGGCCGTTGCGGTGTTGATGCAGTAACGCAGATCGCCCGAGAGCCCGCTGCCCGACCCGGAATCCGTCAGGGCGTTGACGACGAGCGTGGCCGGCACCGCACGGCCCTCCAGCGATGTCAGCCTCAGCCGCGACCTTTTCGCCTGCGGACGGACCTTTCGCAACCGATCAAACAGCCGAACCATGAGATAATGCTCCCAGACAAATGGATGCGTGTATCGTACGTCCCGGGGGAACCCGCGCCGAGGACCTCGATTCACCATAGCACCAATTTCACCCCTTCCGATCGGCCGATCCGTCAGACCCGGGGTTCCGACCGAGTATCATGATGCTCATCGACTGAGAGGCCGGGATGACAGAATCTGTCACTATCAACGCTCATATTGTCGACCTGGACGCCCGCCGGATCGCCCCATCGACGGTGCGGATCGTCGACGGCCGGATTGCCGATATCGCGCCGACCGCCTCGGCGGACGGGTTTGCCCTCCCCGGGTTTGTGGACGCGCACGTCCACGTCGAAAGCTCGATGATGGTGCCGTCGGAGTTCGCCCGGTTTGCCGTCCGCCATGGAACGGTCGGCACCGTGAGCGACCCGCACGAAATCGCCAACGTCCTTGGCGTCGACGGCGTCCGCTTCATGCGCGAGAACGGTGCCCGAACGCCCTTCAAGTTCTGCTGGGGCGCGCCGTCCTGCGTGCCGGCCACTTGTTTCGAAACTGCGGGCGCGACAGTCACCCCGGCCGACGTCCACGAACTTTTTGCCCTCGGCGAGGTCGGCTACCTTTCCGAAGTCATGAACTACCCGGGCGTGTTGGCGGGCGACCCGGACCTGCTCGCCAAGATTGCCGCGGCCCGCAAGTTCGGCAAGCCGGTCGACGGCCACGCCCCCGGCCTGCGCGGAGACACGGCTGCCCGCTACGCTGCGGCCGGTATCACCACCGATCACGAATGCGTGACGCTTGATGAGGCGCTCGACAAAATCGCCGCGGGCATGAAGATCCTCATCCGCGAAGGTTCCGCCGCCCGCAACTTCGCCGCCCTGGAGCCGTTACTCCACTCCCATCCGGACCGCTGCATGTTCTGCAGCGACGACCTGCACCCCGACGCGCTGGCAGTCGGTCACATCAATCGACTCGTCTCGCGGGCGATCGCCGGCGGAGCGGATCTGTTCGAAGTATTGCGTGCTGCGTGCCGGAATCCCGTGGATCATTACCAGTTGCCCGTCGGCCAACTCCGCGTCGGTGACCCGGCCGACTTCATCATCGTGACCGATCTCGCCGAATTCTGCGTTCGGGAAACCTGGATTGCGGGGCAGTGCGTCTTCTCCGCCGGCACGACACGGATTGCCCGGGTCGATTGCCTCGCGCCCAATCGATTTGCCACCGTGGCCCCGCCGATCGAAGCGTTTCGCGTGCCCGCCCGCGGTCCTTTTCTTCGCGTCATCGGAGCTCGCGACGGGCAATTGGTCACCGACCTCGTCGAGTTCCCCGCAACGATCAAGGGCGACCACGCCGTCGCCGATCCGGGTCGTGATCTGCTGAAGATCGCCGTCATCAACCGGTATGCACCAGCTCCGCCAGCAATAGGCTTCATCCGCGGATTCGGTTTGACCCGCGGTGCGATTGCCGGCAGCGTCGCGCATGATTCGCACAATATCGTCGCGGTCGGCGCGGATGACGCTTCGCTGGCCCGTGCGGTGGCCGCCCTCGTCGATGCGCAGGGCGGACTGGCGATTGTCGATGGCGACACTTGCGATACGCTGCCCCTCGAGGTCGCAGGCCTGATGAGTCGCGACGGCGAGGCTATCGCCGTCGGCTACGCCCGACTCGATGCTGCCGCCCGCCGACTCGGCTCGACGCTCGGCGCCCCGTACATGACACTGAGCTTCATGGCCCTGTTGGTGATTCCCCGACTCAAGCTGAGCGACCGAGGGCTTTTCGACGGCGAGACCTTTGCCTTCACCGATCTGTTCAAAGCCCCATGATCCACCGCATCTTCTTCGCCATTGCGGCCCTGACGACCGTCGCCGCCGACTGGCCCGGGTTTCTCGGACCGAATCAGGACCTGACTTCGCCCGAACGCGGCATCGTCTGGCCGCCGAAAAAACTTTGGTCGCTGTCCGCGGGCGAAGGCTATACCGGCCCCGCGGTCGTTGCGGGCCGACTGTTCCTTTTCGACCGCGTCGGAGCTACGGCCCGCCTGCGTTGCGTCCGGGCCGACGACGCGACAACCATTTGGACCGCTTCCTACGTGACCGACTATGTCGATCGGCTCGGCTTCGATGGCGGGCCACGAACGAGTCCGGTCGTCGCAAATGGTCGGGTGTTCGTCTTTGGGCCCGAGGGAGTCCTCGCCGCCTTCGCCGCCGACACCGGGAAGGAACTCTGGCGGGTCGACACCACGAAGCAGTACAACGTCGTGCAGAATTTCTTCGGTGCGGGGAGCACTCCCTGGGTCGAAGGAGATCGACTCATCGTTGCGGTCGGCGGCAGCCCGTCCGGCCCTGAGCCCGAAAACTTCATGGCGTTGCGAGCCAATGGCTCCGCGATCGCCGCATTCGATGTCAGCACCGGCAAAGAAGTCTGGAAGTCCGGCGACGACCTGGCCGCGTATTCCAGCCCGTTTGTAGTCGATCAAAACGGCGCCCGGCACGGCTATTACTTCGCGAGGGCCGGGCTGATCGGGTTCGACCCGAAAAACGGCAGGACAGATCGGTACTTCGCCTGGCGAGCGCCGGTACTCGACAGCGTCAACGCGGCCAACCCCGTGGTCCGCGGTAACGAGGTATTCATCAGCGAGACATATGGCCCAGGCTCCGCACTACTACGGCTGCAGCCCGGCGGGTTCGGCGTCGTGTGGTCGGACCGCGACAAGGGGCGAAACCCGTCGCTGCAATGCCACTGGGCCCGGCCCATCCTCGCCGGGGAACACCTGTTCGCGTGCAGCGGCCGACATTCGTCGAACGCCGAGCTTCGATGCGTGGATTGGGCGACCGGAACGGTGAAATGGCGCGAGCCCGGCCTGGCCCGCACGACGCTCATCGGCGTCGACGGCAATCTGATCGTCCTTTCGGAATTCGGACTGCTCCTGCGGGTCAACGTGAACCCCGCGAGATACGAAGAACTCGGGCGCATCGATCTCGGCGCGAAAGGTTCGCGCCAACTCCAGCACTACTGCTGGGCCCCTCCCGTGCTGAGTGACGGGCGGCTTTACCTTCGCGGCAAGAGTGAACTCCTGTGTCTCGAATTGATCCCTCGAAAGGTCTAGGACTCATGGCGACTCGACGTGAATTCCTGACGACGGCCGCCGTCGGCACAGTGGCCGGTGCACCGGCAGAATCCACGGAGCCCGCGCCGGCCCCCATCGTCCGCGAGTTTGATCCGCTTAATGCCGAGACCCCAACGCATGTTCTCGGCACGCCTCAGGGCGATCAGTGCCACTTTATCCGCAGCCACTTCCCCGTACCCCACGTCGACATGAACGCCTGGCGACTGGTCGTCGAGGGAGCAGTCGAAAAACCGCAATCGTTCACTCTCACCGAGTTGCGCAAGCTCCCGACGGTAACTCGCAAGATTGCCATCGAGTGTGCCGGCAACAGCCGGGTTTACCTCACGCCCAAGGTCCGTGGCGTGAATTGGGCCAACGGCGCGGTGGGGCAGGCGAGCTGGACGGGCATCCCGCTCGCGGCCGTGCTGGAGCGGGCAGGCGTCCGCAATTCCGCCGTCGAGGTCGTGCTCGAAGGGGCCGACTCGGGCACCCACGCCGACGAACCGAAGTCGCCCGGCATCATCACATATGCCCGCAGCCTGCCAATCTCGAAAGCGATGAAGCCTGAAACTCTTCTGGCCCTCGAGATGAACGGCAAGCCGCTCACCGCCCACCATGGCGCACCGCTCCGGGCCGTCGTCGGCGGATGGTACGGCATGGCCGGAGTCAAATGGCTCACCCGGATCATCGTCGCCGACAAGCCGTTCCAGGGCTACTGGCAGACGATGGACTACAGCCAGTTCGACCGCGTCAACGGAATCCCCACGCTCGTCCCGATCACCGCGATGCGCGTGAAATCCGTTATCACGTCGCCGACCGACCGGCAAGATATCAACTCGACTACGGTCCGCGGCCTGGCGTGGGCCGGGGAGCAGGCCGTCGCCCACGTCGATGTGAGTGCGGACGGCGGCACGACCTGGCAGCGGGCCCGGCTGCTCGGCGAGGCCCGACCGTTCGAATGGGTTGCGTGGTCGATGGAACTGCCCGCGCTCGGCCGCGACCGGATCACCCTCATGTCCCGGGCAACCGATTCCAACGGATTGAGCCAACCTCTTACCCGCGACGGCGATCGGCGGACTTATCAGATCAACCATGTGATCCCGATCTCTGTCAACGTGCGTTAGCGCTGCCATTGCGGGCCGGCCCTGCCGCCTGCGTGTAATCTGAAGGAACGGGCACATTTCACGAGGTGGTCATGGCACGGAGGTCTTTTTCCGGATTGCGCGTCCTCGTCACCGGTGCCTCGCAGGGCATCGGCAACGAACTCGCCCAACAGGCAGTTGCACGCGGCGCGAAGGTCCTGGCAGTGGCCCGCAACGAGGCCCTGCTGAAAGAACTGACCGCCTCGGTGAAGAACGCGGGCGGAGCCATCGAAACGCTGGTGGCCGATGTCACCAGCCCGACTGACCGCGTCGCTATGCTCGACGCCATGAAACAGCGGTTCGGCGGCCTCGACGTACTGCTCAACAACGCCGGCATCGGTGCGACCGGCCATTTCGCCGATGCCGACGAAGCCCGCCTGCGGAACATCTTCGAGGTCAACTTTTTCGGCCTCGCCGAGCTGACACGCCTGGCCATTCCGATGCTGAAGCAGGGCCAGTCACCGGCCCTCGTCAACATCTCGTCGATTGTCGGCAAGCGCGGCCTGCCGGGCCGAAGCGAATACTCCGCCAGCAAGTTCGCAGTACAAGGCTTGAGCGAGTGCCTCCGAGGTGAGCTCAGCCTCTACGGCATCGACGTGATCATCGTCAATCCCGGGCTGACGCAGACCAACTTCCCGAAAAACATGATTGAAAGGAAGAGTAAGCTGCAGGTCGACCACCTCCGCGGAATGACCGCGGCCGAGGCCGCCCGCCTGACACTCAACGCCATCGAACGCGGCAAGAAGGAAGTGACGTTTACATTTCAGGGGAAGCTATTCGTATTCGTCAGCCGCTTCTTCCCACGCCTCGTCGACCGCATCGCCGCCCGGCGAGTCAAGAAGCTGCACGGGGGAGCTTGAATCGCGGGGCTTGATAGGCCGAGGGAGATTCCTTCGGTCATTCCGACTGACGTGAAGGTTTGGTTCGTCGCGGGGTTATTCGACTTATTGAGTTCGCCACTTCCGCAGCCGCTTGCCGAACTCGTGAAGAGTGTCGTCTTTCTTGGCCCACATAAACCTGACTTTTGACCTGCCCCGTTCCGGCGGGGCATAAAAGCTGGAGCCGGGAACTCCGGCGATGCCGACCTGGCTCACCAGCATCTTCACGAACTCCACGTCGTGCGCGCATCCGAGGTCGGCCGCGTCGGCCATCACGTAATACGCCCCGTCCGGGTCGTGAAACTGAAATCCCGCCTCGCGGAGGTAGTCGAGCAGGATGCCCCTCCGCCGCCGATAGTCGACGGTCAGCTTGTCGTAATACTCCCGCGGCAGCGAATACGCCACCGTCGCCGCCACCTGAAGCGGATGCGGTGCACCGACCGTGAGAAAGTCGTGGACCTTACGGATCGCCCCGGTGAGTGCGGGTGAAGCCAGGCAGTAGCCCAGCCGCCAACCGGTGCAGGAAAACGTCTTCGACAGGCCGCTGATCGTGATGGTCCTGTCGGCCATTCCGGGCAGCGATGCCAGGCTGATGTGGGGCGTGTCGCAGTAGATGATGTGTTCGTAAATCTCGTCGGTGATGGCGTAGCAATCGAACTCCCGGCACAGGCCCGCGATCAACTCCAGCTCTGCCCGGGTGAAAACCTTGCCCGTCGGATTGTTCGGCGTGTTGACGATGATCGCCCGCGTCTTCTTCGAGAACGCACGACGCAACTCGTCCGGATCGATCGACCATTCCGGCGGATGAAGATCCACCCAGACAGGCTTCGCTCCGCTGAGCTGCGCGTCGGGGCCGTAGTTCTCGTAGTACGGCTGAAACACCACGACCTCGTCGCCGGGGTCGACGATCGCCAGCATGGCCGCGATCATCGATTCCGTCGCGCCGCAGCAAACGGTCAGGTGGGCGTCCGGGTCGCAATCGATGCCGTTAAACTCTCTCGCCTTCGCCGCGATCGCCTGGCGGAGCGGTGCGATGCCCCAGGTGACGGCATACTGGTTGTAGCCACCGGCCAGCGCCCGCTCGGCCGCCGCCAGCATCTCCGGTGGCGGATCGAAGTCGGGCATCCCCTGTCCCAGATTGACGGCGCCGTGCGCGTTGGCCAATCGGGTCGTCTCCCGGATCACGCTCTCGGTAAAGTCCCGCACCCGGTCCGCAAGTTTCATGCGACGTTCCCCGTTAACCGTTACTTCTGCAGGATCGGCAGGTAGTTGTTTGGAATCTGCAAAGTGATGCAGGCCAGCGAAGTGGCGTAGTCCTGCCCGAAGTACGCGTCCATCCACGCGCCGTCCGATCGCTGGAGGCCGCGGAGCGTCAGGTCGTCACGCACCGCAGGGAACCAGTCCGACCAATGCGGTTCGCCCGCCGTCCAGAATGCCTGGGCCGCGTAATAGTGACCGTAGTAATAGTGGTTGTCTGTCGGTTCGCGCCGGCCCGATCGGCCCGGCTTGAACTGCTTCAGGTAGCTCAGTGCCCGATCGATTTCACGGCCCTGGTACTGCCCGGCCGAGTAAAGTGCACAGAGTCCGGCAGCAGAACGCGGGAATGCCGTGCCGCCCCCCTGCTTGAAGTAGTTGAAGCCACCGTTCTGTGCCTGGCAGGCCCGCACGTATGCGGCGCACTTGTCGGCCGCCTGCTTCGGCACCGTGAGCCCCGCGTTGCGGGCCGATCGCAGCGCCATGATCTGGCAAATGGTGACGGAAACGTCATCCCCTTCGCGCACCGGCCGATACCGCCATCCGCCGTGTTCGTTCTGGCTGTTAAGGATCAGCCGGACGGCGCGCTCGAGCGTGGCCCGCATTCGGCTGGAAAGCGCGGTGTCGTCGACGAGGCCGTACGCCTCAGCGATGAACATCGTGCCGAACCCGTGGCTGTACATCGGCCCATGGGTCGACTGAACTTCGTGCCAGAGGAAACCCGGCACGGTCCGGCTCTCCTGTGCGAGCACGAATTCAATGGCCCGCGTGACGTTGGACCCGTACGCCCCTTTTCCAGGAACGTGCCCGCCGGCCATGAACGCCAGGCCGCCGAGCGCGGTCAGTGCGACGTTGCGCTGGAGCGCGGGTCGATCGCCGTACGACCCGTCGGCCGCCTGCGACCTGGCGAGATAGGCCAGGCCCTTGTCGATGGCCTTTTGCGTCTCGGGGGTGATATGATCGGGTGTGACTGCTTTGTCGGCCGGTCCCGCGCCGGACGCGCAGACGGCCAGGGTCGTCAGAAACGTCCGCCGATTCAACGAGGTCATGGTCATTTCTTCGGGCCGGCCCGCTCCGCTTCCGCGAGCTTCGAGTAATACTGCCGGATCAGTTCCTGATACCGCGGCATAAACCGTTCCTTGTAGTAATGATCGACCTCTTGCCGGAGTGACTCGGGCAAGTGGCCCCAGACATCCCGGCTCAGTTCGCCGAGCGTATCGGGGGCGCCGTCGCGCGGCCGGGCCATCTTCGCCCCCCGGGCCTGATCGGGATTCGCGCCAGGATTACCGTCGGCATCGCCGGGGCGGTCACCACTCGCCGCGTTAGGCATCGGCGGGCCATTCGGGCTGGCTTTGCCCTGAGCCGGGTCCCGCCCGGCATCGTTGTTGGTGTTTTGCGATCTATTACCGCGGCGTTCGCGAGCCTTGCCACTGCCTTGCGGGGATGCGCCCGGCGATTGTTCATTCTTCTGTCGTTCTCGCCCGGCCGAGCCACCGCCGGCCTGGGGTAGAGAGTCTGGCGGCCGCTGGTTGGTCCGCGACCCGCCGCCGATCTGTCTGCCGCCCGATTGCTGTTGTCGCGAGTCGTCGGGACTGTTGCCCGGTGGCTGAGCCGCGGAGTTCGGCGGCGGCTGACCTCCCGCGCCGCTATTCGATGGCGGCATCTGAAGCGCCTTGAGCAACTTGTCCAGATCCTCAATCGCCTGCCGCTGCTCTTTCGTCGCCCCGTCCGCCAATTTTCGTTTACGGAGTTGCTCCTCGGCCGCCTTCATCGCCTGTTCGCCACGCCGGCGCAATGTCTCCGGATCGTCCTGCTCCGTGCGCTGCACGGGCGGCTTCTCCCACGGCGGAGCCGGACCCACCGGGTCGTCTGCGACGGCGACCATCATCAGTAACGACAGAATCATGGCTTACCTTTGCCCAATTCGTCCCCCAACTCGGCCAGCAACTCGGCCAGCTCGGCCTGCTCGCGGCGGACCTTTTCGAGCGCCCGCTTCTGGGCCGGAGACCATTTGGATTCGTCGGCCGGGAGTTTGGCCAGTGCCATTGTCCGCTCCAGCAACTCGGCCTGCAAGTCGCGCAACACCTTCAACTGCGCCGCGACGGTGACATTATCGCCCTCCGGTGCCTCCGAGTTCCCGCCCGGCTGCTGCGACGACCCGCCGGACTGACCGCCGGCCGGCGCCTCGCCCGATTCCTCTTTCGGCGGCTCGACGGCTGCTGCCAGCATCGAGAGCAGTTTGCCCGCACGCTCCTGTGCGCTGCGGATGGCGGCACGATCTTCCTCCACGCGATCGACGGTCAAGCCCTCCGCCCGCGCATCTTCGACTGCCGCGGATACGTCGGCCAGCGAGTCGGCTGCCCGCTCGGCAATCATCCGAAGAGTCCGGTAAGGCGCGAGTTGCTTTTCCGCGAGACCGCCCAGGTCTTTCGAGAGTGCCGAGTTCCCCTCGCCCATGTCGGCGAGACTTCGCTGCAAGGCTCGTGACCACGCTCGGGCGGAACTCGCCGCCTGGAACACCCGGTCGCGCTCGGCGGCCAGCGATTCGTGCCGGGCCTGCAACCCTTTCACGCGATCGGCGAGTCGGACCATCTGCTCGCGGCGCAGCTTTTCTTCGGTTTGTCGGCGGTCGCGGGCGGTCTGGTCGGCCGCCTTGTCGAGCTTCTCCAAGGCGTCATCCTGCTCCGCGGCAGCAGGTCGGCCCCGCTCCAATTGCTGCCGTGCCTGCTCCATGTCCGCGGCCGCGCGCTCCAGAGCGCGAGCCGTTTCATCCTGTCCCTCCCGGCGGAGTTGCCGAGCTTGCTCCTCCGTGCGCTCGGCCATCTCCTGCTGATCGCGCGCCAACTCCTGCAGGGCCTTCTTTTTCGATAACTGATCCACATCCCGCTCGGCCGCCAGCGTCCGGTCCTGCAGTTTTTCCTGGCCGCGGACAAGATCGTTCACCGCTTGCTCGGACCGTTGCCGCTCTTTCAGCAGTCGCTCGCCCTCGGCAGGTCGCTCGGCATCGCGAAGAGCCCCTCGGACCTCATTGAGAAGTTGCCCCGCGGTATCCTGAGCACGCTCAGCCTCACCGAGCTTGTTGCGGCCCAGCGAGTTTGCCGCCTCATTCATCGCGCCGGCGATCGATTGCGGCGCCGACTTCAGCGTGGCCTGCGCGGTCGCCATCGCTTCGGCTTCGGCCTTAAGTGCATCAGCCTTGTCCTGCAACTTGTATTGGTCGCGGCGCAATTCGCCGGAGACTCGCGGGTTTTTCTCGTGGTCGGCGGCGTCCTCAAGCTCGCGGGCCTTCAGTTGTGCAGCGCGGGCGGCCTCGGCCGCGCCGCTGGCCCGAGCGGCGATGCGCCGCTCCAGTTCAGCCGCACGCCCGGACAACTGCTCCTGCTCGTCTTGAAGCTTTTTCAGCAACTCGCGGTCGGAAATGGCGAGCTTCTCAGGCTCGGCGCCCGGCGGCACCGTTTTTGCCGCCGCCGCACGCCCTCGCTGAAGTTGCTCCTGGGCCGCGGCAAGTGATCCCGCCTCCGCCCGCATCGACGACAATTCCTGCCCCGTCAGCACGCGGTCGAATAGATCGCGGAATTGATCGATGGCCGTCTTCTGCCGGCGCACGGCCTCGGGCAACGGCCCGTCGCCGCGTTCGCCCGGAGGCACCGGCCCCGCTTCCGCCCGTGCGGAGTTGAGCAAACCGGGGACCGGTTCCAGCACATCGCGAGTGAGACTGTTGAGTTCGTTCGCCAATTGTTCCGCGTTCGATCGTGAAGTCGAGCCGGCTCCCGGATTGTCGCGCAGCGACTGGACATACCGGTTAACCTCAGCCCGGAGCCCGTCGCGCTCATCCCCGAGCCGGTCGCGAATTTGTTGTTGAAGCGATTCAGCCCGGGCGAGTTTGTCGCGGTCGGCGGGGCTGAGCTGACCCGTCGCCCGTCGCTGATTCTCGGCCGCGACGGCCTGCTCCCGCGCGGCCGATTGAAGTGACAGTAATTCGTCGAGCGACTTCGCGATGGCGGCGCGGGCCCGGGCCTGCTTGGCTTCGAGTCGTTCCCGGGTGATGATCTTGAGTTCGACTTCGATGCTCCGACCCGCAGGCTTGGACGGCGACACATCGTCATAATCGTCCGCTGCGACGGTGAGAACGATTGTGTCTCCCGCCACGGGAGCCTTTCCGGCGGAGTTTTTCAAGTCCGCAACACGTACGACCCTGTCGACCGGCACGTGAGCCGGACGCAACGTCGGCCCGCTCACCGGCAGCGACGTCAGCATGCCGCCAAGCGTCGCAGCAAGCTTCTCGCCGTCGAAGAGCGGAATCTCCCGCCAGTTAGTCGCGTCCGGCTTCCGGTATTCGAGCCGCACGCGGCGGACGGCATAGACCGGATCATCGATGATGGCCTGCAATCTAAACTCGGCCTCGGGGAGTAACTCCAAGCCGTCGCCGCCGGCCACGGGTTGCTCCAACACGACGACGGGCGCGGGGTCAGGCAACACTCGCAGTTCGATCGTTCGTCGGCCGGCCAGCCCGGCAGCGTCGACCCAATTCAACTCGGCCAACCCGGTTAACAAGGGAGTGAATGCAATCTCGAACCGCAAACCCGAGTCCGATATCCGAGCCGGCACCGGAGCGGTGACCGCAGCCAGGCCCGCCACCGCGCCGAAACCCGCGCTGCCGCCCGCATCACAGATCCCGAGCGCAAGCAGTCCCGCTACCGTGCGCGGGTCGTTGGATTGGGGGGTGAGCGATGCCCGCACGACGGGCCGGTCAACCGCAGCCCGAAGTGTAACAACTGAGCCGAGGACCCCCTCGACGGTCCCGGCGCCGTCCGGAAGATCGCGTCGCGGTAACAACGTGTAAGCAGGCGGCTCGACATGCCCGCGTGGCGACGGTCGGCCGTCGATCGCGACCAGTTCCGGCGGCACCTGGACGGCGACCGCGGCCCACGGCGTCGTGGTATCCCCGGCCGTCAAACGCCAGCGGAAATTGCGCGGCACGCGGGCAGGTTCCAGTTGCAATCTCAGCGTGTCCGAGTCGACCGCGAACGGCAACTCGACGATCGGCGCGTTGTCGAGTTGGAAGCTCAGCGCGAGCCGATCCGGCTTTTCCCCCGATACACGGATCGACAGCGGAAACGCCTCGCCCCGGGCGATCGTCGCGGGGGCTTGCACGTCGATTCGCGTTCGGGTGGGCCAGGCGTGATTCCCGTACGGATCGAAAAGCCGTGCGAACCCGACGGCACCGGGCCAGGCGAAGAGCAGAACCGCGACCGCGGCCGCGCAGGGCCACAAGGACCGGGTGACGGCGGCGCCATCGGCGAAGTCGGTGAAATCCATCGAACGTGTCCGACGAACCGCAAAGAGCCTGGTCGCTTCGCGAAGCTCGGGAGAGCCGTCTTCGGTAAATGTGAGACTGCTGGCGAGCGTATCGTGCAGGCCGGGCACGCGGGCTTCGACGAGCCGGGCCAGCATGCGGTCGTCGCCGGCCGACTGCCAGGGGCGAACGATCCACTCGCGAAATGCGATGGCGAGACTTGCCAGCCCGAGCACCAGGCCGACTGCGCGGACGGGCGAGGGCAGATTCAGCAGCCGGTCGGCCACGAAGAGAATGGTCAGGCCGCCGATCGCGACGGTGGCAATCGACAGCAACCCGGTGACGACGGAGATGGACCGAAGCCGGCGGCGCAGCAGGCCGAGTCGACCGGCGAGGTCGATCGGTCTCACCGGGGATTCGAGCACGAACGGCATGACCTACCAGGGTTGGCGTGGGCCGCGATCAGAACACCAGATTGTACTTCCTTGTCAGCTCCTGGCGGAACCGGGAAATCTCCGCGTCAATCTTCTGCCAGGCCTGATCGCGGGCTTCCTTGTTTTCGCGGACGACCTGGGCAATCTGCTGTCGGGCTTCGGGAACGTTTGTCTGTACGCCGCCCACCATACCCCAGCGGTTTCGGCCCCAGCCGCCACCGCCGCCGCTGATAAATGCGTACGCGCCTTCGCCGATCTCGTTGGTCCTGAGCGGCACACCGCGCAGGGACCCGGCAATGGCTCGGAGCTTGACGGCAAGGTGATAGCCGAACGAGGCCAGTTCCGAGTCGACCTGATCCGTCGGCAGTTGATCGATCTTGCCGGCATACCGGTCGAACCACATGGCATAGCGTTCGTAGTTGTCCATGAACCGGACGCCGCGAAGCTCGGTGAGCAGGTCGTTGAGCGACCGGAAATATCGGAGCGTCGCGACGCCGCTGGCGCGAGCACCTTCGGCCGGGGGTTCACGGGGCGGCTGGCTCGGTCCGCCGGGCAACTCGAACATGATCAACAGGTGGTTGAGCCCGCCGGGCGACAACTTGCCTTCGAACGTGACCGACCTGTCGCCGGCCGTACCGGTCCAGTCCTTCATGTCGTCGAGACCCGCCCCGCTGGCGGCCATGATATCGTCGATCAGTTCCGGCAAATGCCGGCCGAGGTTGCCGACGGGGTTGGCGAAGTCGATCGTCAGTTTGCTGTTGAGGTTGTCGGTCGCGGTCACTTCCAGGCGGAATCCGCGAATGCTGGTAAATAGTCGGACGAGGTCGGCTGCGTTGAGCCGGTTGTTGCGAGCGGTCGGCAGGTTGCCGAGGAAGTCGCGAGCGGGGCCGGGATCGACGACGTCGACGAGGTCGGCCGCAATGACGAGGTGCGCCTTGCGGTCGGCCGCGGCCGCGGCGTGAAGGTACTCGTTTGACTTGGGGAAGCCGGCCGCCGTCGCCGTACGCAGCCAGCGGGCAAACGCCTGGCGGTCGGCCGGAGCGAACACAGCGAGGAGCCGGTCGCCGACCGACGCGAAGTAGGCGTCGCGCCGCGAGAGCACAGCCGAGCGATCAGCCACGGAGCCGATCGTGCTCCCCTCGGCCTTGGCAACGTCACCGAGCGTGATCAGCCAGTTCGACCTGATGAGCCCCATCAGCCATTGGGTCTGGAGTGTGCCGTAATCGAATTGCCCTGCGATCAGGACGTGATCCACGGTCGGTGGTAGGGAGCCGAGCCCGGCATGCTGCGACTCGGAGAATCGCCGGGCCCAGCCGAGTCGCTGGCCGATCGGCGACTGGTAAAGCGCCCGCACGTCTCCGACCAGGACCACATTGGTGCCCGGTGGCACCATCTTCCACTCGTTATCGCCCGGCCAGTCTCCCTGGCCGGCGATCGCATGCGGGGCGAAGGGCAGTGCCGCGAGGAGGCCGAGAATGGACCGGCGGGTCAGATCAGTATTCATGGTGTTGCGATTCCCACGTCCCGGCCCGTTGCGCATGGGCCGACCGACTCAGAACTCAATGTTATCGTACAGCCGGGGCAGGCGGACTCGAAGGCCGAACCGCTCTTCGAGCAGAAGCATCAGGGCGGTCCGGGCGTCATCTTCGCCGTGAGTCAGATACCAGCGGGGTTTGCCGGCCGCCAGTCGCTCCGCCCACTTCATCAGGTCCTTCTGCCCGGCGTGGCCCGAAAACCCACCGATGGTATGCACGGACGCACGCACGTTGAGCTCCCGGCCGAGGATCCGCACCCGCTTCGCTCCAAGCGCAATCCGCTGCCCGAGGCTCCCGGCTGATTGATAGCCGACAATGACCACGGCGGTATTCGGCTTGTCGATGTTGTTACGCAGGTGATGCACGATCCGCCCGCCGTCGCACATACCCGACCCGGCGATGATCACCATCGGACCGGATAACTCGTTCAGCGCACGGGATTCATCCGGCGAGCGGACGAACTCGAGACGGTCGAGCGTCGGCTTCAGGTCTTCGCTGGCCTCGTGCGCCTTGGCCTCGGCATCGAACAGATTGCGGTGCTTTCCGTAACACTGCGTCGCCTCGACGGCCATCGGGCTGTCGAGGTAGATGGGCAGCGGCGGAATGACGCCGTCGCGGACCGCCTCGGCAATGTGGTAGATCACCTGCTGCGACCGGCCAATGGCGAAAGCAGGGATCAGCAGCTTCTTGTTCTGCGCCACCGCGTCGCGCAGGATGCCGCGGAACTCGGCGACTGTTTCGGCCAGAGGCCGGTGTTCGCGACCCCCGTAGGTCGATTCCTGGAACACGATGTCGGCTTTGAGTGGCGGGTCGTAGTCGTTGAGGATCGGGCTGTTGAGCGGGCCCAGATCCCCGGAAAACGCAATCGTCGGGCCGCCATCGATCATCATGTCGATGCTGGTCGATCCGAGGATGTGGCCGGCCTCGCGGAACATCACCTGAACGCCAGGCGCTACAGTGATGACCTTTTTGAGGGGGGTCGGCTCGAAGAGCGGGTTGAGCTTGTCGACATCGGCCCGGGTGTACAGCGGGACCACCGGCCGATCGTGAGGCCGCTTGCGGTTTGCCCGCTCGGCGTCGCTTTCCTGAATGTGGGCCGAGTCGAGGAGGATGATGCGCGTGAAGTCTTCCGTCGCCGGCGTGCAATAGACGCTGCCGCGAAAGCCGCGGGCCGTGAGCAGCGGCAGCCGGCCGGTGTGGTCAAGGTGGGCGTGCGTGAGGACGACGGCGTCAAGCCGGGCCGGGTCGATCGGTCCGAGGTCGGCGTTGCGCTTTTCGGTCGCGCCCGCGCCCTGAAACATGCCGCAATCGACGAGCACGCGGGACTTGCCGGTTTCGACGAGGTAAGCCGAACCGGTCACCTCGCCGGCCGCCCCGCAGGGAACTATTCGCATTGCCATCCCCCGCAGGGTCGGATCAATCCCGGTCAGGCCTTCGGTCCGGCCGCCCGAACTTCGGGCGAAGCGACGGACTCGTACTGCTTGAAGTTGTTGATAAACAGGCCGGCCAGCTTCTTCGCGGAGGCATCATACGCGGCCGGGTCGGCCCACGTGCCCTTCGGCTGGAGCAGTTCGGCGGGGACGCCCGGCGCGCTGACCGGGACGGAAACGCCGAACACCGGGTCGGGCTGGGTGGCTACATCGGCCAGCGCGCCCGAGTGAATGGCATCGACGATCGACCGCGTTACGCTCAACTTCATTCTCGCCCCGACGCCGTAGCCGCCGCCCGACCAGCCGGTATTCACCAGCCAGACGCGAGTGTTGTGCTGTTTCATCTTTTCGGCAAGCAGTTCGGCGTACTTGGCCGGGTGCCAGACGAGGAACGGGCCGCCAAAGCACGGCGAGAACGTCGCTTGCGGCTCGGTCACGCCGACCTCGGTGCCTGCGACCTTGGCCGTGTAACCACTGATGAAGTGGTACATCGCCTGTGCGGGCGAAAGCCGGGAGACGGGCGGCAGCACGCCGAACGCGTCGCAGGTCAGGAAGATCGCGTCGGTCGGGTGACCGGCGACGCAAGGTATCTTCGCGTTCCGGATGTACTCGATCGGGTACGCACCGCGGGTGTTTTCGGTGATGCTCTTGTCTTCAAACCGCGTGCAGCGGTCTTCCTCGTCGAGTACGACATTCTCCATCACCGCGCCGAAGCGGAGGGCCTGGAAGATGTCCGGTTCCTTCTCGGCCGTCAGGTCGATCGTCTTGGCGTAGCACCCGCCCTCGATATTGAAGATTCCTTCATCGCTCCAGCAGTGTTCGTCGTCGCCGATGAGCAATCGCTTGGGGTCGGCAGAGAGAGTGGTCTTGCCCGTGCCCGAGAGACCGAAGAGCAGGCTGGAGCGGTTGGATTTCGGGTCGGCCGTCGCCGAGCAGTGCATCGACAGCACGCCCCGCTTCGGCATCAGGTAGTTCATGATCGTGAAGACGCCCTTCTTCATCTCGCCGGCATACTCCGTGCCGAGGATGACCATCTCGCCGTCTTCGAACGATACATCAATGCTTGTCTTT
>JAIBBI010000200.1 GCA_019694755.1 Gemmataceae bacterium
CAGGCCGGCCCAGACCTCCGGGTCGTCCGGCAACGACTCATACTGAGCGAGTACCTTGGCCGCGGCATGCAGGTGCCGGGCCCGGCGGTAATAGCCGAGCCCCTGCCAGAGGTGCAGGACATCGTGTTCGCTCGCAGCGGCCAGGTCTTGCACGGTGGGGAACGCGGCGAGGAACCGCTCGAAGTAGGGAATCACCGCCGCGACGGTGGTCTGCTGGAGCATGACCTCGCTGACCCAGATGCGGTACGGATCGCGGTCGGCCCGCCAGGGCAACGGCCGACGGTGCCGATCAAACCACGCCAGCAACCGGCGCGTCAATCCGGCAACGACTCGCGCATCCCTCGGCATGTCAGGATTGTAGGAGCCGGGCGCTCAGGAAACGCCGGGCAGATCGTCCGGGAATTGCCGCGCTGCCCTCACGCCGGCAGACCGTACGACCGGCGGACTTCTTCGACCGACACCACGTCACCCGCATCGCAGACTGCGATGCCGTCGTCGATAGCGCGTCGGACGTAGATTTCGTACTCCAGGTCGTCCCACGTCGCGGCTTCCGGCAATCTCTCGATGAGCTCCCGTGCCGCCTGCTTCACCGTTGGCGCTGCCATCGTTACCTCCGTTGCCGACTGTCAGCCATCGCATGTTACCGCCGGTTCCGCGAATTCTCAAGCTTCAGTCTTCACCAACAATGCCACGGTCAGCTCATCGCGCTGGCCGGCGTAGAACTTGTCGAGCAGGCGTTGAAAGACCGAACCGGCGGGGGAGACGCTCCCAAAGAGCGTGGCGCACGAACGGACTTTGAGGTCGTCCGGTGAGCCGAAGATGTCATAGGCTGACCGCCCTTCGATGCCGAGGGCGGCTTCCGCACACTCCGTCAGTCGTTGCCCAAGTACCGGATGGGCCAGATACGCCCGTGCCTCGTCGCCGCTGCGGATGGCGTATCGGCGCGCGAAGCCACTGGACCCGAGCCCGGCCATCTGCGGGAAGACGAACCAGATCCAGTGCGATCGCTTCTCGCCGGCCTTGATCTCGGAGATCGCCACGTTGAAGTTGTCGTCGCGATCCTGGGCCGCCAGGAAGCGGCCCAGATCGTGCGGGTCGTCATTTGCCATGGATACCGTCTTGTCGTCGCGGAAGGGGCAAGCGTCAGTCTACTTCCCGGTCGGGGATGCACAAAGCTTGACCATTGCCTTGCCCAGCGCGTCGCCGACGAGGAAGTACGTCTCGGCATTGCCGAACTCGTGGTGCCCGTGGCCCGGGTTGGGCGACTCTTTGGCCGGGCGCACGAAGTCGTGCGTCTCGACGAACGCGACATTCCCGGCGAACTCCGGTCGCCGGGCTGCGGCCGCCTGTGCCTTGCGGAGCGTCGCCCACGCGCCGGGGGCCTCGACCCAGGGGCCGGTCAACTCGCCGACCACGACCGGGAGCTTGGGCGCGTTCCATTCCTTACGGACGTCGTGGATCAGGTTGACCAGGTTCTGCTCGTATTCCGGGATGGCCTTCTTGGGGTCGACCCCGTCGTTCCAGCCGTGATACCAGACGAATCCTGCCAGCTCGTATCCCTGACCGCGGTAGCCGGGAAAGTCGGTCTTGAGGTTGGCCAGCGCGGTCCGGACTTCATCGAGCATCTTCGTGTAGTAAGGCCCGACCTCGCCGCCGGAATTGGGTGGCCGGAAGTCCTTGTACAGGCTCTTACCGCCCCACGCCGTCTTGATGAGCAGCACCTGATTGTCGAAATGGTTTCCGACGACATGACCGAACTGCAACTCCGGCCCGAAGTGCCCTTTGCCACCATACACGGCAAACCCGACCGACAGAGGGCCGGCCAGCAACGGCTTCTTCTCACGCTGATACCGCACCCACACGTCGTCGCGAGTCGCCCACTCGCCCTTGTCGTTCTTGAGGTGTCCGACCATCGGCATCTTCGCCGGGTCGCGGAACAGCGACGCGAGGTTACCTTTGCCGTCGTTGTAGTTCTTGCCGTCGAGGTCCACGACGGCCTGGCCTTCCATATTGGACTGCCCGGCCAGGACGAACACCTTGACCGGCTCGGCCGCGAAGGCAGGACCCACGATCAAAAGCAGAAACAGGGAGATAAGGTGTCGAATCACAGGGACTCCGGCAGGCGCGAGTTGAGCAGAGTCGATTGTACGTGGAAGCAGAAAATGTTGGCCGCGACGCGCAGCGCTGCAACGACCACGAGGCTAAACGGCGTCACGCGAACGATTGCAGCGCTCCGCTGCGCGTCGCGGCTAACTGCGCGCGAGCAGGCGATGCGCCACGGCGACGAGTGCGGTGCCGCCGATGGCGATGCCCAGCGTCCCGGCCGCGCCGCCGAGCGTGTTCAACGTGTCCGGGCGGGCGATCAGGAGCACCCCGAGTGCGAGCATCATCATTCCCGAAAGCAACTTCAGGACGCGGCCCTGGTACTCCGTCATCTTGTGATTCGACAGTGTGAGGGAAAACGCTACCACGATCAGGAACAACGGGAACACGTAGACGACGTTGTAAAGAACGAGGTAACCGTAGAACCCGGCCGGGGGCATTTCCCGCAGGGTGAGCACGCGGGTGTACACGAGCGGCAGTCCGGACGTGCAGAGCAGTTCGTAGGCGTTGGTCGCGAAGGCCAGGGCGGCCGTGCCGACGAGGAGCGGAATCAGGTTCCCCTCGCGCATCAGCACGTTCATGCGCTGATACAGGCCCGGCTTCACCGACTCGGGGATCGATAGCGTCACGCCGCCGCCCTTGAACCAGAAGAAGTCCTTGATGTTGATCAGGGCAACCACAACGGCCAGCACGCCGGCCGCCAGTGTGATCCAGCGCATGTGCCCGAACAGGAAGAACAGATTGAGCCACGCAGCCATGAACAGGAAGTACACGATGCCCGAGATCGCGACGAACACGCCGCCCACGAGGATCATCCGCCCCCGGCTGCCGCTGTGCAGGATCAGGCTGAGCAGGATCATCAGCACGAAAAACGCGCAGGGGTTGAACGCGTCGAGGCCGCCGAGCACGATCGTCAGCACCGGTAGCGACATGTCTGCCGTCGAAACTTCCCCCCATCCGGGCACCGCCACCTTCGGCGCTTCGGGCGGGGGCAGCTCCAACTCCGGCTCATCGCTCAGGAACTCCGACGACCCTCGGAACAACAGCGCGGTACCGGGCTTCTTCTCCCTCTCTTTTTCTTTCTCCTGCTTCTTCTGCTCGGCCGCGTCGAGTTGCTTCTGAAGGGCGTCGCGGCAGCGGATCAGGGCCTTTTCGAGCCGGTCGCCGGAGGTGTCGTCGGTGATGTATCCGATTTCGAGTTGCTTGCAGTGGAAGAACGCCGGCACCTGCCCGGCCACCTGGCCGATCGACTGGGCCATCTGCCGGTAGTACTCCATGTTTTGCGGATATGTCGTTACCTCATACCTCGTGACCTTGATCCAAGGCTGCCGGTTTTCCATGGCGTTGACGAATGTCATCGCCTTGTCGCAGTGCGAGCAGGTCTGCGAGTAGAACATGTAAAGGTTGATCTGGACCTTTTTGTCCTTCACCTCGTACCACTTCACGTTGAGCGGTGCGGGGGCCTGAGCCGGCAATGAGCCTGGAAATGCAAGTGCGAAAAAAAGTACCCATCGGCGCATGAGGATCTCCGGACAGGGCGGCAATACTGGTATCCGGGGCTGGTATTCTAGTCGGGCCCGGCGATTCGTGCGGGCCGGTTTGGACGTTGCGGGCCAGCCCGGCTACGAATACCATGAAGGGCCGTCCCGTTGCCGGGGCGGTCCGTTTTTTTCATCGTGACTGCCCGCGGGAGTGTTGCATGCGTCGAGCCCCTTCGCGCCGATTTCGGCCACAGGTCATCGCCCTCGAAAATCGCATTACCCCGACCGCGCCGGCCGCGCCGGCGATCATCGAGCCATTCTTCGACGGACAGGTCACCGGCACCTTCGACATCAACATCCAGACCGACCCGGGGCAGTATTTCGATGCCGACGGCCACGCCTGGCAATCGACCGAGTGGGAAATCCGGCAGGTGAGCAGCGGGCTCGCAGTGTGGACCACCGGATTCATCGCCAATCCGCCGCTCGTGCTTTACCGCGTCGACTTCGCCGACGGCACCTTCGTCGGCGCGCTGGCCGGGCAGACGCAGTTGGCCGCGGGAACAAACTACGAGTTGCGCGTCCGCTATCGCGACTCGAACAACGAGACCAGCGGCGTGTCCGTGCGTACATTCACCACCGCCGCGGCGACCTCGCCGGTGCCGGGAGCGGGGACCTGGCTCGTCCGGCCCGGGTACGTCGTCGAACCCGTGCAGACAGGACTCCGGCTCGCGGTCAACATCGCGTTCGTGCCGAACCCCGGCCCGAACCCGTCGGACCCGCTGTATTACGTCACAGAGCTTTACGGCTCGATCCGCGTCGTCCGTCGCGACGGCACGTCGAGCATGTTCGCCACCGGTTTGCTCGATTACAACCCCACCGGCCCCATCTCGGGCGTCGGCGAGCAAGGACTCACGGGCCTGGCCGTCGAGCGCGACTCGGTGAACCCGAACGTGTACAACCTGTATGTCTCGATGCTCTGGGACAACGGCTCCCCGGCCGGCGCGCCCAACCACTACCCCAAGGTCGAGAAGATGGTCAGTACGGCCGGCGGGCTCACGCTGGCGACGCGGACCGTGCTCCTCAACATGCAGCCCGAGACGCAGGGCCAATCGCACCAGATCTCGAACGTCTCGATCGGCCCGGACGGCAAGCTTTATGTTCATATGGGCGACGGGTTCGACTCGTCGACCGGCCTGAACCTCGACAGCTATCGCGGCAAAGTGCTGCGGATGAACAAGGACGGCACGCCCGTCGCCACCGGCGACCCGGCCGGCGCCAACCCGCTTTACAACGCTGCCAACGGTATCAACGCCCGCGACTACATCTTCACTTACGGTCACCGCAACCCGTTCGGCGGGGCCTGGCGGCCGGGCACGAGCCAGCACTGGATTGTCGAGAATGGCAATGGCGTCGACCGCATGGTCGATCTCGTCTCGGGCCAGAGCTACGGCTGGTCCGGCAGCGACACCGCCATCACCACATTCTCGAAGTACAACTGGAATCCCTCGGCCGCCCCCGTCAACATCACCTTCGTCGACTCCACCACGTTCGGCGGCGCGGGCTTCCCCACCGACACTTACGGCTCGGCGTTCGTGTCGCTGTCGGGTAGCACCTACGCTTCGGGCGTGCAGTCCCGCGCCAAGTCGATCGAACAGTTCACGGACCTCACGACGTTGAACGGCTCCGGCAAGCTCGCCGTCGCGCCGCAGACGCTGGTCAAGTACAACGGCACGGGCCGGGCGTCGATCGTCGCCATCGCGACCGGGCCGGACGGGCTCTATTTCAGCGATTTCTACGAGGACACGGGCGCTTCCGGCGCGACGGCAACCGGCAGCAACATCTACCGGGTACGCTACGTCGGTACGGCTGGTGGCGCGGTGCCGACGGTGGCCACCGCGGCAGCGGGCACACCGAACCCCGTCGCCAGCGGCACGACAAGCAACCTGAGCGTGCTGGGGGCGGACGACGGTGGTGAAGCGTCCTTGACTTATAGCTGGGGCGTCTCGGGCAGCCCGCCCGCGGCCGTGAGTTTCTCCGCCAACGGCACCAATGCGGCGAAGAACACCGTCGCCACGTTCGGCGCGAACGGCACGTACTCGCTGTACGTCATCATCCGCGACGCGGGCGGGCAGGCCGTGATCAGTAACGTCACCGTGACGGTGACGAGCATCGCCACCGGCACGGGCGATGGCCTGGCCGCGACGTATTACAACAACATCAACTTCACCGGCACGACCTCGACACGGGTCGATCCGACGATCAACTTCAACTGGGGCACCGCAGCGCCGATTACGGGGTTCGGGGTCGACACGTTCTCGATCCGGTGGACCGGGTATGTCCAGCCTCGCTTCACCGGCACTTACACGTTCATCACCACGTCGGACGATGGCGTGCGGATGTCGGTGAACGGTACCCAGATCATCAACCAGTTCGTCGACCAGTCGGCCACCGAGCACACGGGCACGATCTCGCTCGTCGCCGGGCAGATCTACCCGATCCTCGTCGAGTATTACGAAAACGGCGGCGACGCGAGCATGAAGCTGGAATGGCAGTCGGC
>JAIBBI010000055.1 GCA_019694755.1 Gemmataceae bacterium
CGGGGAGCTCTTCAAGTTCTGAGTTCGGTTCAACACTTCGTCGGGCGCAAGTCCGGGTAACCGTTCGAATGGCACAGCGAGCACAAACGTGTCACCGGACACCGTGGAGCATTCGCGCAGGATCGCGGCCGACACCCGGCCGCCGGCCATCTCGAAGCCCGTGACCCCGGCATTGAGCCGGATCTCGCAGCCGCGATCGGCGAACCATTGCCGCATTTCCGTGCCGTAAAGCCGGTCGAGCGGCACCGTCGGCAGTTGCACTGTGAACGCGTCGCGGTCGGCGAGAAACCCATCGACGAACACCTTACGGGCGTAACGCAACCCGATACGGTCGACGGTTTCGTTCAGGGCACTGACCAGAACCAACCCCCAGAACAGTTGAATCGCCCTCGGCGTCTGATGATGCCGGCGCAGCCAGTCCAGGAAGGGCGGGTCAACCTTTGTCGAGGTGAACCGCAGGCACGCCAGCCCCCAAGCGATCGTCAGCCGGTCCCACAGGCCGAGGTAGTGGAGCCGATGAAACGCGCGCGCGAGATGAAACGGCGCGGGTAGGCGGTCGGCGCGGAAGGTCGACTTTCGGCCATCCACCGTTCGGAAGATCAACTCGGGTTGCGGCGCAAAGAAGTCGGCGATGCCGAACGTCGTGAAGAACTTCCGCAGTTGATCGCAACAGCCCATGCTGACGTGCTGGCAGGCGTCGATCGTCTGCCCAGTGGTGGCGTCGGTGAACGAGCCGGCCCGGCCGCCGAGCCGTTGCCGGGATTCGAGCACGGTCACCTGCCGGCCCGCGAGTGTCAGCGCCTGAGCGGCCGCGAGGCCCGCGAGGCCGCCGCCCACGACCACGACGCGCTCAGCCACGCGCCCACCCCCAGCGGACAGGCAGTGCGCGGGCCACGAGCCAGCACTTCTCGCGGGTCGGCACGCGGACCCGTGTTGTCAATACGTCGAAGCGGGCCGCCTCGATGCGGGTGAGCAACCGCCGATAGGTGCCCCAGAGGACGGAGTAGATCGCCCGCCCGGCCGGGTCGAGGCACGACTCCAGGCGGCGCGAATGATCGTAATACTGCTTGGCCCGGTCGGCCTGGAATCGCATCAGTTCTTGAAACGCCTCGCAGGTCGGGTTGTCGCAGACGCGCTGGGGGTCGCAGCCGAACCGCTTGAGATCGTCGACCGGTAGGTATACCCGGCCGCGGTCGCGGTCTTCGCCGATGTCGCGGAGGATGTTGGTGAGTTGCAGTGCGACTCCGGCTGACTCGGCATACTCCGGGGCGCGGTCGCCGCGGAAGCCCCAGATGTGGATGCACGCCAGGCCCACGGCCGAGGCGACGTGGTAGCAGTAGCGGTACAGTTCCGCGAATGTCGGGAATGGCCGGGGTTCGAGGTCGCGCTCGCAGCCGTCGATCACGGCATGGAAGTACTGCTGGGGTACGCTAAAGCGTCGTGCCGTGTCGGCGAGTGCGGACAACACCGGGTGCGGCCGGCCGTCGAGTGATTCGCGCAGAGTCGATCGCCACTGATTCAGGGCCGCGCGGCGATCGTCGGTGGTGCCCGCGTCGTCGGCGATGTCGTCGGTCAGTCGGTTGAAGGCGTAGAGGGCGTACATGGCCCGCCGGCGTGGGCGGGGCAACACGAGGAAAGCCGGGTAGAAGTTGGCGGCGGCCGCGCGGGTGATCCGCTCGCAGTTGGCGTAGGACGCGGCGACGCTCACAGCGGCACCCCCGCCCGCCGGGCGACGACGCGGGCCATGAGCCGGGCTTTGTCGAGTTTGCTCAGCTTGGGCCGGGCGGTCCAAACGTCGAAGTTCTGCTGCTCGATCTTCCGCAGGATGGCGAGGCCGCCCTGCGCGAACAACTCAATCTGAATCCGCAGGTCGCGCGGCATCATGGGCACGAGGGGCAGACCTTCCTCGAACAATGATCGGGTTCGCGCGACTTCGAATCGGAGTAGGTCGCGGAACGCCGGGGTCATGCATTTTGCATGCAGGTCGGAATCTGGGTAGTGGAAACGCTCCCGGTCTTCGCGGGGAAGGTACACCCGGCCGAGATCGAGGTCGCGGGCCACGTCCTGCCAGAAGTTCGCGAGTTGCAGGCCCGTGCAGATGGAGTCGGAGAGTCGGCCGCGTGTCTCGTCGTGGCACTGCCCGAGGTACAGCACCAGCCGACCGACCGGGTCGGCCGAGCGCCGGCAGTAGTCGCAAAGCTCCTCGAACGTGGTGTATTCCTTGACCCGCTGGTCCTGCTCGAAGGCCGAGAGCAGTGCGAGGAACGGCTCGGGTGGGATGTCGAACTGCTGGATCGTCTCGCGGAGGGCGACGAACACCGGGTGACGCGGCGTGCCGTCGTAACAGGCTCGCAACTCGTCGCGCCACCACGCGAGCAGTTGCAGGGCGGTTGTGCCCTGGGTCGTCTCGTCGGCGAGGTCGTCGGACCACCGGCAATAAGCGTAAACGTTGTGGAAGTGGCGGAGCAATCGTCGCGGGACGAACATCGAGGCGACGCTGAAGTTCTCGTAGTGCGTCTCGGCCAGGCGACGGCAGTAGGCCCGCGCGGCCGGGGCCGGCGGCGCGTCGTACGCGCGGTGCGGCCCCCAGCGGGCCAGGTCCGTGGCAAAGGCGGTCGCCATGCCACCTATCTTAGTCGCGCGGCCGAATCTACAATGGCCCGTATGGACTCCCTGGCCGGCAAACAGCAGCGACTCCACGCCGTGCTCCGCGATCTCGGCCGGGTGGCGGTCGCCTTCTCGGGCGGTGTCGACAGCGCGGTGGTCGCCCACGCGGCACATGCCGTGCTGGGTGCCGACGCGCTCGCCATCACGGCCGACAGCCCGAGCGTCGCGCGGGCAGAGTTGGACGATGCCCGGCGAATCGCAGCAGTCATCGGCATCGCGCACCGGATCGTTGCCACGCACGAATTCGACAGTGCGGACTACGAACGCAATGACGGCACGCGATGTTATTACTGCAAGGATGAGCTGTACGGCCGGATTCAGTCGCTGCCCGAGCTCGACGGGTATGTCGTGGTCAGCGGTGCGAATGTGGATGATGCCGGCGACTACCGGCCCGGGCTGTCGGCCGCGGCGAAGCACCGCGTCCGGCATCCGCTGCAGGAGGCGGGTCTGACCAAGGCCGAGGTGCGCGAACTGGCGAAGCAGAGCGGCCTCGACGTGTGGGACAAGCCGGCCAGCCCGTGCCTGTCGAGCCGGATCGCGCCCGGCGTGCCGGCCACGGCGGACCGCACGGCGCGGATCGAGGCGGCCGAGAAGATACTGAAGGAGATGGGCCTGCGCGAGTGCCGGGTGCGCCTGCACGAGGGCGAACTGGCCCGCATCGAAGTACCGGCCGACGCGCTGGTGCAATTGGCCGAGTGCCATCAGCGACTCGACGAGTTGTTGCGCGGGCTCGGCTTCCGGTACGTGACGCTCGACCTGGGCGGGTTCCGCTCGGGCAGCCTGAACGAATTGATCACCCTCGAGACGCGGCGGAAGTACACCCCGGAGACAGCGACGTGACCCCCATGCCAGCCGGCCAGGTGCTCGACAACTACTTTCTCGAGGCCCGGGCCCGATTGCTCGATCTGGCCGCGATCCTCGACCGCATCGACCGGGGCGGCGGCGCGGCCGACGACCCCCGCCGGGCCAAACTCGCCGCCGGGCTGGACGCCCTGCTCAGCGTCGCCGGCGAGCGGGCCGAGAAGGTTCAGGAGATCTTCTCGCTCCCGTACGACGAGGGTTGGCAGCGTCCGAAACCGCGGTGACGACCGGACGTGCGCGCCACCATTCCGGGACGGCAGTTTGGTTTCATTTCATTTCATTTCACACACACCCGTTTCGTTTCACCAGGAGGCATCGGCGGGAATCGTGACCGTAAGGGTATGATGGGACAATGGTTGCGATGATTGCCGGGTCGGAAGCCTCGAAATCGGGATCGGGGCGGACTGTCATTCTGGCAGTCGAAGGGGACAGGTGCCGGGGGGGGCCGGCCGAGTGCCGTGCTTCCGGAATTGCAGAGTCATGAGGCCGCAGCGAGCGGACATGCTTCCGCAACGGCGTGCGAACATGGACCCGGCCAGGGGGATTTCGGTCACGCGGGTTCCGCGGAAGCATGGCACCCGTGCCGGTACTGGGTGTCGGGTATGCACGTGTTGGAAAATGGATTTTCGAGCGTGGCAATCCGTGCTAGCTGGGCCGGTGATGGCCCGGGTGGGTTGACGCGTTCGCGCGGGATACGGCCGTTCGGCCGGCACAAGGCCGGCCGCTCGTTGGCCTCGGGAGATGGCGTCGAAGTTCGCGGTGCGGACCAAAGCTAGTTTCCTGACATGGAATCGGCGCCCGGCATTTGCTTTGCGGATGTCACCTTGCCCGTGCTCCGATTCGCGCTGCAATACGCACATTCCTTTTTCATGTAGATTGGCCATTTGTTGATGACATACGTGCTTCGGCCGCACTCCTGACAATGGAGAAAACTGCTGAGCCAGTTCCTGATGGCGAAGCCATGAAAAATCGCCACGACACCAGTCGCAATCGCGTTAACACCAACGACTGCAAGGACGATCAATAACAGAATTCCCGGGACCGCGCCGTTCAGACCGTAGGCGGCAACCTTTGCCCGCGATAATGGCCCGGTCTTGCGTGCCTCGCGAGCGATGATGACGTATGAGGCGGCCGCATACAAGGCGATAATCATGCCGTTGGCGATGGCGTTGATCCACATTCGAGTTGTCCCAAGTAACGTGGCCTAACTGCAGGCTTCCTGCGGACGTTAGCTATTGCGGCCACCATTGGGGCAGTTGCCGTTGGGGGCGCCGGCGCGACTCGGAATCTGACACCAGATTCGGTCAGAAAGGAGAGTGGCAGCGAAAGGGCTCTGCCAATGCTCACGGACCCAACGACTCAGCCGCTGCCTCGGTGTCATCGTGTACGCCAATATGTCTGAAACTTCACCGGTCTTCCTGAAGGAGATGACAACGTCGCCATCTCGCATTCTCCAAGTGCACACCTCGGATTCAATGTCGAGCACGTTCATTGGTACACGGCGATCGGGTATGCGGCGGAGTATCTGCGTTACCTCGTGCTCCTTCATGCCCTTCTTGATACGTGCCACATCATGAACGGTGCCGCCGACATACGCAAATGCGAAAGTCGCAGCCAATACGGCTGCTGTAGCGAGAATAAAGACGTACTTCATTGACCAAGCAACGCGCCAGAAAATGGACGTTTTCATGGATGCCTACCGTTCTCCAAGAGCGGTTAGTCGGTTCAGCACCGAAAACAGCCAACTGACCAAAATGTCGGAGCAGACTGGTTGGCGTGATCTGACGTTCATCGCGGACAGTGCATCGGCAGGCCTCGACGCCATCGCAGTAAAATACACGGTCTTCGGGCAGGATGGAAGGGCGGACGACGGTCTGCGGATGCCACGCTTCCGGCTTCGCGGTAGCATGAGGCCAGCGCGAGCGGACATGCTTCCGCATCATCACGCGAACATGGACCCGGTCCGGGGGAACCCGGTCACGCGGGTTCCGCGGAAGCATGGCACCCGCGCGTTTCGTTCATCAATTGCCGGGTCCGTGACCAACCATTCAGACGATTCATCCCCGAATCGCAATGGATCGGAGGAAGGACTGGGAACAAGGCCTTGCCGCATCCATTAGCTGTGCCTCCGTCCAGAATTCGGTGGAATTTCCTTTATAATGTCGGAATCCCAAATTTCCGCAACCGAAAGGAAGGTCTCGGTGTTTGGCGGCAAATGTTGGGTGCCTGGACACTTCAACCAAGGGCCTGACCATGCGACATCGACGAGTTGTTCCCGTACTGCGACGCTTTGAAGACCGCTTGACCCCCGCCACGATTGCATGGACCGGCAGCGTCAGCAACTTATGGAGCGTGGCAGGCAACTGGTCGGGAGGCGTGGTGCCGGGCGCGGGAGACGTTGCGCAATTCAATTCCGGCAAGCCAGCGGTGACGGTGGACACGCCGCAGACCGTCAGCGCCGTGGAGTTCAACGCCGGGTGGGCCGGCCCGGTCACGCTGACCGCCAGCCTGACCACGACTGGGGCCGGAAGCAAGTGGGATGCCGGGTCCGTCGTCGGCCCGGGCACCTGGAACGCCGGAGGCACCGTAACGCTTAACGGCGGTACGGTCGTCTTGAATGGTGCCGGGCTTAACATCACCGGGACATTGAATCACATTACATCGAGTAACATCAACGCCTTCAGCATGGCCGCCATCACCATCGGCGCCTCGGGGACCTACGACTTCCAGTCCGACGGTGATGTTGCTCAAGGCGGTGGCGGCGCCTCGACAACCAACGTCCTGGGCGTCATCAAGAAATCCGGAGGTATCGGCACCTCGACCTTTTCCGGAGTGATCAACAACCAAGGCGGCACTTGGAACGCAATTTCCGGCAAGCTCAATCTGGCATCGGCTGGCGGCACACATACCGGCGGCGTGTTCCTGGCGTCGGCCGGCGCGGAAATCGACCTCACCGGCGGTCTCACCGCCACCTGGAAGGGCAGCTACTCCGGCAGTGGGGCGGGACTCGTTTCCATCAACAGTGGCACGGCCACCTTGGATCCGCTCGGCACGACGTTCAACTTCCCGGCGAGTCTCTTCGAGTGGAATGGCGGCACCTTGAGCGGGGGGATGCTCATCAACACCGCCGCGCTCCAATTCAACAGCGGAACGCTGACGCTTTCGAACGCCACGCTCATCAACCAAGGGACAATCATCCACAAGACCACCGGCAATCTCAACACGGTGAGCAGCCAGGTGCAAAACACCGCCACCGGTGTCTATGATTTCCAATCCGACGGCGACATCGTTTTTGCCGGTGGCACCCAGCCGGTAGTCACCAACGGCGGGCTCATCAGAAAGTCGGTCGGAGTCGGGGAAAGCTCCGTAACGGGCGCAGTCAGTCTGCCGGGCGGCGTGTGGGAAGCTCAAACCGGGACACTTCGGCTCGCTGCTGCCGCAGGTCAAACCCACACCGGTGGTCAATTCAAGGCCTCGGCCGGCGCGGTGCTCAACTTAACCGGTGCCGTCGCTTCAACGTGGAAAGGCACGTTCGTGGGATCCGGCGCCGGGGCCATCGAAGCGAATGGCACCATGACCGCCGACGCCGCCGGCGCGACTTGGGATTTTCCCGCGGCCACGCCCCTCCATTGGGTCGGCGGGACGATGACCGGCGGTCAGTGGACCAATGCCGGTTTTTTGTCGATCGACGGCGGCACGGTAATTGTCAGCAGCACCACTTTGATCAACGTCGGGACCATCACACACTCGGCCTCCGGAAACCTCCAAATGGTCTCCGGACAGTTGCAGAACACGATCGACGGCCTCTACGATTTCCAATCCGATGCCGACATTCAGAACTCGGGCGGCACTCCGCCGATCGTCGCCAATAGCGGCCTTATCAGAAAGTCAGCTGGAATCGGCGAAAGTTCCGTGACGGGCGCGGTCAGCTTGCCGGGCAGCGTGTGGGAAGCTCAATCCGGGACACTCAGACTCGCCGCCGCTACGGGTCAAACCCACACCGGCGGCCTCTTCAAGGCCTCGGCCGGCGCGACCCTCAACCTGACCGGCGCCGTAGCTTCGACTTGGAAGGGCACCTTCATCAGCTCCGGGGCCGGGGCGATTGAAGCAAACGGATCCATGACCGCCGACGCCGCAGGCGCGACTTGGAACTTTCAGGCATCCACGCCGCTGAATTGGGTCGGCGGAACGATGACCGGCGGCCCGTGGACCAACTCCGGCTTCCTGCGCATCAGCAGCGGCACTGTAGCCGTCAGCAGTACTACGCTGATCAACTCCGGTACGATCACGCATACGGCTTCCACCAACCTGCAGATGACCTCCGGGTCGCTGCAGATCGATCCCACGGGACTTTACGACTTTCAATCCGACGCCGACATTCAGAACTCGGGCGGCACCACGCCGATCATTACCAACAAAGGTCTGATTCGCAAGTCGGCCGGAGTCGGGACCACGCTTGTTCCGAATTCCGGCACTTACGTCAGCGACGGCGGACTGCTCGACGTACGGTCCGGCACGATCCAACTGCCGGCTGCCTATGCGCCTAACCGTGGGGGCCTCCTCGGCAAAGGCACGCTAAACAACCCGGTCAACAACATCGATGGCTTCGTCCGCCCCGGGCCGATCAGCGGGACGCTGGTGGTAAATGGCAACTATGCTCAAGGTGCCAGCGGTCTGTTCATTCCCGAGATGAAGGGCACCACAGTTTCCGATTTCACCACCATGCAGGTCAACGGTACGGTGACACTCGGCGGCGTTTTGCAGCCACAAGTCGCATACGCCGGTAACGTGGGGGACTCGTTTACAGTCATATCCAATGACGGCGTTGATCCCGTCGTCGGCACATTCGCCAACGCACCCGAGGGCGGCTCGGTGACTTCCGCCGGAACGACGTTCAGCGTCACCTACAAGGGCGGCACGGGCAATGATGTCGTACTCACAATCACGAATGTGAATCCCGGCCCGACCACGCCGCCCAAGGTCGTGTTCGTCGCTCCGAACGGCGGCGGAGTGCAGAGATCGCGCGTCACCAGCCTGCTCGTGCAGTTTGACCAGCCCATCGTGCAGGCCGGCTCAACTGCAGCCGCCTTCCAGCTAGTTCGGCAATCGGACAGTGCCGGTGTCACACTCGGCGGATTTGACCCCGGCTACTTCAACGGCGTATTCAGCAAGTTCGGCATTGCACCGGTGTTGCTCGACTTTGCCACACTGACCTTTATCAGCGGCCCCGTCGATTTCGGCTCACTGGCCGACGGTCGATACACGTTGACCATTCAGGCCAACCAAGTTACGAGCGCTTTTGGCCAACTCGATGGCAACGGCGACGGCACCGGTGGCGACAGTTACACGCTTGCAGGCACGCCCGCCAACGGCCTGTTCCGCTTGTTCGGCGATGTGGACGGCTCGGGCCAGGTCACCTCGTCCGACTTCCTCGCCTTCCGGCTGGCATTTCTGTCGGCAAGCGCAGTCTTCGATTTCGACAACTCCGGCAGCGTCGACTCCGGTGACTTCCTTGCTTTCCGATTGCGGTTCCTGCAGTCGGTGTAGGAGATGCAAATAGAGGTCAGAAATCAGAACGCAGAAGTCGGAGGCGAGGATTCGGTTTGGCCGAAAGCGGATAGCGGAAGGCGGATAGCGGCCCTAGAATCTCCCGGTCCACCGTCTTTCCCCCCGGGAATACCGCGCATGTCGCAGGATCGGTTGAGCGAGTATCTGACGCAGTTTTCGCAGACGCATGCGGCCATGCTCGATCAGCTTCGGCGGGTCGTTGTCGGGCAGACGGATGTCGTCGACCAGATACTCGCGGCCGTGTTCACCCGCGGGCATTGCCTGCTCGTGGGCGTGCCCGGGCTGGCCAAGACGCTGATGGTCAGCTCCATCGCCCAGATTCTCGACGTGTCGTTCAAACGCATCCAGTTCACGCCCGACCTCATGCCGTCGGACATCACGGGCACCACGGTCCTCGATGAGAACGAGCAGGGCCGGCGCGAGTTCCGGTTCGTGAAGGGTCCGATCTTCGCGAACATCATCCTGGCCGACGAGATCAACCGCACGCCGCCCAAGACCCAGGCGGCAATGCTCCAGTCGATGCAGGAGCGGCAGGTGACCATCGGCCAGGAGACGTACGACCTGCCCGACCCGTTCTTCGTGATTGCCACGCAGAACCCGATCGAGCAGGAGGGCACGTACCCGCTGCCCGAGGCGCAGCTCGACCGGTTCATGTTCATGATCAAGGTGGATTACCCGTCGCTCGAGGAGGAGAAGCGCATCCTCCTGACTACGACGAAAGACGACGCCCCGGAGCTGACCAAGGTGCTCTCGGGCAAGGCGATCTCGAATTTGCAGAAACTCGTGCGAACAGTTCCGGTGGGTGATTTCGTAGTTGATTACGTGGCGAGGCTCGTCCGGGCGACCCGGCCGAATGACCCGAGCGCACCGGAGTTTGTCCGGAAGCTCGTCGACTTCGGTGCGGGTCCCCGCGCGGGTCAGTTCCTGATCCGCGGCGGGCAGGCGATGGCCGCGCTCGACGGGCGGTTCAGCGTGAGCGTCGACGACGTCCGCAAGGTGGCGGTGCCGGTGCTGCGGCACCGGGTCAGCGCGAATTTCCAGGCGCAGGCCGAGGGTAAGTCGAGCGACGACATCGTCGCCCAACTCCTTCAGACGATCACGGAAGCCGAGCCGGCGAAGTACGTCGCGGTGAAGAAAAAGTAGCGCGGAATGCGCCCAGTCCGATCAGCCCGATCAGCAGGACAGATGCCGGTTCCGGGACGGCGGTGACGACGAAGTCGTTGCCGGTGCCGCCAATGTAGCTGATGAGGAACTGGGCCGGGCCCGCGGAGAACAGCGCGCCCTCGGGCAGGCCGGCGAATGTGCCGTTCAGCGGGCCGGGGCCGGTGTTGTCGATGATGGTGAACTGCTGGCCGGGGGCGGGAATGTAGCCGTTGATCAGTTGCAGTTGCAGGGACGCCCCGCCGAGTGAGATGCTGCCGGCGATGGTGAGCCGGTCGTGCTGGCTGCCGGCCGTGGTGCCGCCGATCTCTGCGAGCAGCTTGGCCGAGGGCGTGAACTCGACGCTGCCGTCGTAGGTGACGTTGGCGGGGCTGTTGCCGGGGCGGAGGTCGCCGTTGTATTCCACTGTCCCGGTGCCGGTGAAGGGGCCCGCGCCCGATTGGCTGCCGAAGAAGACGGTGCGTGCGCCGCTGTTCGTGCGGATCTCGATGCCGTTGTGAGTCACGTCGTCGTAGAAGGTGACGATCGCGCCGCCGGCCGCGACGATCCGGCCGGTCCCCGCGTTGAGGACATCACCACGGATGTCGGTGATGCCCGCACTGAGAGCGATGATGCCGAGATTGCTGAGTCCGCTGCCGCCGGGCGACGAGGTGCCGCCGCGGTACTCGCCCCGGCCGGAGATGAAGCCGGTGTTGAGGTTGGACAATGGTTTGGTGTACTCGAGTGTGCCGCCGGACAGTTCAATGTTCCCGGAGTTCGAGTTACCCACGCTGTCGATGATGATGTGATCGCCGGCGCGGGCGCGGAGGGTGCCGCCGGTGCCGTTGTTAAGACCGCCGGCGAACCGGCCGACCCCCTGGACGACGCCGAAGTTGTTGGCCATGAACCCGGTCACATTGGCGGCGGGGCCGTTGAGTTGAAGCGTGCCGCCGTTATTGAAGACGGCGGTCGTGGCGGCGAGCGTACCGAAGTCGCCGACCTGGACGGTCTGGCCCGAGCCGATGGTGGCAACATCGTTGGTCGATACGGTGCCGAACGCGCCGACGGTCATCGGGGCGTTGATGTTAAGATTCGAGGCTATGAGCGTGCCCCCGGCCACGACGAGGGGCGTGTCGAGCGTCATGGTGCCGGTCGGAGCCGAGAGCGTGCGGCCGGTGCCGAGCGTGTGGGAGCCGGCCAGGAGCAGATCGAGTACGGGGCCAGTAATGGACGAGCCGTCTGCGAACTGCAACTTGCCGGAAGACCAATTCACCGTCGCGCCGGCCTGGGCGTTTAGCGTGTTGAGGTTGAGCGTCCCCCCGTTGAGGTTGATCTTGGCGGTGGTCCGCAGGTTGGTCGTGCCGTTGAGGTTGGCGGTGGTGCCGGCTCCGATATTGAGCGTGGCCGACGTGGCATAAAAGCCGACTGTGGTACCGGCAATGTTGGTGGTTCCGGACACGGTGAGCGACGTGCCCGCGCCGATGAGATTCAGGACGCCGGCCGCGCCGGTGGTCTGGCCGATCTCGAGTGCGCCGAGCGTGGCGGTCGCGGCATTCTGGATGGTCAGCGTCCCCTGCCCGGCGTCGGCGACGCGGAATGTGCCGGGCACGTTGAGGGAGCTGCCGGCATCGGAGATCAGCATCGTGCCGACTCCCGCCGCGTTGAGGCCGAGCCCCGCCATTCCCGAGGTGGTGGTGACGGTGGAACCGCCAACGGCGGAGAATGTCCCGGTGCCGGACGTGCCGACGAAGAACGGGCCCGCGCCGACGGTCATGGAGACGCCTTGCGAGAGGGAAACGCTGCTGGTCACGCCGGCCGACCCGCCGACGAGGAAGTTACCCGGCAGAAACGTTCCGGAAAAGATGCGCAGGTTCGTCGGGGTGACGTTGTTGCCGACGCCGTTGTTCAGCGTGTCGGTCAGTTGAAACGTGTTGCCGTTGAGGTACAAGCCGACGTCGCCATTCGCGAGGATGAGAGTCAGCGCAGTGGCATTGGCGGAGAACGTGACGTTGTAGGTGTTGTTGAGTGCGAAGCGGGCGATTCCGGAGGCGGTGGGCGGGCCCGCAGGCGACCAGTTGCCGGGGGTGGAATAGGTGCCGCCGGCCGTGTTGGTCCAGTTGAACGTCTGGGCGTGGGCGGCCGGGGCCAGCAGTGCAATCCAGAGGCAGGCAAACCGGCGCATGGGAGTCGCTCCGCGATACGGGCACAAGCCTGTAAGCACGGCGCGAGCGAAAATAGGCCGCGGTCACGCCCCGGGGACGTTCAGCGACTTGCCATTGTCAGCCGGGCCGAGGAGGAGGAGGAACGGGACGGCGTTGGTGGCCCAGCGGGCGGGCTTGATGTAGCCGCCGGCTTCGTCGGCCCAGGCCTGGCGGAGCATGTCGGTGTCGATGACGCCGGGGTTGAGGGCGACGGCGGCCAGGCCCGCGGGCAGGTCGGCCGCGAGTGACTTCGTGAGCCCCTCGGTCGCCCACTTGCTCGTGCAGTACGGGCCGACGCCGGCCGAGACGGAGCGCCCCCAGCCGGAGCTGAGGTTCACGATGATGCCGGTGCCGCGCTTCACCATGCCGGGGACGAAGTGCCGGACGGTATTCATGGTGCCGAGCACGTTGACGGCCATCAGGCGGTCCAACGCGGCCGCGGGGATCTCCCAGAGCGGCGCGGGGTCATTCATCAGGGCGGCATTGTTGATCAGCAGATCGGGCGTCGGGCAGGCGCGGGCCCGCGCGGCGACCGCGGCATCGTCGGCAATGTCGACGACGTGAAAGGAATGAGGCGCGGGGAATTCCGCGGCGAGGGCGGCGATGTGATCGGCCGACCGGCCGCAGCCGTGGACCGTGTGGCCGTGCCGGGCGAACTCGGCTACCAGGGCACGACCCAGCCCGCGGGTCGCGCCCGTGATCGCGATGTTCATTCGGTGGCGGAAGTCTTGTCGTCGTTCTTCAGTACGACGAGCCGGGCTTCCTCGCGGAGCTGCTTCAGCACATCCCGGCGGTACGCTTCCTGGCGCTCGCCGTAGAAGATGTCGAAGAGCCCGTCGCGCATCTGCCCGGGCTGCATGCTGGCCTTGTAGACCATGCGGAAGGCTTCGGGCGTCGGCTCGTCCTTCGACATGAGGGCGGCGGCGAAGTAGTTGGTGCGCGGGTAATCGTGGACCACCGTGGTCGCGCCGACGGGCTGCTTGCGCAGGTCGACGATCGGCGTAACCATGCCGCCGGGGTAGCGGACCTTGTCCTGCGGGATCTGGGCCGGCTCGTAGCCGGGCGCGCCGCCCGCGAAGTTGATCCGCGAGTTCCACACGGCGAGGGCCGGCAGCTCGATGAGCCCGCCGGGGCTCACCTTGCCGGCGAAGTCGCGCAGCTCGACGTCGTTCTTGCCCTTGACCTCGGCGGCGATCCGCTCGGCGTCGGCCTTGGCCAGGCCCCGAGCCTTGTCGAACTTCCAGGCTTCGACGACGCGAGGCTTCGCCTCGTCGAACGACACGGCCCGCGGTTCGCGGTCTTCGCTCCGCCAGAGGACGTAGGCGGAGCTCTCGCCGGGGATGAACTGGACGCGGAACAGTTCGGGCTTGGCCCGCAGCGGCTGGCCCGGGAACCGGCCGTCGACGACGTAGTCGGCGAACGTCGCGCCGGTCGGATCGACCGGATTGCCGGTGTTGGTAAACATCCGGTTGAACGACTTGCGCGGGTCGGCCAGGCCGGGGTCGTTCACGATCGCGAACCGGTCGGCCAGCGAGGAGTTGCCCCGGCTGAACTTGCGGGCGTGGATGAACTCGTTGATGTAGGCTTCGAGGTTGTTCTTGTCGCTGTCCTTCGAACGCTTGGTCAGCTCGGCGGCCAGGCTCTGCAGGTCGGCATTCATGATCCGCGTGGCCAGGGCGGTGCGGTGGCGTTCGAGGAGCAGATTACGGAGGTTCGCCTCCGTGGGCGGCTGCGGGATCAGCTCGCTGAGGATCGCGTCGATAGCGAGCGGGGCCGGGTCGAGTGCGCCGGCGAGGATGGCGGTCGTGCCGATCCGGGCGCGGTCGCGGCACTCGCGGACGACCATGCGACCCTCCATGGCGAGCAGCCCGGCAAACGGGCCGCCACCGGTCGCACCGCTGGCGATCGAGCTGCCCAGCAGGATGGCGAAGTTCTCGGGCCGGGAGACACTGGAGTCGTGGATGCCGCTCCGCGGCCCGAAGGCGATCGGGCTGGTCCAGCTCGGCAGCATCTGGAGGTATTCGCGGTAAAGTTCGTCAAGCGGGGCCTCGACGACGGCCTTGTGGGCCAGCATAGCCGCGCCGAGGGCGAAGGCCGGCGTGCCGTCGCCGGTGATGGCCGCGGAGCCGAACTGGCGGAGCGCCTGGTAGACGTCGTCGCGCTTGGCGGCGGCGGTGTAGACCTCGGCGTCCTGCGGGGCGAGGAACCAGTCGACCTTGACCTTGCGCGGCTCCTTGAAGCCTGGGCGCTCGACCCGCGGGTCGAACTCGTCGGCTTTATGCTTGTCGTAGAGGGCCTTCAGGTCCGCATCCGTGGGAGTGTCGGTGACCTTGGCCACGAAGTTCTGGACGGGGACCTCGATCAGGCCGACGCGGACGGTCGTGCGGACGTCTTTGTACCAGTTGGCCAGCTCGTCCGGGGTTGCGCTCATCGGCGGGGCGGTGCGCACCATGGTGCTCTCGCCGAGCAGGGCGGCCTTGGCCGTGCGGACGCGGAACTCGTCGCGGAGGGCGTGGTTGAGCCGGTCGACGGTGTATTCGCGGAACTGCTGACGGAGGCGGGCGTCCATGGCCCGGACCTCGTCGGCGGTCGGCTTCTGGTAAAGCATCTCGTTCTGGACGGCGATGCCGACATCTTCATCGGTCATGATGACGCCGAGTTTGTCGGCCTGCTGCTTCCAGACGAGGAAGTCGAGCGTGTCTTCAGTCTTGTTGAGGTCGCCGCCGAAATAGCCGTCGCGGTCGCGGAGCATCTGCTTCTGGAACAGGACGCGCTGGCGGTCGATGAGCAGGAAGAAGTCGGAGACGTTGCGGAGCTGATCGGCCTTGTCGGGGGCGGAGCCAGCCTCGATGGCCCGGCGGGCCATCTGCAGATCCTGCAGGATCGCGGCATAGGTGCCGAGCACGACTTCGGGCGTGAGCTGGTCGGGCTGCATCTGCATCTGGACGTACAGATTCATGAACCGGCGGAGGGGCTGCTGCATGGCCGGGTCGGCCTTCTCGCGCTGGCTGAGGATCTGGCCCTGGATCTTGCCCATGCCGATGCCGGACGCCATGTTGATGTAGGCGTTGGCGAGTTGGCGGTTGAACTGGGTCTCGCGGAGGGCGATGACGTCGATCTTCTTGCCGCCGAGGGTGGCGACGGTCTCGACGCCGCCCGTCCGCCGGCCGGCCCAATCGCCGAACTGCTGGAGCAGGTCACCGCCGCCGACGCCGCTGGAGACGACGAAGAGCCCCATGCACACGATGGCCATGGTGGCGAAGATCGTCTTCTGGTGGCGTCGGAAAGCGATGAACGGGTTGAAAGCCATTGTCTGTCCTCGACTTAGGGCGACGCGCCCGCTCCGGAGGCTTGACTTCCCGCAAGCCCGTATAGTATGGGTGTCTAGTACGACCCACGATCCGCAAGTGGGATTGTAGCGACGAAACCGCCTACAACAACTGTACCGGAACGCACCTTTTCGCCGGCTGCCGGCATCTGAACCGGTGCGTTGAGAGCCCGACTGCCTCCCCGTGGGACCCACCAGTGCCGACCGCCAAAAAGACGACTGCCGCCGCCAAGACGCCCCGGAAGCCGGCTGCCAAAAAGACCGCGGCCGCGAAGCCGCCGGCCGAGGGTGCGGAGCTGACCAAGGCCCCGGCCCGCCGGCGGAAGTCGGCCGCGGGGACCGGGCCGGACCTCGTCATCGTCGAGTCGCCGGCCAAGGCGAAAACCATCAATAAGTATCTGGGCTCGAGCTTCAAGGTGCTCGCCAGCTACGGCCACGTCCGCGACCTGCCCCGGGGCCGGAAAAAGGCGGGCGAGGAAGTGGCCGGCGTGAACATCGCCGAGGGCTGGGTGCCGCGCTACGAGGTGCCGAAGCCCGATAAGAACCAAGGCCGGCGGAAGACCGCCCAGCAGATCATCAGCGAGTTGAAGAAGGAAGCGGCCAAGGCGGGCAAGGTCTACCTGGCGACTGACCCCGACCGCGAGGGCGAGGCCATCGCCTGGCACATCCTCGACGAACTCAAACTCGACGACGACACGACCTACCGGGTCACGTTCAACGAGATCACGAAGTCGGCCGTCACCAAGGCGATCGAGCACCCCGACAAGATCGACATGGACCGGGTGAAGGCCCAGGAAGCCCGCCGGATTCTCGACCGCGTCGTGGGCTACCCGCTTTCGAGCCTGCTCGGCGAGAAGATCACCCGCGGTCTGAGCGCGGGGCGGGTGCAGTCGGTCGCGCTGCGGCTGGTCGTCGA
Organism: Gemmataceae bacterium; assembly: GCA_019694755.1. Taxonomy (GTDB): domain Bacteria; phylum Planctomycetota; class Planctomycetia; order Gemmatales; family Gemmataceae; genus JAIBBI01. The sequence continues at coordinate 16,682 of JAIBBI010000055.1, forward strand.
CCGCGAGCGTGAGATCGAGGCGTTTAAGACGGAAGAGTACTGGAAGCTGACGGCCGAGCTCGCGCCGCAGGGCAGCGTGCCGTTCTCGGCCGTGCCGTTCCGCGTGCAGATGGCGAAGAAGAAGGGCGAGGCCGCCCCGATCGCCGACCCGGACGCGCCGCCCGCCGCCGAGGAGGAGAAGGCGACCACCCGGGCCGGCGCGTTTAAGGCCGAGCTGGCCGAGTGGAATGGCGCGAAGTTCGCCTCCGACAACGAGGAAGCGACCCGCCAGATCGCCGAACTGCTCGACCGGGCTACTTGGTCGGTGAGCAAGCTCGAGCAGAAAGACCGCGCGGAGAAGGCGTCGCCGCCGTTCACGACGAGTACGCTCCAGCAGCAGGGCAGCCTGCGCCTGCGGTTCACGGCCAAGCGGACGATGGACGTCGCCCAGAAGCTGTACGAAGGCGTGCCGCTCGGCAGCGAGGGCCAGGTCGCGCTCATCACCTACATGCGTACCGACTCCACGCGCATCAGTAATGAGGCGATCACGGCCGTGCGCGAGCATATCGGCCGGGCGTTCGGCGAGCAGTACCTGCCCGCCAAGCCGAACTTCTACGCCAGCGGCAAGAGTGCTCAGGAGGCCCACGAGGCGATCCGCCCGACCGACGTGACCATGACGCCGCAACGGGCCGCGGGCCTGGGCCTCGCGGGCGATCAGCTCAAGCTGTATTCGCTGATCTACAACCGGTTTGTCGCGTGCCAGATGTCGCCGGCCGTGTTCGCGGTCACCAACGTCGAGGTGCTGGCGAAGTCGGGCGACAGCGCGGGCACCTTCCGGGCCCAGGGCAAGATCCAGAAGTTCGACGGCTTCCGCCGGGTGTATCAGCCGGGCGGCAAGCAGGAAGACGCGACGCTGCCCGCGCTGAGCGAGGGCGGCGCACTCGACCGCCTGGACCTGCTCGCCAGCCAGCATTTCACCCAGCCGCCGGCCCGCTACAACGAGGCCAGCCTCGTCAAGGCGCTGGAGAAGGAAGGCATCGGCCGGCCCAGCACCTATGCCGCCATCATCGGAAAGATCACCTCCGACAAGCGCGGCTACATCGAAGTGAAAGACCGCCGGTTCTACCCCACCGAGATCGCCAAGGCGGTGACGGATCTGCTCGTCGAGCACTTCCCGCAGGTCATGGACCTGAAGTTCACCGCGCACATGGAAGAGGACCTGGACAAGATTGCCGGCCGGGAGATGACCTACACCGACGCGCTCAACGAATTCTGGCTCCCGTTTACGAAGGCGCTCGAGACCGCCCGCGAAAAGCTCGGCACCATGCGCGGGAGCGAGACGGGCGAGAAGTGCCCCGAGTGCGGCAAGCCGATGGTCGTGAAGTTCAGCAAGAAGACCGGCCGGAGCTTCGTCGGCTGCTCGGGTTACCTTGAGGGCTGCAAGTACATCAAGCCGCGCGAGGGCGAGGAGGCCAAGCCGGCGGCCGAGGCCTCGGAGCACGCGTGCCCGAACTGCGGCAAGCCGATGCTCAAGCGGTTCAGCCGGCGTGGGCCGTTCCTGGGCTGCTCGGGCTACCCGGACTGCAAGACCACGATGAACATCGCGGCCGACGGTACCGCCAAGCTCACGTCGAAGCCCACCGACCACAAGTGCGAGAAGTGCGGCAGCCCGATGGCCCTCCGCGAGGGCAAGCGCGGGCCGTTCCTCGGCTGCACCGGCTACCCGAAGTGCCGGAACATTGTCGATGTCGATGCCAACGGCAACCCGGTCAAGCCGGTGGATACGGGCATCGCCTGCGAGAAGTGTCAGAGCCCGATGGTGATCAAGAAGGGGCCGCGCGGCCCGTTCCTCGCCTGCTCGGGCTACCCGAAGTGCCGCAGCTACAAGGCGATGACGCCGGAGCTGAAGGAAAAGTTCAAGGACGTGCTGCCCGCGGCGGCTCCGAAGAAAGAGACGCCGGTGATCGAAGTGAACGTGCCGTGCCCCGAGTGCGGCGCGGCGATGAAGCTGCGCAGCGGCCGGGGCAACTGGTTCCTCGGCTGCTCGAAGTACCCGAAGTGCAAAGGCACCCGCGAAGCCCCGCCCGAACTGCTCGAAAAGGCCGGCGTGATGGCCGGCGCGGTCGGCTGATCCGTCGCTATAACAGACCCGGCCCACTTCCGGAGCCGGGTTCATGATCCGCCATATCCTCTGCGCACTGACGTTTCTCGCGATCCTTCCCGCGGCCCATGCCGCGGAGAAGGATTCGCGCGTCTTCGAAATCCGCGTCTACAATTCCGCGCCGGGCCGGCAGGCCGACGTCAACAAGCTCATCGCCACGAGCGGCGTAAAGTTCATGGCCAAACACCAGATCGAATTCCTCGGCGCGTGGGTGCCGGCCGACGCGAAGGACGAGCGTGTCATCACCCTCGTGGCCCACAAGGACAAGGCGGCAGCGGTGAAGAACTGGGCCGCCTTCCGCGAAGACGAGGGCTGGAAGTCCGAACTCGCCGCCGCCTCGACGCAGGGCAAGGCCGTCGCCGGCTTCACGCAACTGTTCCTCACCCCGACCGATTTCAGCCCGGCGATCAAGCCGGCCAACGTCGGCAATCGCGTGTTCGAGTTGCGGACCTACGAGGCGGCCCCGGGCAAGCTGGCCGGGCTCGACAGCCGGTTCCGCGACCACACGCTCAAGCTCTTCGACAAGCACGGCATGACGAACATCGCCTACTTCCACTTCGCCCCCGGCGAAAAGACGACCACCGCCGAGATGCACAAGTCGCTCGCCCCGATGGGCAAGACCGCGTCGGAGTCGGCGGTGCCGGCCACCGAGACGGGGCTGGTGTATTTCATCACGCACCCGTCGGCCGAGGCGATGAAGGCGAACTTCGGCAAGTTCGTCGCCGACGACGCCTGGAAGCAGGCCCGCGCCGCATCCGAGCGCGACGGCTCGCTGACGGCGAAGAACGGCGTAATCTCGCTATTGCTCAAGCCGACCGATTACTCCCCCTGGAAGTGAGACCATGGACCGCAAGCAGACGGTGATGGATTTCTTCCGGCTCGCACGGTCGGGCGACAGCGCGGCCGCGGCGGGGTTGTGTACGCCGGGCGCGAAGCACCACAACGCCTACTTCCCGGCCGGGATGGGCGTACTGCTGGCGGCCATCGCCCAGGCGGAGAAGTCGAACCCGGCCACCGAGCACGACGTGAAACGGATCATCGCCGACGGCGACCACGTGGCCGTGCACTCGCACGTCCGCCACAAGCCGGGGGATGCGGGCTACGCCGTCGTCCACATCTTCCGCTTCGAAGGCGACAAAATCGCCGAACTCTGGGACCTCGGCCAGGCGGTGCCAACGGACGGCGTGAATGCGGATGGGATGTTTTGAGGACGGGAACGGGGAGTGGTGGACACGGCGATTTAAGAATGAGGACAAAGTGCCGCCGGTCCGCTATCTCACCGGCATGCCGCTCCGACAGATACCGATTGATCCCGATTATCGACTATAATTACTATACCAAATATTGCGCCGCCAGGTCGACATGTAACATATTGGAATGCCAATATGGAAGGTGACGCCTTGTTGTTGCAAACAACAAGTGAGCAAGTTTCGTCTCATTCACCGTTTTTGATTTCAGATTGCACCTTAAGTCCTCGAATTGCTACTCGCGCGCGCTTTTTCAAAGCCTCTGCCTCAGTAGGTAGCGACAGTAGTTCGCCATAGTCCGCCAGTGAGTTGCACCTATTGCTATTGTTGATCACCGCGAAAAGGTGCGGATCGACATAGCTCTTCATTACATAAGCCGCCTGCTCGTGCCCCTGATTACTTTTGGCCGCATGTACCAACTGATTGCGATGGCAGCGCAGATACTGAAGCAGATCCCTATTAACGGTTCGATCAGGCAGTGGCCAAAGCGCTCTGCGAATCGTTTCGTCGTATTTTGCCCCCACGGTGTCTGTTACGGCTTCTAACAGACTCCACATATGAAGAAACGCAACATCTAAATTGGAAACCGCCATTGCAGCGGCATACCGCATGATTAATGATTCGGCAACCTGTTTGAACGGATGGCGCCGAAGTTTATTGAATACACTGCGGCGCTGTCTCTCGATCGCGGTCCACGCCGAACCCGGTTCGAACAGTTTCTGATCTTCGTTATAGTCTGGTTCATACCAGAACTCACTGTCGTCCGAGTTTGTCACGCCTTCTTCATGGAGCGTAAAAAGTGGTCCGGGCAGTATTGCTCCTAGCGGAGCGTGGCGAGGATGCGACCTAATGGTCCAACTCCCACGTTTGGCAATAAGCATCCATGTTCCGCACAGTAGTCCAAGTGCCGTGAATGCTCGATTGGCCGCTTCATGCTTGCTTCGTCCAAAAGTGCCAACCTTTACATGTAGGTACTTGGAGTGTGCAATATGTGCGTCAATCGCCGCTCCCAGTGTCCCACGAGTAGTGATTGGCAGCGGAAATCGCTGCCTACCGCTCCGTATATGCGTGACCGTGCAATCTCCCGCGCGAATGGAGTGTGCCGGGAAGGACGCGATCGACAAAGAGGCAATCAAAAAGTAATTCTTGTCTTTGCGTCGATAAAACGCGGCCGCATGTGTGTTTGCCAATTTCCGAAAAGTGTTTGGGTTGATTGGGCCGGCACCATTATTGGCCTTTATGGCATCAGTTATGGCTAGTTGGCAAATATGTGACGCGTCTTCGTTGTTGAGAGGCTCTTCTCTTTCCGAGCGTATGGTGACAAGTGATTGGAACGCTCGCTGGATCCAAAACTGGTCAAAACCATTCCACACCACGTTGCCTTGATCGTCTATTGCTGACCCCTCGCCAATACGTTTTAGCAAATGGGCGGGCGCATGCTTGTCGTCATTAGCTCTGTGAGCGCCGCCAATGTCGTTCTTCCAGAAAACATATTGTCGTGTCATGCCGCCCTCAGGTCGCAACGGGTATGCATGTGATGAAGGAACTGCGATGCAAGATGGCTGCCGGCCTTGCGGTCAGTGCCTATTGAATCGACGGTTACAAAATAGCATCACGCGGCGCGTTTGACGAGGCGAAATCACGGTCCGCTCCCGCCCTCACAAATCCCGCACCACCTCCACCCGTCCTTCGTTGATCGCCGTTTCCAGTTGGGCGTGGTCTGCTGCGGTGCAGTCGGCGTAGCGGTCGGCGTACTCGACCAGTGTGTCGTCGAAGGTGTCATCCTCGCCGATGTAGCCGGCGATCATGTGGGGGTCGCCGGAGCGGGCGTGGGCGAAGGCCAGGGTTTTGCGGCGCAATTCTGCGAACACGGCCAGCCGTGACGGGCCCATCTCCTCACCGCACATCTTTCCCTTGCCGTTTCATGACTGGCGGACGGGCTTGTACTGCCGCGGGTCGATCGCCAGAATGACTGCCATCGCATGCCGTCTTCTTACGGAAGCACGGCATGGCAGGATTCTTGCGGCGGCGGAACGCCAGTCTGGAGGTTAGACCGGTGCATGCGCGTTACTTGATCGGTACAGCCGTCGTGGCTCTGGCTGTTCTCCTACCGGTTCTTTACCTATCCCGTCCGAAGTCCCCGGTGGCACAATCAGGGTCAGCACCCGCCAGCGATTTCTCGACTGTCGTTGGTCGGTTCGAGCGGGAGGCGAAGGTCGCATCGACAGGGCAATCGACTGTCCTGATCGGGCAACTCGGTGAGGAAGTCGATGGCCGACGGACGATGACCGCAACCCGAGCCAATCCGACCAGCACAACGAAGTACACTATTCAGTTTCGGCGACTTGCTGATCGATGGGTCTGTTGCGGGGCGACCGCCGAGGAGACAGAAGCAGGCGGCGGCAAAAACAAACACCGACTCGGCGGCGACCCCATCGAGATCGACCAACTCATCATTTGGCTCGGTTGGGGCAACACCGGAAAACCCGATGCGTCCCTCCCCACTCCTCAGGTCCGTGCGATGAGCGTACCATGCAAACCCAAGCTTATACAACGGGATGTCGAGCGTGTCGCATTATGAGATATCGGCGCGACTCGATCGGACGAAGTGTTTGCTATCCTGCACGAGTACGGCCGGCGTGAGGAAACGCGCTCCGGTAGCCCGTGGGTCCACCTTGCGATCCTGAATCCGTCGGACGGCATCACATCACTTGCATCATCCCGCGGGAACAGCCGCCGATCAGGACGCCGACGCTAGAATGAACCGTCAGCAGTATCAGGAATGGCTCGCCCGGAATTGAACTGATCCGGCCGATCAGCCACGGGTCGTTCGAATCGGTTCCTTCTCGGCAGACATTGACTCCCCGAGGTGAGACATGGCTGGAAAACTTGCACTGACACTGTGCGTCATGTCGGTCATTGCGTGCCCCGCCTCAGGCCAAATCCGCGACGGTGGGAAAGACCCCACGGTGACGGCCGACCAAGTGGTTCGACTTCGACTCGACCATTACGACGCGGGGGACAGAAAGTCGCACGCGGCGGACTTCGAGTGGACGTTCTCGAAGGAAGAGTTCGTGATCAAAAAGGGTAAGGGGGCGATCCCCGCCGACCTGTTGAAGAAACTACTGCACACGGAGGCTGCGGACGAGATCCGAGGCAAGTGGGCACTCGATAAAGGCGGTCAGACTCTCGTTTTCACGCAGATCAAAGCGGGGCAGACGGCGGGCAAAAAGGAAGTGCGAATGGCGATCGTCCATACTGGAGTCGGTGTCTTTCGACTCGGTGACCCCGAATACGTTTTTGGTCTGAAAGACAAGTAAGGGAAGCCCGCGGTCCTGCGGCGGCAGGAGTAAAGGTTGGCGACGGTCAGCAGCAGGCTACAGTCACGCAATGGCACTCTGAACCATTCTCATAGCCTGCCGACTTGGATGCCGATGAGGGCTCGGGGCGGATTCAACATCCGCTTGAAACGGAATGTCTCCTGCAATCACCCCGGCGTTGACACGCCGGGCTCGCCATCATGGCGGACAGGCTTGTACTGCCGCGGGCGATCGCCAGAATGACCGACATCGCATGCCGTCTTCTTACGGAAGCACGGCATGGCAGGATTCTTGCTGCGGCGGAACGCCAGTCTGGAGGTTAGACCGGTGCATGCGCGTTACTTGATCGGTACAGCCGTCGTGGCTCTGGCTGTTCTCCTACCGGTTCTCTACCTGTCCCGTCCGAAGTCCCCGGTGGCACAATCAGGGTCGGCACCTGCCAGCGATTTCTCGACTGTCGTTGGTCGGTTCGAGCGGGAGGCGAAGGTCGCATCGACAGGGCAATCGACTGTCCTGATCGGGCAACTCGGTGAGGAAGTCGATGGCCGCCGGACGATGACCGCAACCCGAGCCAATCCAACCAGCACAACGAAGTACACTATTCAGTTTCGGCGACTTGCTGATCGATGGGTCTGTTGCGGGGCGACCGCCGAGGAGACAGAAGCAGGCGGCGGCAAAAACATGCACCGACTCGGCGGCGACCCCATCGAGATCGATCAACTCATCATCTGGCTCGGTTGGGGCAACACCGGAAAACCCGATGCGTCCCTCCCCACTCCTCAAGCACGCCATGCTTGGCTTCTTTCGCTTCAACGACTCGATCTGGAGCCCGTGACATGGCGAAGGGCCTTTTCACCCAAGGCGTGAGCCTCCTGACGAACGGCCAGACGACGATCGAGAACATCAAGGCCGCTCTGCTCCAGCAAGGCTTCGAGATAGCCAAGCAAGTGCCCGCGCAGGAGAACTGGGCTTTCGGTGGTCCCACGCTTGTCGTCGCCTTCCTTCCCGATGTTAATGGCTATGTTGCCGTTGATGTCGTGAATGAACCTTGGCCGGACTCGATGGGCGATCCCAAATCGGATTCGATTACCTTCGCGGCTTGGTCGATGGGGCACTTCGGCCCGTTGGCTTTTCCGGGCAGCCTGGCTCGTGCCCGCCAACACGCCTGGGCATGGCAACCGGCTCAATCCATCCCCGAAGGCCATCGTGGATTCATCCGGCTACGAACAAGCTACGTATTCGGTGCGAATAAAGACACGCCGGTAATGCCGGCGGACTATGATCCCGTCGCGGAATTGATGTTCCTGAGTGAAGCGGCGACTGCACTGCTCAAAGCACCCGGCGTCTTATGCTACTTCAACCCCAACGGCGAGGTTTTGCGCGATTACGCATCTTTTCGCCAAGTGTGGGACCCTTGCACCGCAAAGCAGAAACTGCCGTTGCCGTTGTGGATGAACATTCGCTTTTTCAATCTCAGCGAGAAGCTGGGCTTCATGGATACAGTTGGTAACGGACAACTTGAAATCCAGGACGTTGAAGCCGTGTTCCCATTCGCAAAGTACGACCCAGGCGATATTGACTACTACCTCCGTAATGTCACGCTCTACCTTCTTGGTCTTGACTGCGAAATGATGTCCGGCGAGGAGATCGATGGTCCGGGAGAAAACAACCTGTCGTGGACAATGGAGGTACTCGATCAGGGAGTCATCGATCCGCCTCGAAGAGTGCTGCGGCTTTACCCAAAGGCGAGCGCTACGGCAGTCCGGGAAGCGCTTTCGGCCGTTGGGCAGTGAGCAGCGAACTAACCGTTGCATCTGACCGGGGCGGCATCCCGGTTTTTCACGAGTTAACGTCTCACCAGCCGCCGCGGCAGGTGAACAGTATTGTTCGGCGAAGGAGGACGCATCGATGGGGCCAACTCCTCGGGAGATCGGTGGCGCAAAAGTGATCTGCTTCACGCCAATTGATGAGCGGCATCGGCCGACGGGCAAGTGCAAGCAAATCGTCAGTGGAGTTCTCCAAAGGCCCGCGGCAGGGCTGGCAATTTGTCAGTATCCGGGCGAGGAGGGTTGCTATCTGTTCGGTTGCAACGCCGGGTGGCAATCTGTCACGGACACTTGGCATCAAACGCTCGAGGAAGCCAAAGCCCAAGCGGAGTTCGAATACGATGGCGTTTCGGCAACATGGCAGCAGCACGCCGAACCGTTCTCCCGGCCCCCCGACTCAAGAGACGATGAGGCCCCGGGGGCGGAATCCTCGTCCGTCTGAAGATTCACCCGGGGCCAGCGTTCTTGTTTGACACTGTTGGCTTTCGACCGGGGTGCTGCGGAGGGGACGGTCTCGCGCATTCGCCATTCCCTGCGGACAGGCTTGTACTGCCGCGGGCGATCGCCAGAATGACCGACATCGCATGCCCTCCCCTCACGGGTGACGCCATCACCACGGTCGCACGGCGTGCTTGGGATCTTTCGGCGGCGGAGGCGCACCGCGTGATGCGTATCCTTCCCCCATACATACGCCTGTTCTGGCGAGGGTGCTATGACGCGTTGTTGGACTGTAATGCTGGCGACGCTTGCGTTCGCTTCCGCCCCGGTTTTCGGTGGAGAGAAGCCGATCAAGGTGTTTATCCTGGCCGGGCAGTCGAACATGCAGGGGCACGCCAGCGTGGCCACCTTCGACAGCATGGCCGACGACCCCAAGACCGCCCCGCTGCTCAAGGAGATGCGGGACAAGGACGGCAAGCCGAAGGTTTGCGACCGGGTGTGGATCTCGTCCGTCGGCTGCCTCGGCGACGCCTACAGCGACCTGCGCGAGCAGAAGGGCCAACTGACCGTCGGCTACGGTGCGTTCGGCGTGGCAGGGAATCGAATCGGGCCGGAGTTCACCTTCGGCATCACCATGCAAGAACGGCTCGGCGAGCCGATCCTCATCATCAAGACGTCGTGGGGCGGCCGTAGCCTGCACACCGACTTCCGCCCGCCGAGCGGCGGGGCGTACGTGTGGAGCGAGTCCGAGTTGGCCGAGCACAAGAAGCGGGGCAAAGACCTGGACACGATCAAGGCCGAGAAGGTGAAAGCCACCGGCGTGTACTACCGCGAGATGATCGCACACACGAAAAAGGTCCTCAAGGACATCAAGCGCGTGGTGCCGGACTACGACGAGAAACAGGGGTACGAGTTGGCCGGGTTCGTCTGGTTCCAGGGGTTTAATGACATGATCGATCGCGGGGTGTACCCCGACCAGAGGAAGCCCGGCGGGTACGACCTGTACGCCGACCTGCTCTGCCACTTCATCCGCGACGTGCGGAAGGATCTGGCGGCCCCGAAACTGCCGTTCGTCATCGGCGTGATGGGCATTGGCGGGGAGAGGGAAGGGAAGAAGGCCCCGCAGATGCACTTCCGCGAGGCCCAGCGGAAGCCGCCCACGCTGGAGGAGTTCCAGGGGAACGTGTTCGCAGTCGAGACCTCGCCGTTCTGGGACGACGACCTGGACGCGCTGAAAGAGCGGATGGACAAGCTGAACGGCAAGCTGGATCAGGAGTTCAAGAAAGACCCGAAGCTGACGCGGGAGGAGAAGGACGCCGCCCGCAAGAAGGCCGCCGACGAGCAGTTCAAGCCGGAGGAACTGAAGCGCCTGAAGGCCGGCGTGTCGAACGGCGGCTACCACTACCTCGGTGCCGCCAGGATTCTCGCCCCAATCGGGAAGGCCTTCGCCGACGCTCTCGTCAACCCGAAGCCGGTCAAGTAGCACTCCGAACCGCCTCATTGAAGCGGCTCGCAAGCAGATGACGCGTGCGGAGTGGGGCGCGTTCGTGCAGTCGATGGCAGGTAGCATCACCGATCCGACGTTCGAGCGGCCTCCGCAATTGCCAATTGAGTCGCGGGAGTCGCTGTCGTGACTTCGGCATCATGAGCCTTCCTTGCCCGACAACGTCTCGAACCTGCAGAATCTCAGTTGTACTTCGCCGGATCGATTGTCAGAATGACCGGCAGTGCATGGCACACCTCAGCGGTAGCAGTGCGCGTGTGAGTCCGATCGCCTTGAGCTAGTCCATGAAAACCATTTCGCCTGAAAGCGACGAGGTTCGAAAATCGCTCATCGCGGACATCGAGGTCGCCTTTGCCGACGTTAAGCGCGAAGACGGCGTCACAATTCACGAAGCTGAGATCATTGACAGGTACGGGTCCGACGAAGAACAACAGGAAGCGAGAAAGCTGGATACTGAAACTCGCTGGCAGGATGTGCCCGATGATGTCATGGATTGGCATTCCGGCTTTTGCTTTCTCGACCTGAAGGGCTTCCGGTACTACCTGCCTGCTTACATGACTTGGATTCTGAAGAATCTGTACACACGGAAATACAACTCCGGCGATTCTTTGATTTATTCGCTAGTGCGCATCGGAGATCGTCATGAAGAATGGCATTGTTGGGCCAATGTGCCGGAGGCATACCGCAATCCTGATTGTGCGTGTCGATTCACCGCGACGCAGCGTGACGTCGTTCGCCGATTTCTTGAGTACATCGTTCTCTACGAACCCGATTCATCCGATGAAAACGCCGCCAGCGAGGCACTTCAGAAATGGGAACAGATTGAAAAGCTGATCGCCACGGAAAGGGATACCGGCCAAAGGATGATGGTGCAGTGTATCCTGCACATGCCGGATGGCACTGTAGTCGAGGTGCCGCCCGAGTGAATTGCGATATTGGTGCGTCGCGGAATGATCAGGCGAACCGCGCTTTGGCCGCCGAAGCCCGCAACGCGGAGGTCGAGCGGGGACAGAATTCGGGAATTGGGGACTAAAAAAGGGGTCGGGTTAGATTTTCGATCTAACCCGACCCCTTTTTCGTCCCATTACGCCGGCCGTGTTTTGCCCGGCGTTGCGCTCAGCCACATGCGTTCGGGGAGGCAGCCGATGCCTGCGCTGACGGCGACGCCGACGGCGAGCCAGGTGAGAGCCTGGGCGGCTGCGCTCGTGAACCCGTAGCTGTGCAGGCCGACGCCGAGTTGATTGGTGCCGAACCAGCTCCACGCCGTCACGGCAATTCCACAGATGCTGAGTACCGCGACGCCGTGCGCCTTCACGAGGCCGCCCCAGCGGGCGTGCAGCACGAGTGCGTTCCAGAGCACGATGAGCATCGCGCCGTTTTCCTTCGGGTCCCAGCCCCAGAACCGGCCCCAGGAATAGTCGGCCCAGATGCCGCCGAGAACCGTGCCGACAAACGACAGCAGCGTGGCGAACGCGACCAGCCCGTAGATCAGCCCAGCAAGCAGCTTTCGCAGGTTGGTGTCCGCGAGCACGTGCGTACCGACGCCGAGCAGGACGTAAGCGAGGCCGACGCCCCCGGCGAGGAACGTGGCCGCGTAGCCGAAGGTCACGGTCGTCACGTGCGTGGCCAGCCAGAAGTTGGTGTCGAGCACGGCCTGCAACATCTCAAGCTTGTCACCTTCGACACCGAGGTCGATGGAGTAGCCGACGAACAGGCCCGCGGCCGCGGTGGTCGCGCCGAGGGCGATGCCGATGCCCCGGCCGTACATCCACTCGACGAACAGCCCCACGCCCGCGGCACACGCCGCGATGAACAGGGCCGACGAGTAGAGGTTGGTGACGAACACCAGCGGCCGATCCATGAGGTACATCCGCGCGAGCAGCGCGACGATGTGCACGGCGAACGCCGCGACGGTCATGCCCACGCCGGCGGCGAAGCACGCGCTGGCCGTCCTGGGCATCCCCGAGACCAGCAGCCAGCCGATAAACACGATCGTGGCAGCGAGCAGGTAATCGAACATCAGGTGGAAGAACGGCGCGGCGCGGTTGTACCACTGCTCGACGTCCACCCGGCGCAGCGACTCGCCGGCCGGGCGGTATTCGTACTTGTTCGCGAACGCCGCGACCGCCTCGTTGAACCGCCGGGGGTCGTTGGCCTGGTACGCGCCCAGGATCGCGAGGAAGGCGCGGGCCGACTCGGGCACCTGGCCTGCGAGCTTGTCGCGCTGCTCGCGGATCATCTTGAGCAGTTGCTCTTCCGAGAGCGCCTTCGGATCGAATCTGCCCTGCTCCGCCTGCTGCTTCAGGTTCGCGAGCGCCTGGCGATCGATCGCTTCGGGCGTGTAGTCACCGACCACTTTCCAGTCGGCGATCGCTCCGCCGGTCTCGGGCGGCAGCACGGCCAGTCGCAAGGAGTTGAGCCGGAGGAACTCCATCAGGTGCCGGCGGAGGTCGAGGATCTTCTGGTCGGCGAGCGATCGCTTCTTCGACTCGATGTCATCGGCCCGGTCGGCATCTTTCTCGATGAGGTCGAACTTCGGCTTCAGTTCCTTCAGCGAGTAGCGGAACACGCCGGGCCGGTTCTCGAAACCGAGTTGCTGGACCACGTCGAGGTTGTCGATGCGGAAGAACGGGATCTGCGCGATGTCGGACTTTTCCACGTCGCGGGGCTGAAGTGTCATCACGTCGAGCAGCCATTGGATGGGGCTGACGGGCCGCCCGGCCGGGTCGACGACGGTCTGCTTGGTGTTGATGACCGTGAGGGCGACGCGGGCCACGGTGTCGAGCGGCTTGACCCGCCCGCCGTCGAGGCACGGCAGCTTGGCGAACGCCTCGTAGTCGAAGCCGCCGGCCGGCACGGACTTGGGCCGGGCCGCATAAACGATGCCGCCAATCACCAGAACCGCCCCCGCGCCGGCGACGATCCAGACATTCGACGGGCGGAGCGCCGATGCCCGGGCGGACCGATCGACGCTGGCGCCGCGGGTCAGGAACGCGAACAGCTTCTGGCCGAAGTGGACCAGCATGCCGAGCGACATGAGAACGCATCTGATGTACGGCAGCCAGACGCCGGGGTTCCGCGTC
>JAIBBI010000201.1 GCA_019694755.1 Gemmataceae bacterium
CCCCGGCGACGTGATCATCGACGGCGGCAACAGCAAATACACCGACGACGTGGCCCGGGCGAAAAAACTCGCCGCGCTCGGCCTCAAGTACCTCGACGTGGGCACCTCCGGCGGCGTCTGGGGCCTGGACCGCGGCTACTGCCTCATGATCGGCGGCGACCGCGAATCGTACGAGCGACTCCAGCCGATCTTTCACGCGCTCGCCCCCGCGCCGGCCGGGTCGTCACCTGCGGCCGGTGCGAAGTCCGCGGAGCAGGGCTACCTCTACTGCGGGCCCGCGGGCTCGGCCCACTTCGTGAAGATGATTCACAACGGCATTGAATACGGGATGATGCAGGCATTTGCCGAGGGGTTCGAGATCCTGCAGAAAGCCGACGCCCCGAGCGTCCCCGAATCGCAGAGATACAACCTCGATCTTCACGCCATTGCCGAGGTCTGGCGGCACGGCAGCGTCATCAGCTCCTGGCTGCTCGACCTTCTCGAACTCGCTCTGGAACAGGATCCGAATCTCGAAGAATACTCCGGCGTAGTCAACGATTCCGGGGAAGGGCAGTGGACCATCGAGGCGGCGTTCACCGCCGGCGTGCCCGCGACCGTGCTCGCACACGCCCTCTTCGCCCGCTACCGCTCCCGCCTCAATCCCGCGTTCGGCGACAAGGTGCTCAGTGCGCTCCGCAAGGGCTTCGGCGGCCACCTCGAGCCGAAAAAGAAGTAATCGAATTCCACCCGAGATACTCCATGAATCCTGAATCACTCCAGTTTCTGAAAGACATCCTGGCCACGCCCAGCCCCTCGGGGTATGAGCGGCCGGTGCAGGACATTGTCCGGGCTCGGGCCCGGGGATATGCCGACGAGGTCACGACCGACAGCCACGGCAACGTGATCGCCGTACGCCGGGCCAAGGGCGTAAAAAATGCCCAGCGGATCATGCTGGCAGGGCACTGCGACCAGATTGCCCTCATGGTCCAGCACGTCGACGAGTCCGGCTTCCTGTTCATCCAGCCGATGGGCGGCTGGGACATGCAGGTCCTCATCGGCCAGCACCTTACCGTCTGGGGGAAGACCGGGCCGGTCCACGGCGTCGTCTCGCGGAAGGCCATCCACCTGCTGACCGACGAGGAGAGGAAGAAGGTCCCGCTGTTTACCGACATCTGGGTCGACATTGGCGCGAAGGACAAGGCCGATGCGGATGCCGTCGCTCGCGCCGGCGATGTCGTCACGTTCAATCTTGGCCTGCGCGAGCTGAAAAACGGCCTGGTCTGCGGCCCGGCGATGGACGACAAGGTCGGCGTCTGGACGGTGATGGAGGCGCTGCGACTTCTGCCGCCGGACTTGAACGTCGACGTGTTTGCAGTCTCGACAGTACAGGAAGAGATCGGTCTGCGTGGGGCCATTACCAGTACCCACGGCATCGACCCGACGGTCGGAATCGCGGTCGACGTGTGTCACGCGTCCGATACGCCGGGCAGCGACAAGAAGACCATCGGCGAGGTGAAAGTCGGCGGAGGGCCGGGTCTGTTTCGCGGGCCGAACATCAACCCCCACGTCTTCGACAAACTCGAAGCCGTGGCAACCGCGCGGGACATAAAGCTGCAAGTCCGCGGCGCGCCGCGGGCGACCGGCACCGACGCCAACGCCATCCAGATCAGCCGGTCCGGCGTCGCGGCTGGTCTCGTCGGCATTCCAAATCGGTACATGCACAGTCCGGTCGAGGTCGTCGCCCTTTCGGACCTCGAAAACGCCGCCACGCTCCTCGCGGCATTCTGCGGTAGCCTCCCACCCGACACCGACTGGACTCCGTGAGCGGAAGTCGGAGGTCAGAGGTCAGAGGGATTTGGTTCTCTTTCACCACGAAGACGCGAAGGCACGAAGATCGAGGGAAGAAGAGTACATCGGATTTACTTCTTCGTGTTTTCCTTCATGACTTCGCGCCTTCGTGGTTGGTCTTCGCCAATAGCGCGAGAGGTAGGGCGGGCCTCGAAGACTCGGCCCGCCCTACCAAAATCCGCCCGCGTTACCTGTCAGCGTGTTTTGGCGGCCTTGGCACTCAGCTTCTCGATGATCCTGGGTTGGGACAGCTCGCGGTGGGCGTCTTTGCCGACCCAGCGTGCGCCGCGGTGATCCTGTTCAGCAAGGCGGCCGGCGAGTTCCAGGCAAGGGCCGTGCAGCCCGAGCGACCGCCGGCCGACGACCCGCAGGGCCCAGCTCACGCCCTTCTTCACGAAATTGCGCTCGTCGTAGGCGCCTTTCTCGATCAACGGCAGGAACGCGATGAAGTCCGAGTCCGGCAACTTCTTGTTGTGGACTCCGATGCTCGCAAGCAATGCGAAGGCCGCCCGCTTCACGAACTCTTCCTTGCTCCCGGACCACTTCACGATCTTCTCGCACGCGAACGGCGTGCGGTCGAACAGCGCAAAACAGAGCGTGTCGCAGATGCCCCAGTTGTCGAAGTCCCGGCACCAGCGGTCCATCTGAGCCGAGGTGACCTTGGCCGGCTCGTCGACGTACGCCGTGATCAGCCGAGCCTCATACCAGCCCGTCTGCCACAGCGCCAGCGCGAGGTCGTGATCCCGGCCGATCTTCTTGGCCAGATTCTGGATGTCACCCATCGCTACGCCGAACGCGTTTTTCGACGGGATCGCGTAGCGGGCAAATCCGTCGAGCGTCTTCTTCGTGGCCAGCTTGCGGAGCGACGCGACCACCTCCTCGGCGTCGGGTACGTGGCCCTTCGTGGCTTTCGGTTTCTTCGCCGCCATGGGATGGCTCCGGGCACAAGGTCACATTACAGAAGGGCGATCCAGGCGCGGATCAGGCTCTGGAAGGCCGACTTCTTCCTGCGGAAGTCGGCCGGGTCGGCGAACGTGACCAGTCCGCGGCCGGGCGCGAGCCACTCGACGAGCCCGGCCGGGTCGGCGACGGAGTCCTGCATCGTCTTCTTTCCCTTCGCGCCGGAGTGGAGGATGACCCACACGCGCTCCTCGCCGCCGCGGGCCCGCAGGTTGACCGTGGCGAAGTAGTCGGCCGAGCGAAAGCTTGGCGCGTTCCACTTGATTCCCTCGGCAACGGCCGGGTCGGCCGCGAGGATGGCTTCGCGGACTGCTTCGATCTCCGCCTTGCGCTGGTGATCGAGAAGCCGGAGATACTCGTCGACGGCCGGGTCATGCCGGGCCGCCGATGCCGATGACTTCTGTTTTGCCATGAGGGTGCCGGTTCAGCCGTCGCGGAGCAGGGCGTCGAGTTTGTCGTAGCCGGCCGCCATGCCCTGTTCCATCCCCGAGGCGATTGTGCCGTCGCGGGCTTGTTGGGAAGGATACACGACGGTCAAGGTCATGAAGGTCTTTCCGTCCTTCTCCGAAAGCTCCATCGTGGCGAGTTGCTCGCCCGCCTGCGAGTTGCACCCGAATTCGAACGTCTCGGTGCGGACGCAGCGGGCCGGCGGCTCGTACTCGCGGATGACGCCGTGCATGGCCATCTCGACGCCGCGCTCGCTGTGCCACTCCCAGCGGAACGTGCCGCCGACCTTGCCGTCGTCGCGGCAGACGGCCATGGTCCAGCCGGGCGGCGAAAACATCCATCGCTTCAGGAATTCCGGCTTCGACATCGCGTCCCACACGAGGGATCGCGGCGCGTCGAATTGCCGGGTGATGACGAGTTCGCAGTCGCCACGCGTGACGATCTGCAGTTTGCCGGACTGGCCCATGATGGCGTTTCCTTCATTCCGGGGTGGGTGGGTTCCTCTTCATTTCGTCGAGCAGGGCGTCGAGCCGGTCGAAGCTCGCCTCCCAGTGCTTGCGGTAGTTTTCGAGCCAGGCGTTGGCGTCGCCGAGCGGCTTGCCCTCGAGCCGGCAGTGGTGCGACCGGCCGACGACCCGCCGGCGCACGAGCCGGGCCCGCTCGAGCACGCGGACGTGCTTGGAGGCCGCGGGGAACGACATGCGCAGCGGCCGGGCCAGCTCCGTCAGGTTCAGTTCGCCGCCGGCAAGCCGGCCGAGCATCGCCCGCCGGGCCGGGTGCGCCAGCGCGTGAAACACCCGGTCGAGCGTCGTGGAGTTTTCTTTAACCATGAGGTTTAATATGCCCGCCGTGGGAAGATTGTCAACCAATTGGTTTAATGATGGGTCGGGGACCGGGAATCCGGGGCGGTTTTTTGGGGTCAAAGCTTGCTCGAGTTGGTAAAATCACCTGACACGGCCAACGGAACATCGGGGAGGGCGTCCCGGGTTCGGTTGGCGTGTGGCGTTTACAGCGGGTGGGAGGCGACATCATGTCGATCGATCGGATTCCAATGACCCGGGAAGGGTACGACAAGCTCAAGGCCGAGCTCGATCACATGCAGGGCGTGCAGATGATCGCGGTCACCACCCGCGTGGCCACCGCGCGCGAGATGGGCGACCTCAGCGAAAACGCCGAGTACCATGCCGCCCGCGAAGATCAGGGCATTCTCCAGGCGAAAATCAACGAGCTGAAGAGCCGGCTCAGCCTCGCCTCGATTGTCGAGCGCAGCGCGATGCCGACCGACACTGTCGCCTTCGGCGCGAAGGTGAAGGTCAAGGACCTCACGCACGACGACGAGGAGGAGTACGAACTGGTCGGCCCGGGCGAAGACGACCCTTTCAACAACAAGATCCTCACGACCAGTCCGATCGGGCAGGGGCTGCTGGGCAAGAAGGTCGGCGAGACGGCCGAGATCCAGGCGCCCAAAGGCACCATGAAGTTCAAGATCCTGGCGATCAACTGATCCCGGGGAATTGCCTCGCCCGAATCCGTGACCTACTCTTTCCGCAGACATGACGGCGGCGCTAGTCTTGGTAGCGCCGACGGGGAGCGGTCGTACCGGACCAGCCCGGGTCACACGCCTTTCTCCTCGAAAGGGCAAACCCGGTCGAAAGTCGGCGACGCAAAGCGATGGGCCTAAGGGCGCGAGCCTAGGGCCGCCACGCTACCGAAGGGATTGAACACGGCGAAGTGCCTGTCCATCCCCGGGCGTTGCGCGAGCAACGCCTGCCCGACCCGGGGACCCGCAAGGGTTTCCAGTTCGGCCGCTCCCGATGTCTATTCTCACTTCCTGACCGCTTCGGCCTTCGCCTTCAGATACGGCTCGACCACTTTCTCCTTCGCCACCAGGCCGGCGAAACCGGCCGCCGCGAACAACACGACCAGCAGCAACTTGCCCAACGCACCGAACAGGTGAAACAGCGTGAGCACGATCTGCAGCGCGAGCCCGCCGCCGACCACCGCCCCGGTCAGCGGGATTGCCCGGGCGAATTGCTCGCCGGTGGGGCCGTCGATTCGGGCCAACCACCAGCAGGCGATGTCGGCCACCTGGGCCACGAGCACCAGCGGCGCGAGAGTGACCCGGAAGATCCCCGGATAGTTCGTCAGCGCGAAGAGCACGCCGGTCAGCGTAAACAGCACCGCAAAGCTGAGCAGATGGGCGTGCGTGCTCTGCGTCAGTTTCTCAATCGACACGCGGCCCCCGCCCACATCCGGTGTGGCGTATTTTCGGATCTGCTCCATTGTTTCCAGCGGGTACTTGGTCGCCTTCTCGTCGTCGCCTTCCTTCGCGTGGCAGCGGACGCAGCGGTCGGTGAACAGCGTTCGGATCTTGACCGAGTCGCCGTCGCGGTACTCGGGCGTGATCGCCTTGGCGCCGGCGGGGAGCGGAAACTTGTCCGCGGTGTAAGCCTCTTCGGGCACGCCCGCCCGGATCCAATCGAGCACGGCCAGTCGCTCGCCCTCGCGCTCGGCGCGCACGTCGGTCTCGGGCCGATCCTTGATCGCCTTGGTCCATCCGTCGGATCGGCGGGTGAACGCCGCGGCCATGCTGCCGGTGCCCGTAAACGGCCGGGCCTCGTCGGCGGTGATGAGTTGTTCCAGCGGGCTGGTCTTCTCGGCCGAACCGTGAAAATGGCGTACCACGTCCTCCGGAGTGGGCAGGACGCTCCCCGGCCCGGCATGCTGAAGATGCAATTGCACCATGGCCGACGTGTACCCCAGCCCCACGGCCAGCAGGAAGCAGGCCAGCGTCAGGCGGGCCGAGAAGGGCAGGTCACGTAGGAC
>JAIBBI010000202.1 GCA_019694755.1 Gemmataceae bacterium
TTCCTCCCGGCCGGGCACGCGCCGCCGCCCCGGCTCACGTTCCGACAGTTGCTCGAGGGTTTGCTCTGGGCGGCGGCCGGCTGGTTCTTCCTCGGCCTCGCGCTCGCGCAACTGCTCGCCGGCGTCCTGGCCGACCCGCCCGGCTTCTCGCCGCACACGATCGGCGCGATCGTGGGTGTCTATGCATTTGCCCACGTTTCGGGCTTTCTCGCACTGCCGGTTCCGGGCGGGTTGGGCGTGCGCGAGGCCGTGCTGCAAAAAATGCTGGTGTTGCTACCCGTCACTAGCATGATCGATGCCGGGGCCGCTGCCGCGGCCGCTCTGCTGTTTCGCGCCGTGCAGGTCGTCGCGGAGATCGCGCTCGCGCTCTTCTTGTACCCTTGGGAACTGGTCACACGGGGAAGGCGATGATCTCGGTGGTCGTTCCGGTGCTGAACGAACGCGAGTGCCTGGCCGGGCTCGCCGGGGAGCTCGCGGCCGCCGGCCAGTCGCTGGGCGACGAGTGCGAATTCATCTTTGTCGACGACGGCTCGACCGATGGCTCGTGGGCCGAGGTCCGCCGGCTTCAGCAATCTGAACCACGCATTCGCGGACTCCGCTTGCGGCGCAACTTCGGCAAGTCGGCCGCGCTCGCGGCCGGGTTCCGCATTGCCCGCGGCAACCGCATCGTCATGATCGATGGCGACCTTCAGGACGATCCGGCCGAGATCCCCGGCCTGCTCGCACAGATCGAGTCTGGCGACGACCTGGTCAACGGCTGGAAGCAGGACCGCCGGGACCCCTGGCACAAGACCATCCCCAGCCGCGTCTTCAATGCCGTCGTCGGCTGGATGACGGGGGTCCGACTGCACGACCACAACTGCGGGCTGAAGGCGATGCGGGCCGAGGTCGTCCGCGAGTTGCGGCTCTACGGCGAACTGCACCGGTTCATCCCCGTGCTGGCGGCCGCCCGCGGGTTCCGCGTGAGCGAGAAGCCGGTCCGCCATCGGCCGCGGACGCTCGGCCACTCGAAGTTCGGCGCGGGCCGATTCGTGCACGGCTTCCTCGACTTGCTAACGGTGAAGTTCCTCACCGGGTACGGCCGACGACCGCTGCACTTGCTCGGCAGCCTGGGCCTCGTCGCGTTCCTCTTCGGGGCGGCCTCGCTGGCGTATCTCGCCGGTACGTGGCTCGTCCGCCTCTCGGCCCCCGACCGGTTCGAGCCGGTGCATACCCGCGCGCTGCTCGGCTACGCCATTGCAAGCCTGCTGTTCGGTACGCAACTGCTGTCGATGGGGTTCCTCGCGGAGTTGATTGCGGCCCAGCGGGCCCGGGCCGACGACGACGTGAGCATTGCGGAGGAGGCGTGATGGACCCCGCGCTCCGCCGGTCGATCTACCGGTTGCTCACGGTCGTCACGCTGGCGGCAGTGTCGGCACGGATCGCGTCGGCCGAGCGGGCCTTCGAGCCGTCGATCCACCGTCCCGACCGCGTCTATGTCGCAGCCGCCGTGACCACGCTGGCGGGGGACACGCCGTTGGCTCAAGTGGCGGCGAGCGCGGAATGCGTGCGGATGATGGCCGAGTTGGAGCCCGCGGGGCCGACCCGATTGTGGCCGATTGGCCGACCGCATCCCATGCCCACCTTCAGCTCCAATGACAAATCGCGCTGGGCGACAGTCCGCGCGCTCGTCGAAGACCACACGTGGGTCGTCGGCCGCCGGGTCACGGAACCGGACGGCACCTACCGCGACTTCGGCCGGATCTTTGACCCCGGCTACGAGACCGTGGACAAAGTGCTCGACCCGAAGACGCAGCAGTTCTACTCGAGCAAGCCGCCCCTGCTCACAGCGGTGGTCGCGGGTCAGTACTGGGTGCTGCACAAACTCGGGATCACGCTCGAGCGCGACCGCTGGCTGGTGGTCCGGCTCATCGTCTGGTCGCACAGCATGCTCGCGCTGGGGGCCATACTCGTCGGGTTGGTACCGGTGCTGGAGCGGTACGGCCAAACTGACTGGGGCCGGCTGTTCACCTTCGCATGCGCCTGTTTCGGAACATTCCTGACGACATTCTCCACCTCGCTGAACAACCACGTCCCGGCGGCCGCCGCGGCGTTCCTGGCGGTGCAGCCCTGGCTCTTCGCCGACCGGGAGACGACCTCGCGGTACCTGTTTACGGGGGTCTGTGCGGGGCTGGCAGTCGCGTTGGAGTTGCCCGCGCTCTCGCTGGCGGCCGGCTTGGGGCTGGGGCTGCTGTTTCGCTGCGTGCCGGGCACGCTGCTGGCATATCTGCCTGCGTTCCTGCTGCCGATCGGCCTGCAACTCGGCCTCAACTACGCGGCGATCGGCGAGTTTCAGCCGGTCTACGCCAAGCTCGGCGGGGCGGACGGCCCGTGGTACGAGTACCCGGGGTCGCACTGGCTGAAGAAACCCGGGCAGGTGAAACGCGGCATCGACTGGGCAAAGGACTTCGAGCCGCGAAGCGTCTATGCGGCGCACCTTCTGGCCGGGCATCACGGCGTGTTCAGCCTGACGCCGATCTGGCTGCTCGCGCTGCCGCCGCTCGTCGGCGCGTTGCGGACCCGCGGCACCGCCTACGACCGCGTGCTGTTACTCACGCTCGGCTGTACGGTCGCGGTGATCGTGTTCTTTGCGTTCGTGACCTCGACCGCCAACTACGGCGGTTGGACATCCGGGGCGCGGTGGTTCTTCTGGCTCGCGCCCCTCTGGCTGCTAGCGGTACTTCGCTCAGCCGACCGGCTCGGCAACTCCGCCCCGGGCCGGGCACTCGCGCTCACCTGCCTGGCCGTGTCCGTCTTCTCGGCCAGCTACCCCGCCCTCAACCCTTGGCGCCACCCCTGGATCTACAACTGGATGGACGCGCTGGGATTAATCCCTTACTAGCCGCTTTCTGCTATCCGCATTCCGCTTTCCGCCAAACCAAGATCGGCACCCGTGGTCAATCTTCTGACCTCTGACCCCTAACATCTGACCTCTTCTTACCTCAATTCGATATCGTACGCCGCGGACCGTTTCACCACGGTTTCGAGGCCCGAGGATTTGGGGTCGGAGAACTTCTCGGGGACGGGGATCCATTGGCCGGAGGGGGCCGGGACGTTGAACCGGTCGTCGCCGGTGAGGCGGTCGCTGGGGCGAAGCATCTGGGTGTGTCGAAGTTGGGCCTTCGCGGGGTCGCGGCTGACGACGCCCAGGCGGGCCGGGCCACGCGGTACGCCGGTGAGCCGATAGCTGCCATCCGCGCTGAGGGGAGCGCTTCGGACAGTGCCATCGGCGGCGAGGACAACGACCGCGCCGACGGTGACAGGCTTACCGCCGCAGGTGACCCGGCCGCCTAGGTCGCCGTAACCCGGGCCGAAGATCAGCCAGGTGAGCCCGCCGAGCGGGAGTACGGCGGCCGCCATCAGGCCGATGAGAAGAGGACGCGACTTGCGTTCAGGGTCGTACACGATGCACCTCCGCGGATCACGCAAACGGCATCAGGCCGGGGAAGGAATCGAACAGGGTGGTAGCCCGGTAGCCTTCTTCGGGCCGGACCTCGGTCTTGGCGGCCGCTTCGTCGCGGATCGCCTGCTCGTCGCGGGCGTCGCTGAGGAGTTCTTCGAAGTTCATGGGAGCACCGTGAGGGGGTTAGAAGTCGGTGTTGGTGGTGGTTTCGCCGCCGTTGCGGGTGGCCAGGGCGTTCATCACCCCGGAGTTGCCGTACATCAGGAACCGGACCGATCCGTCGGCGAAGACGAAGCCCGAGCCGAACGGGTGGTTGCTCCAGAAGTGGTTGAAGTCGCAGTTGTTGTCGATCCGGCCCGGGCCAAACGTGGCGGGGAAGGCACACGGCGAGCCGTTGTTGATGCCGAACGGGGCAATGTCGCTGTTGCTCATGTACTGGACCGTGTCGAATTCCCAGTCCGGGCCGCCCTTGCTCCAGTTGATGGTGTCGAGCGAGTGCCAGTAGCCGAACTCGAGGTTCTTTGACGGCGGCCGTTCTCCGACCATGACCGTGTTGCTCGTGCCGTCTTTCACGTCGCGCATCGCCACGCGGGACCGCCAGAACAGGAGTCCGTCGCTGGCCGGCCAGCGGCCGCCCCACGAGGAATCGACGCCGCCGACGCCGGCGTAGTGCGTGAAGCCGGTCCTGGCCGCCCCGCCGATCAGCGGCGTGGCCGTCGCACCACGGGGGTCCGACGGGCAGAGGTAGGTGTTGATAATGGCCTTCCCGGCCGCATCATTGGTGGTGATGTTGAACGACGAAGAATTCGTCGGGTCCGCAGGATTCAGGGCCAAGGCGTCGTAAACGTTTTGCTGCTCCACGAACGGCAGGATGTGCGACATCCAGCTCCGGACCCGCTGGTTGGCCGGGTTGGTGGCCGCCTTGAAGTTCGAGACAGTGACAACCTTGGTGTCGCCCGTCGCGCCCAGGCCCGGGGGCAGCCGGCGGGCGGCGTCGTGGAACGACAGGAGCGCGATGCCGAGCTGGCGGAGGTTGTTCTGGCAGCTCGTCCGGTTGGCCGACTCCCGGACCTTCTGGACCGCGGGGAGCAACAGGCCCATCAGCACACTGATGATGGCCATCACGACAAGCAATTCGATGAGGGTAAACGCGGCTCGGCGGGTGCGGAACATGGTGGCTCTTCCCTGGTCTTCTGCTGTCAAACCGGGCTGTTTGCGTTAAGTTACCCGATTGGCGAATCTGTCCGGGACAGCACTTTGCGGGGAAGGTCGGAAATGGCGCGGAAGATATGCGGTCTGGTGCGGGGCTGCCGGGCGGGCCGGGCGCACCGGGTGGTCTGGCCGTGCCGAACGTGCGGTCGGCCTTCGCGGTCATCGTCCGCACAACCCGCGCGGCCGGCCCGGATATGGTGAAAACGTAGCGAATATGCTACATTTGACAGAGAGGATACTAACAACCCCCGGGGGCCTCCCATCCGCATGCCGGCCGGCAATCCCTACCTGGTGATCCACCGCGAAGACGGCGGGTACGGCGACGTGTATCCGCTCGACCCGAAAGAGCGTTACGTCCTCGGCCGGGCACCTACCAATCAGATCGTGCTCAAGGACGAGCTGTGCAGCCGGGAACACGCCGAGGTGTACGCCGCCGACGGGCTCTGGCACGCCCGCGACCTCTCCAGCCTGAACGGTACCCGGCTCAACGGTCAGGTGCTGACCCGCGACACGATCCTGGCCCCGCACGACGAACTTCGGGTCGGCAAGACCCGCCTGCTGTTCGTCGAGAAGATCCCCGGCGCGCCGCAAGCGCCGGTGACGCCGCTGGTGGCCGAGCAGTCGGTCGCCATTCGCAAGCGGATGTCGGGCACGCGGTATCACGCGCTCGTCAACGACCCGCAGAGCACACACGAGAACAAGGAATATCCGCGGGAGCGGGTCGAGGTCGATCTCGCCCGGCTTTACCAGCTTGCGCTGCGCATGGGCGAGGTCGACACCGTCGATGATCTCGCGGGTGTCGTATTGACCGGCCTGCTGGAAGCGGTGCCGGCCGACGTCGGGGCGGTGCTCACGGTCCGCGACGAGCGCGAACTCGACCTGCTGGCGTACAAGACCCGCAACCCGAACCAGAATACATATCACAAGGTCTCGACCTTTGTGAGCAGCGAGGTGTTGGCGACCCGCCAGGCGATCCTGGCCGAGGACGTCACGACCAACGCCCAGCTTAAGGATCGCGACAGCCTTCAGGAGTTGCACGCCACCAGCGTGATCTGCGCACCGGTCCGCGTCGAGGGCCGAGTCTACGGGCTCATTCATCTGTACGGCAGCGAGGGCCGGCGGGTCCTCGACGGCGGCGACCTCGAGTTTACAGTCGCGGTGGCCAACCAGTTTGCAGTAGCCGTCGCCGGCGTCCACAAGCGGGAGCGGATCGCGGCTGAGAACCGCATGCTCCGCGAGCAGATCAAGGTCGAGACCGAACTGGTCGGCGAGAGCAAGCCGATCGCGGACATCCTCGGGCGCATCGGCCGGGCCGCCGCCACCAATGCCACGATCCTGATCCGCGGCGAGAGCGGCGTCGGCAAGGAACTGGTCGCTCGGGCGATCCACGCCAACA
>JAIBBI010000203.1 GCA_019694755.1 Gemmataceae bacterium
CTCTGCCGTCAAAGTCGAGGCCAACCGCCTCCAGAGTGAACCGCAACTGGTAGCGGATCGGAGCACCATACACGACAATCCGGCCGGGCGGCTCCGGAGGATCGATCGAGACACCGTCGCTCGCCAACAGCCCGGGCGGCGCATCGGGAATCGGGATGCCGAGGCCAAGGACCGCGAGCGTGACGCTGTCGGTCAGCGGGTTGTAGATGACTCGGCATCCGTACCGCTCCGCCAGGGCCTGTAACTCTTGAGCGGGGTTCGCCGAATCCCAGTTGACCTCGGGATAGTCGTTGTCCGGGATGTTCTTGACGTTGAACCGCCTCTCACCCATCGCTTCGAGACACAGCTCGCACAGCCGACGGGCGTTCTTCTTCGTCCCCTCCTGGATGGGCGGCAGGTCTTCGTCGTTGGCTATCGTCGACTGATTCCCCGCCTGAGTGCCGTCCTCGGTGATCTTTGGCACGTCTGCAATTCGGGGGACCGGCACGTTCCAGTGCCCCCGAATCTCGCCAAACCTCCACATCCATCGCCGGTCGAACATCCGGACCGTGATCGTCTGGCCGCTGGTATCGCCACGAAACTCTCCGGCCTCGACCCGGCAATTGGGAATCGTGATCGAACGCTGACCGTCGCCGAAAGTCACCGGCCCGGTCGTCGCCAGTCCGCCGAGACCCGGATTGCAGACAATCGTGATGAGCCCCGGGCTGATGCCGTGCTGAAGCGTGTACGTCGCCGATTGGATCGAAGCGGCACCGGGGAAGCTGATTTCGCAGCGGAGATTTGGCATGGATTACGCGACCGTGTAAGTGCGAGTTGGTCCAAACCTCGCCGTCACGTCGGCCCAGTCGCAACCGCTCAACAGCACGTCGCCGTTGTAACCGCCGCGGCCGTGCCGGTCGTCCCACGTTGACCCGCGGTGCAGCGTCACGTTGCCGTCGCAGACGAAGTTCCGCACGTCCTGGGCGCAATCGACCCGTCCGCCGAACACTTCGATGGCACCGCCGAACGTCGGCGTGCCATTAATGACCAGCGTCCCGTCCGTGTAGACGTAGACCACGGCCGCAATGTCCGGATCGTCGATCAACGTCACCGTGCCCGAGTTGACGTACAGGTAGCCGCTCATGTCCGCATAGCACTTCACCGCGCCGCCCGACACGATGCCGTTGGTCAGCGTGCATCCGAGTCCGAGCGTCAATTCCAACTGCCCCGCGAACCCGCCGGATCCTGTCTTGAACATGGCAAGAGTTGCGGCCTCGCCGGCCTCCGTGGCCACACCCACTGACCCTGACAGGACATTGAGGACGTTGCTGGCGTGCGTTCCGACAAACGTCAGCGCGTTGAGTGTCGGCACAGTCGCGCCGCCCGTGCTGTAGATGGTGGCTGTGCATTGAGCCGAGCCGACATTAAACCGCATCATGCCGCTCGACACGTTCTCCATGACGTCGAGGGCGGTCGCGGACATCAACAGGTATTGCGACCGGTACTCCGGATATCCGCCGTCGGCGTTGATCGGCGGCAAGCCAATCGTGCCCGTGAAGTCACGGACGATTAGGCGGGCCGCAGTGACACTGGCGAGCGTGCCGTAACGCAGATTGAAGGCCCCCTCGATGACAACCGTGTCACCATTGACTGGGAGAGTTGCGCCGGACCAATTAGCTGCCGCGTCGATCTGCTCGGGTCCGCTGCTACTGGTCGTAGTCGATGTCGTGAGCGTCGCCGTGCCACCGCTCGCGCTGCTCGTCTGGGTGAACGGCTTCCCCGGCGTTCGGGCCGTCAGGGTGAGTGTCGTCGTGTTGTCGGTCGCCGTCACTTCCTGCCATTCCGGCTCCTCGCTGGCCGCCACGAGGGCCACGAGCCCAGCCGTCACGTTGGCGACAGTCGCGGCATCGGCCGTGAACGTCAGCGTTTTACCGTTACACGCCAGGGTGAACGTATTGCCGATGTTCACGTTGGCCGGCGTAATGGTGTTGACCTGGGCGACTTCCTTCGCGGCACCGGTGTAGTATCGTGTGGCCATGACTCAGTTCCTCTCGCTTGCCGCTGCGGGTTCACGTCCAGAGAATGTGCCCGCAGTCGCCCTTCCAGCTGCGGAGCCAGTTCGATGCGTCGCGCGTTCTTGATCGCCGTCTTCGCGTTGGCGGCGGGGCATTGCTTCAACTGCCCGGGGTATGCTCAGGACAAGGCACCGGACGAGGCCAAGCGCAAGTACGACTTGATGAGCGATACCGATCGCCGGGCGATTGACGCCTACCGCAAATTGGTCGCGGATCACGGCAAGGACGCGGCCGAGAACATGAAGGTGCGAAAACGCACTTGGTTCCTTGTGTCGAACGCGGAGCAGTTCCCCGGCCATGACATCGTCGCGTCGGTGTCGGCCTCGGCCGACAAAATGGGCGTGGAGAAGCTGGCGAAGAGCCAGGACGCCAAGGGCGAAACTCTGACTCGCCTGAAAGTCGAGTTCTTCGAGTTGTTTACGTCTGACATCAATCGAATCAGTCGGCTGATTGACAAAGTCAATGCGAGTGGAATCGGATCGCTGAGCGATACCGAACGGAGCTTTATCCGCAATCGCCCGCTGTTGTTCCCCAAGTGGAGCAAGTAACATCACGGCGGCACCCCCGGCGTGCCGACCAGCGGTGTCCACGCTGCAAATTGGTAGTTCCACGCAATCGGATAGTTGACCAGACCCCGACCGTTCCGCGTCGGGCTTGTGGGAATGCGCTCGATTGATCGTGGCGACCCGAATAGTGGCGGCGGGTAGTTGGGATAGCCGTACAGACCGACGGCCTGGCCCGTCTGCGTTGCGGTGTATGGTGTCTGGGGCGACGCCGTAACCGACACTCCCGGCCCGTTGATGGCGAGCTGATCCACGATCAGCGGGTTGCCACCGCCGAGCGTCAGCGATTGAGTCCAGGCCACGATCAACGCCTGCCCGGCTTGGAGCGGGTACTCCGCCTGGAACGTCGCCCGATAGCTGCGATAAGTCGCGAACTCGGCTCCGTCGGCCGAATAGAAGTCCGGGCCCGCGATGCAAACGACGCCCGTCGTCGACCCGCCTGATCGAAGCGACTCCAGAATTGCCCCGTTGTCCGCCAACAGGACCAGATCCAGATAGGGCGTGAGGAAAGCCGCCTGCAACGCGGCCGATTTGGCCGCCAGGTCGGCCTGCGAAGTACCTTCCAGTTTGCCTTCGAGGTTCACCGTGATTCGGCGGTTGAACGGCACGTTCTGCGCAAGCTCCGTCTGAATGGCGGTCGTCCATTTGACGCCATTTTGGACACAACTGTAGCCGCCGTACCGGACCTGCATCACGCTCCCTGACTGCCGAGAAACTTCCCGTCTTTGACCTGCTTGTCGGCGTTCTGCATCACGGTGTCAAACGCCGTCTTGATGGACTTCGTCAGCTGCTCGGTGAATTCCTTGAGCCCCTTCTCCATCACTTCCTTGATGGCCTTGGCGCTCTCCTCATTGACCTGGCGGTTCGCCTCGATCAACTCGGCTGACTGCGTGCGGATCTGCTCCTTGACCGTGTCGAGCCCGGAGATCCCGAGGTTCTCGTTCAGCTTGGCGTTCTTCGCATCGGCCGCTCCCTTCGCCTCCTGCGCTCGGGTGATGCGGTCGGCGACCTGTGGACTGACCCGACTGAGAAACTCGGCTTCCTTGCCGGTCAGGGCATCGATTCCGCCCTGGGCAAACTTCTCGGAGATCCGCAGAGCCCGGTTCTTGTCCCCCTCGCTGGCCGTCCCGAAGAACCGCGCTTGCGCTTTCTGGGCCTGCTCCTGTTCCTTCAGCAGCAAGAGTTCGTTCTGCTTGATCGCAATCAGGTCTTTCGCCGCCGCGATGGAATCCTGAGCCGACTTGAGCCGGGCGTTGCCGACGGTTTCCATCTGCCGTTCGACTGCGAGCTGCTTCTCCTTGGCGTTTGCCAACGCCTCTTCGGTCGACTTGCGGGCCTGCGCCGCCGCGATCTGCCGCTCCTCGACCGTCGAGTCGATTCGCTGATTCTTCTGGAACTGAACCGGGCCGTATCCGATTCCTTTGTTCCGCTGGGCCTGGGACGCCGCGTCGGCTTCCGATTCCGCCTTCGCCTGGCGTTGACGAGCCGCCTCGACCTGAGCCTGCGCCTCGGCCTGTTCCTTTTGCCGCTTCCGCAGAATGTCCTCTTCCGTGCCCAGCGCGTTCGCCGATGCGTTGGCCCTCTCCTGCGATTGCAACGACGCGAGCCGCAACTGGCCCTGTGCTTCGTTGCTGACGCCGAGCCGATCCTCGGTGATGAACTCGTTCAGGTTCGGCCGGCGACGCAGCTCCGTCGAGAATGCCCGGGCCGCGTTGTAGTCGGCCGTCGCGCCGATGGCGGAAGCCCGCCGGGCGTCCAACGCCGCGGCACCGCCGATGCGAATCTGCCGGAGTTGATCACTGAGACCGCCGCCTCGATTGACGGCCTCGATCCCCAGCGCGGTCCGCTGTCGGCCCCGGACGTCCTCCATCCCGAGCCCGCCGCCCACCAGGTCCGCGGCACCCCCGACGACACCGCCGATAATCGGCAGCCCGCGAAGCGTGTCCGTGGCCAGACCTGATGCCGTGAACCGATCGGGATCTCGCGACCGCTCCAGAAACGACCGGCCAAACGCTCGCGCTGCCTGATTCGCTGCCTCCAGCCCGAGCAGAGTCTTCAACGGCCCGGGCAGGCCTCCCCCGCCAGAAGTGGTCACAACCGCTCGGCCGCTCGGCCCCGCTTCGCCGGATGTGAGCTGCTTGATGACGGCCCGACGGGCGTCCCGGTCAT
Source organism: Gemmataceae bacterium (assembly GCA_019694755.1). Classification (GTDB taxonomy): domain Bacteria; phylum Planctomycetota; class Planctomycetia; order Gemmatales; family Gemmataceae; genus JAIBBI01. The sequence goes on from JAIBBI010000203.1 coordinate 4,787, forward strand.
CACGCGACGCGATCTGGCCGCCTGTCGCCGCACCAGCACCTGACTTCATTTCGGCTGCCGTCGTCTTGACCGCCTGCCCGAGCTTGCGCGTGGAATCGGCGAGACGATCCGTCTCCGACTTGGCGGCCTTGATGCTGGAAGCATCGACCGTCAGCTTCATCGCCAGTTCGAGCCGATTGCTCATCGCTGCCCTCGAACCTGCCCGACCGTGGCCAACGCTGCCACCATCCTCGCCATCCGTCGTTCCTCGCGGATCTCCGCGACCTCCCTTTCGACGTCCGCCAACTGCACCGCCAGCAGCTCGACCGCTTCGTCATCCGGGAACTTGTTCCCCAAGGCGACGCAGCGGCGGTAGAACTCCCATGCCTCCAGCGTCCGATCGTCGATCACGGTCGCGGCACCCGGCGTCGCCTGCACACCAGGCGGGATCTTCGGGCACACGCGACACGCCGGCGGGACGTTTGGCAGCCGGGGGACACGCGGTCCGCCGATCTTCGGTCGCCTCATGGGCCGGCCATCGTCCTCGTACATGAACTTGCAGCAATCGTCGCAGGATCGCAGAGCCACTTCGGGGTGCAGCATCAGGAGCCGCACCCCGCGGGCTACTTTCCCACTTCGCGCCGCACGTCCGGGCCGATGTTGGCCGTCACGTACCCGAAGGCCGTGTCCTGAATGGCCGCCGGTGCGTTCATGAGCATTTCGGCGGTCACCGCGACCTGCTCCTCGGTGCCGTCGTCGTTGACAACCCGCCAGTTCGAAGTGTGATCGGCCACGCATTTGGCCTTGGCCGCGGCCTTGGCTTCGCCGAAGGCGCCCGCCACGATCGCGACTGCCGTCGGCTTGGCCAGTCGGTACTTGAACCGGGTTTCCCGCAACGCGCCGGGCACCAGGTCCGTGTGGCCCTCGAGGGTGAATCCGTCAGGAATGATAAAGGGGTTCTGCATGGCTTCCTTTACGGTGAGCTGTCCAGCGTCACGCTGATTTCTGGCGTGGTGCTCGTTCGCATGGCCTGGCCGTTCAGCGGGTACAAGGTCTCGCCCCGGCCGCCGATCGTCGGGCTCGCCTGATTAAAGCGAATGCCGGCAAAGCTGATCCCCAACGATTGAGCCAGCGCGGTAAAGGTCAGCGAGCCCGTCACGTCGGAATCGGTAAACGAGTTGAACGTCGCCTCGCCGTAGGGCACCGAGAAGTTGACCGTGATGATCCGGTCGGTGGCGGTCGCGGCCGTCGCGGTCCGGCTGTTGACCTTCCGCAG
>JAIBBI010000002.1 GCA_019694755.1 Gemmataceae bacterium
GAAGCTCACGTCGCGGGTCAGCGTTTCCTTGCGCCCGTTGCTATCCCGTTCCAGTTTCAGGGTGTACACATAAGTCTCGCCGCGCTTCAGGTCGGGGGTGACGATCGACCGCTGACCGGTCGGCCACGTCTTGCCCTCGACAGTGAGCAGTGAGTTGCTCGGAACATTCACGTCGATGCGGGCGGTGCCGCCGCCGCCGGCCGGCTCCGCAAAGTGGACGCGGGCGGTCTTGCCCGGCTCCAGCTCGACATCCTTGACGTCTTCGAGCACCTTGCCACCGCGCTCCACTTCCATGCGGATTTTGTACTGAGCCTTTTTACCCGTGAGCGGCGGCGAGCGGAACACGCGGACCGCGCCGGTGAGCGCGGAAAACTGATTCTGCACATACATCCGAGCGTCGGCCGGGAGCGTGACCACGACAGTGGCCTGGTCCGGCGGCGTCATCGCGTCACTGGTCGTCGGCGGGGGGCCGACCGGGAGTTGATTCGGCACGGTGCCCGGCATCGGAGCCGAGACTGTGCCGGGAGTCGCGCCGAACGGCTGGGGGGTGAACGGCTGCATGCCGTAAGGTTGGGTCGCATACGGCTGCATGCCGTACTGCTGCCCGGCCATTCCGTCGACCATCGGCATCGAGCCCATCATGGGCGAGCCCATGCCGTAGCCCGGCATCGCGCTCAGGTTCACGTCGTAGCTCGAGACCAGCGTGCCGCCGTAACAGCCGCCCATGCAGCCCATACAGCTCATCGGCATCCCGCCCATGCACCCCATGCAGCCCATGCAACTCGAGCCGTAGCAGCCCATGCATCCCATGCAACCGCCGTTACAACCTCCGTTGCATCCCTGGCATCCGCCGAAGCTGAACAAGTTGCCAAAGAAGCTCCGGATTCCGAGGAACCCGCTTCCCGAGCAGCCGTTGCAGCCCATGCAGGAATTGCCCATGCATGAGTAGCCGGCACAGCCGCCCATGCAGCCGGCGCAACCCTGATTTCGTGATTCCCCGCGATGGAACAGGCCGCCGAACGCCGGGGCGGGGGTCCCGGTCGACAAGACGGCAGCAACGACAACACTGTACATGACTTCTCCTTCGCGGGAGCCGATTGTGGGCGTGACGCTATCCAGTTAAGCCGGGAAAGAGATCCGGTTGAAGGTGACCTTGCGGGTCGGGCAAGAGTTTTCTGCGCGGGCCGAAGAGAGAATCGCCAGGGTTTACCACACCCGCAGGGTTTACCTGCCAGGCGTTCCAGGAACGCCCGTCGCAACCCCACCGGCAGGCCGGCCGGTCGTGCGGCGCGTGCGGGCTGTTCGGCGGACTCCGGAGGCCGGGTGCCGTCGCATCCCGCCTCCCGCACGCGGTATAATGCCCGGGCACCCGGAGTCGACCCGATGAATCGCTGGAACCTCGCCTGGCTGATCGGAATTCCCGCAGCCGTCATATTCGGCCTGACGGTGTCATTCTCCGCGCCCGTCAGCCGGGAGCACGAGCAGGACTACGAGTTGATCCGCCTCATCGCCGAGGTCCTCAACGAAGTCGACCATACCTATGTCCGCGAGCTGAACCCCGACCAGCGGCGTCAACTCGTCGAGAACATGGTCACGGCGGGGCTGGAGCAACTCGATCCCCACAGCACCTACTTCAACGAGCGCGAATACAAGTCGTTCGGCCGGAAAAGCAAAGGCAAGTTCGGCGGCGTCGGCGTGCAGGTGACCATGGACCGCCGAGCCGGCGCGCTGCTCGTCAGCAGCCCCATGGTCGGAACTCCCGCGTACGAGGCCGGTATCCAGCCCGGCGATATGATCGTGAAGGTGAACGGTGTCCCGCTCGATCACAAGCGATCGACCGAAGCCGTCGAGCTGATCCTGGGCGAACCCGGCACACCGGTGACTCTCAGCGTCGTCCACGAAGGCGAGTCGGTCCCTGTCGACATTACCATGAACCGCGCGGTGATCGAGGTGCCGACGATCCTGGGCGACCTGCGCCGGCCCGAAGACCCGAAGCAATGGGATCTGATGTACGACAAGGAAAAGAAGATCGGGTACATCCGCATCGTCGAGTTCGATGAGCCTACCGCGGCCGAGTTCCGCAAGGCCGTGGCCGACCTGGAAGCCGAGGGGGCTCGCGGCCTGGTGATCGACGTCCGCGGCAACCCCGGCGGGCTGCTCACGGCCGCCGTCGAAGTCGTCGACACGTTCGTGTCCGAAGGGACCATTGTCAGCACGAAGAACCGCCGGCCCTCGCAGAACCGGAACTTCTCCGCCGTCGCCGACAACGACTTGATGGTCGGCAAGCCAATCGCCATCCTCGTCGACCGCTACAGCGCGAGTGCGTCGGAAATTGTGTCGTCTGCGTTGCAGGATCATGGCCGGGCAGTGGTGGTCGGTGAGCGGAGCTATGGCAAAGGCACGGTGCAGAACGTCCACCCGATCGAAGACGGCAAGTCGGCCCTGAAGCTCACTATCGCCAGCTACTGGCGACCGAGCAATAAGAACATCCATCGCTTCCCCGAGGCGCAGGAAAGCGACGATTGGGGCGTCCGCCCGACCAAGGGCTATGAAGTGACACTGAACGACGACGAGCGCAAGGCCTGGCTCGAGGGCCGGCGGGCCCGCGACATCGTGCCGGGTAAGAGCGGCGCGATGCCGGACAAACTCCGCGCCCGAGTCGAAGGCCCGTTTATCGACAAGGCGCTGGACGTAGCCCTGAAGTACGTCCGCGAGGCCGCCGAAGGCAAAGCGAAGTAGCCGCAACTTCTAATTCCAACAACACTTTACGGCCGCTCGTGCTGGCTGGTCGCCGACGGGATTCGTGCCCGGCGATCCGGCTTGTCACGTCAGGAAGGCTCGGGTATTGCCCCGTTTGCGGTGCCGCCTGCGATCGGCACATCGGAGATGCGAACGAGGAACCCCCGCCATGTCGAAATTCAGAATGCGTGCGTGTGCCCTGGTGCTGGCCCTGACACTCGGCGGCATCGTCGTGTGTGCCCACGATCAGCCGCGCGAGCAGGGGGCCGCGGCCAAGCGCGACTGCCCGGTCGGCACCGCCGAGCGCGTCCAGTGCCCGGGCCAGATGGAAGAGCCGGCCCCGTGCCCGTTCGACCAACCGACCCGCTGCCCACTGGCCGACGTCACGCCCTGCCCCGAAGAGCCGAACGTCATCGTGCCGATTGTCCTGATCGAGGAGCCGAAGGTCGTTCCGGTGCCGCCCTCGCCGGTCGTCCCCGTACCCGTGACTCCAATTGTGCCGATCAACAAGCCGGCCGTCGCGCCGACGCCAGCGACCCCGTCGGTGATGCCGTACCGGGTGCGCATGGAGATGGTGGGCGGCGTCACGCAGATCGAACTCGTCCGCGGCGACGAACTCGCGCTGCGAGTGCAGTGCGACCGGGCCGACGTGCAAATGCCCTCGGGCGGCGTGCAGGCCATCGGCAAAGTGTGCGTGAGTGCGCCGGGCATCGACGTGCGGTGCAACCGTTTGTGGATCAGCTGGCAGACCGGCGAGATCGCGATGGAGGGCCAGGTCCGCATCATGTGCCAGACCGGCCAGCAGCGGACGGAAATGTCGGCCGAGTCGGTCCAGTGCCGGCTGAGCGCGGTCGGCGCGGGCCTCGACTTCTCGCAGCGGGCGGCCGGCAAGCCGGTCAACGAGTAAGCGGCCGAACCTGATTCAACCGACGCGGCGCGGCGCTCGTCTCAGCCCGAGACGAGGACCGCGCCGCGTTTTCGCTGCGCGGTGTGGCACGCGTCCATGATCCGGCCATTCTCATCGAGCGCGAGATGGAACCGGTCGTCGCCTTGAAGGCGATGGATCGAGACTTGATAATCCCGGCCCACGACGGCCATGTGCGGCATCTTTTCCGGCTTGCCTGGCGTCCTCAGCCGGCCCCACGATCCGTCGCCCAGATACACCACGCCGTTGTCGTGGGCGTGGCCGCCGAGCAGCGCCTTGGTCCGCTTGAACGTATGGTCATGGTGTTCCAGCACGACCGGCACGCGGTACTTCTCGTAGAGCGGCACCCAGTGTTTCCGCTGCTCCTCACCCGTACCGGTCTTGTTAATCACGGTCGGGTCCATCTTGCGAAACGACGGATAGGCCGGGACGTGGCCGGCGACGATGACGTGCGGCCGCTCGACGCGGGCCCGCAGCGTCTGCTCCAGCCAGTCGGTCTGCTCGCCCGCGATCTTGCTCGTGTGTCCGGTGTCGAGCATCACCAGGCTGAGGTAATCGCCGAAGTCGAGGCAGTTGTAGCCAACCTCGGGGAACAGCCCGTCGAAGAGTGCATAGAAGAACGGGGCCTTGGAGCGCGGCTTGCCGTAGCCGCCGTCCACCTCGTGATTGCCAAGACAGGCGATGAGCGGGATCAGCCGGCCGTCGCGGGTGATCATGTGCCGGGAGTATTGGCGGAGAAACGCCAGGCTGACCTCGACCGACCGGCCGTTGTCGTACCCGAGGTCGCCGCCGATGAAGCAGAACGCGGGGTCCTGCTTCGCCGCGGAGATGTTGTTGGCGACGGCATGGGCGTTGATGCCGACATCGCCGCCGGTGACGAACTGGATCGCGTTCGTCGCCTTCGCCGGCATGGTCTTGAACTTCCAGGTCGGCGACGACTTGCCGATCTTGAACCGGTACTCGGACCCCGGCGTGAGATCGGTCAGCTCGCAGCGGAAAATCTGGAGGTCGGTAAGCGGGTACGGCCGGGTTGAGGTCAGGGCCCCGTCGAATTCCTCGTCTCCGGCCTCGGCATAGTAGACGTTGGTGTCGGCCGTCTCGCCCTTGGCGCCGACCCACTGGATCACCATTGTCGTGGTCGGATCGCGGTGCCAGGTGAGGAAGAGCGTCGCCGGCTGGAAGGCGGCATCCTCGACGTGCTTGGCGGGCTCGGGACCCTTGTCCTGCCCGAGAACATGGGCCGCCGAAAGGCCGAGCATCGATGTGCCGAGAAACGCGCGGCGCGAGAACATGAGACGTGCTCCGGACACGGTGGGATAACCGTATTGTCCGGCATCGACGGCCGCAGGTCGAATGAAAGCAGCATGAAATTCCGACGCCCGGGGCCACGCCGGTCCGGTCGTGCGGGGTATCATGCCGGCCGGGGGCGTGATATCATTTCATCAATGAGTGTCTCGATTCCCGTGAATACGACTATGCAGCCGAACAGCCCGTTTGATCCGATGAAGCCCGCCTACGATCGCCTTCGGGCGCTGGGCGTACTTCGACTCGCGCTGTTCGGGTCGGCCGTCCGCGGCGAACTGACACCTGCCAGTGATATCGATGTTCTGATTCGACTCGGCAACGTGACCTTCGACCGGTACTTCGGGGTCAAAGAATCACTCGAGGGCGCGTTTGGCCGGAGAGTCGACCTCGTAATGGAAAACACAATCAAGCCGCAACTGCGTGACCGAATCCTGGCGGAGGCCATCGATGCCCCGGGATTCTGACCCAGTTTAGTAAGTCACAATTCCACATTGTCCGATTCGAAGTCCTGTCGCCGCGCAACGCGAACGTTGCGAGTAAATTCACCTTTTGCGAAAGCTTCGGCGTGCTTCCTGATGCAATGGTTGGCGGCAATCGGCGATGAGGCGCCGAAGTTCAGACAAATCCAGTTCCGAAAGCCGACACTCCCAAAGACCCATGCACCCATCAACCACTCGGGGTGACAACCACCGGACGATTTCAGGCCACATCGAGCGGGGACCGTCGAACAGATGCTCGTAGAATGCTACCCCGGCAGCATTCCACATCTGTTTGGCTTTTTGTTCGAAGCACCACTCGGCAAAGCCATAGATCATCCGCAAGGATTCCGTGTCACATGAGTGATGAGCCTCGCGGACACGAGGAAGTAGTTCAAAGAAGGCCATGTAAATGGTGAAGTCGTCCCGCTGCGCGTCATCACGCAGTTCCGGGAAGAAGTTCAACACCTTTCGCCGCCAGCTCGCCAAACCTCAGTCACCTGTCGACGCCGTCCTCTATTGTGCGGCCCCGACTACCCGATCCGTTCCGGCAGCAGCAGCCTTGCCGGGTTCTGGATGTGGCGGATCAAGGCGTTGCCGAAGACCGCGCCGACCGCCCCGTCGACGACCCGGTGGTCGAACGACAGCGAGATGTAAATCATGTCAGCGGCCTTGATCTGACCGGCGGCGTCGAAGACGGGCCGCTTGACCGCCTTGCCGATGCCGAGGATGCCGACTTCGGGGTGGTTGATGATCGGCGTGGCGATCAGGCCGCCGATCCCGCCGATACTCGTAATAGTGAACGTCCCGCCGCGGAGGTCGGAGAGGCGTGACCGGCCCGCGCGGGCGTCGGCACTCACGCGGTCGATCTCGCGGGCGATCGTGGCGATGTCCTTGCGGTCGGCCTCGTGGATGACCGGCACGATCAGGCCAGACGGCGTCGCGGTCGCGATGCCGATGTTGTATTCGTTGTGCATGACGATCTCGCCGGCCGCCTCGTCGAGCGTGGCATTGGCGATCGGCACTTCCTTCAGCGCGAGCACGACGGCCTTCACGAAGAACGGCAGGTACGTGAGCTTCACCCCGGCCGCCTCGAACGGCTCGCGGAGCGACGCCCGCAGCTTGACCAGCTCGCTGATGTCGCACTCGTCCACATAAGTGAAGTGGGGGATGGCGTTCTTCGACTTCACCATCTGCTCGGCGATCTTGCGGCGCAGGCCGGCGAGCTTGAACTTCGTGCCCGCGACGCCAGTGTGAAGGGCCGACGCGGCGGCCGCGGCCGGCTTCTCTTTGATCCGGTTCGTGGCGGGCGCGGCAACGTGCAGATCTTCGAGAAGAACCCGGCCGCTCGGCCCGGAACCGCGGACCCCGGCCAGATCGATACCCAGCTTGCGGGCCAGGTGCCGGACCGAGGGCGACGCTTTCACCGGCTCGACACGCATGGAGCCGTTGGTCGCCTTGGCGGGCGCGCCGGCCGCCGCAGCGACAGGTGACTTGATCGGCAGCGTCTCCTCGGCCGCGACCTTCACCGGCGGCGGCGGAGCGGGAATCTCCTCGGCGACCGCGCCCGAGGGGTTGTAGCTGAGCACATGATCGCCGACCTTGACCGTGTCGCCGACCTGAGCCTGCAGACTGACGACGGAGCCGGCGAATGCCGCCGGCACCTCCATAGTCGCCTTGTCGGTCAGCACTTCCATGAGCCCCTGGCCCGGCCGGACGGAGTCGCCCGCCGCGACCAGCCATTTCACAAGCTCGGCTTCGTAAACCCCTTCGCCGAGCTGGGGAAGCTTAAATTCCACTTCGCGTCTCCGGAATGGCCCACAGGGCAGCGCCCCACAGACTGCGTAACACGGCCAAGCCACGGTCAGGCGGGAACGGGTCGAGTCATCAGAAGCGCATTGTTAATCCGACTTTTCGCGGCTACCGCTTGCTGTTAGTTTATGACCTGAAAGCACCGAAATGCCGACAGATCTGGTGCCGGGCCCGGAATGAAGCGGCTTAGGTTTGGGGGTGAATACTCGGGGCATTGATGGGCCATTCTCCTCATGCCGCCTCGGTGGCCGCGTCGCGCATCGCCACCAGTACGTCGGCGAGTTGGGGCACCTCGTTGGTCTCGTACGCCTGATTCAGTCCGATCCCGGGCACGTGCTTGCCGAACAGCACCCGCGGCTTGGCGATCAGGTCGTAGAAGAGTTCTTCGATCACCCTGCGCAGCAGGTGCTCGCCGAAATTGGTCACCTCGGTGTCCTCATTCACGACGAGGAACCGGCCCGTCTTCAAGATGCTGTCGCGGATCAGCGGCCAGTCGTACGGGAACAGGCTGCGCAGGTCGATCACGTCGAACGTCAGCCCCTGCTCGGCGGCCAGTTGGTCGGCCGCCTGCGTACAGAGCGGCAACATCCGGCCGTAGCTGACCACCGTGGCGTGCGTGCCCTCGCGGACGCGGTTGCCCTGACCCAGCGGTACGAAGTACGGCTTCACGTCGGGCCATTTCGGGGTCCAGGCCGCGCGGGCCGCACCGACCGGTGCGTCGATCATCTCCTTCAACTCGTCTTCGTTCTCGGGCTCCCCGGGGATCTGCTGCTCGCCGCGGACGCGGAGCAGCGCCTTGGGCAGCAGTACCATGACCGGGTTCGGGTCGAGAATGGCCGAGAGCATCAGGCCGTAGGCGTCGAGCGCTGTCGACGGCATGACGATCTTCCAGCCGGCCAGGCGCGTCGCCCAACCTTCGAAAGAGTGCGAGTGATACAGACTGCCGCGGATGCCGCTGCCCGAAGGGGTCATCAGCACGATGGGCATGGGGAACTGGCCCGCACCGCTCCAGCGCTGGTTGCCGGCGACCTTCATCAGGTCGATGATGTTGAACCCGTAGTCGCAGAACTGGATCTCGCAGACCGGCCGGCCCCCGGCGTAAGCGATGCCCATGGCCGTGCCGATGATTCCGCGCTCATCGAGCGGCGAGTTCCACGCCGTCTTGAGCCCCTGCGTGGCGGTAAACACCCCACCCAGCGGCGGCCCGACATCTTCGCCGAACACATCGGTCACGCCCAGATGCTCCTCCCCGTAGTGGAGAGCGAGGCGGACAGCCTGAACGAGAGTAGCCATAGAGTTAAAAGTTCAAAGTGAAAAGTTCAAAGTTAAGAATCGCTCGGTTGAACCACCGCGGGCGGGGGTTGAGGTCGCCGACAGGTTCGGACGATCGCGCCGAGGATGTTGGTGACGGATTGCGCTTCCGTGAGCAAGTCACTCACCGCACTCGACTCGACGAGTCCCGAGTCCCCGAGCAGTCGCAACCAGTAAACCGTCTCGCGAGCCTCTTTGAGCGCGATCGTCATCTTGCTGGCGAAGTCTTTACGGCTCTGCCCGGCCTGCGCTTCCTGGACGTTCGCCCCGACGGACGTTCCTGATCGCAGCAGTTGGCGAATGATGGGACCGCGAGTCTGGTTTCCCGCTTCGAGCCGGCTGCAGAAGCGGACGATCGCCACCGCGAAGGCGTATGATCGGGCCGAAATGTCCGGCTTGGTCGGGCGCGGGCCGTCACTCTGCATTCGCCTCACGCCCCTGAGCCAGACTCCGAACCTCGCACTCTTCAACTTTTAACTTTGCACTTTTAACTGTCAACTACGCCGGTAATCCCGTGTAGTCTTCCGGGTACACGCTATCGACCGGACTTGGTGCGTAGGTGTGGGTGTAGACGTCGGCGGCTGTCGGCCGGGGTTCGGTGTGCACTTGGCGGACGGCTTCTTCGATCTCGTTGATCGCCTCGGTGTGCACGCGCTCGATCTCTTCCTTCGTCATCAGCTCGCGGTCGAGGAGTTTCTTCTCGAACATCGCGACGCAGTCGTCCTCGTCCGGCACGCGAGCCGCACCGGAGGACGACGAGTGCCCGTGCAACCGGCTGACGCGGGCCTCGATCATGTACGGCTTGCGGCGCGTCCGGCAGTGGCGGAAGCCCCGGCTCAGCGCGTGCCAACTTGCGATCGGGTCATTCCCGTCGACGACTTCGCCCGGGATGCCGAACGCCTTACCGCGGTCGACGATGCTCTTTTCCGCGTGCTGCGTTTCCGAGGCGGTGCTGATGCCCCAGCCGTTGTTGGTGACGAGGATGAGCACGGGCAGCTCAAAGCCGGGCCGGCTCGACCAGATCATGCAGCTTGCGAAATCGCCTTCGTGCGTGCCGGCATCGCCGCCGATCACGGCCGTCACGCCGTCGCCGCCCGAGCGCTTCTGCATGAGCGCGGTGCCGGGAGCCATGACGTATTGCACCTCGATCACGGAGGTGACCGGAATGACGTTCCAGTCTCGCTTGGAGTAATGGCAGACGAAGTTGCGACCCATCGAGTGCGGGTCGGTGAGTGTCATGGCCATCTGGCGGACGTGGTCGAGTACGGGCATGCCCATTCCGAGCAGCACGCCGGGGTTGCGGTAGTGGAGGTGGACGTAGTCGTAGGCAGGGCCTTCGCCCCTGCGGAGCTGCATCCCGAGGCAGGTGTTAAACGCTTCTTCGCCGGGGCCGCCCACCCAGAAGTAGGCCTCGCCGGACTTCGACATCTTGATGCACCGCTCTTCCAGCCGACGGCAACGGACCATCAGACGGTGTAACTCCCGGCAGCGGGCGGCGGGGAGCATTTCGTCGCGGCTCCAAAGTTCCGCCGGGGGCGCGAGCGTGGCCGCCGTCGGACCGCGGAACGCGGTTGGCATCGACAATCCTCCACGGGGCGAACGGCGGTCGAGGGGCGACCGCCACAGTCGGGGCGGGATGCGGGCGTCTGGAAGATTGTACGCCGGGAATCGCCCGGCGGGAGGTCAATTCCCGGCCAATCGAGCCCGCCCGAGAACCGCATATTCTGGTCCATCGGGCCGCAACTCGCTCGACATCACTCGAATTTCCCGGACTTTCGTTTCGCCGCCCTCCCATGCCGCGAATTTCACGAGCGCGGGGATCAATTCCGGGTCCGGTTCGCCCTGCACCCGGCCCAAAGTGACGTGAGGAGTGAACGCACGTTCCTCCCTTTGATAAAGGCCCAGGTCCTCCAATGCGGTTTCGAGTTGTCCGTGGAGCGCCGTCAACTCCTCGGCCCCCTCGCCGACCCGGGCGATGAGCGTCCGCGGGCGGCGCGGCGTCGGAAACGCCCCGACCCCTGTCAAAGTGAAGGAAAACGGTGGACGGGCACGGGCCACCTGCTCCACCGCCCGGCAGACCTTTACCACGTCGCGGTCCACCGTCTCGCCCAGGAAGACCAGCGTGCAATGGAAATTGGCCGGATCGACCCAGCGCACGCCCTGCGTTCGCGGCCCAAACTGATCCTGGAGGCCACGCAGACGATCCCGGGTGAAAGGAGCGACATCGATCGCGACAAACATGCGGTATCTCATGGCAACAGTTTACGCATCGGCGGTAGTACGTCGCCGGGGAATCTGACGGCAGAATCCGCCGCAAGTCGTTGCTCACAATAGCGTTGTCGCCATCCGGCCGGAAAAACACACTGCGGGGTTACCGCAGTCAGGGCAGGAAGATTCGCTAATCCCCCTCAAGCCGGCCTATTCCGCAGTCCGATAACACACTGCGAAACCTGCATATTCGGCTGTCCCGACGGGACGGTCTGTGTTCGATTAGGGGGAATCGGGAATGGCGATCTGGCGTCAATGGCTTCGGCCGGCGGTGATCGCGGCGATGCTCGGATGCACCGGGCTGGGCTGCATGACCAACCCGCCGTTCCCGCTCGTTGTGCCCATCCAGCCTTGGGTGGCAGAACGGATGGAAGACAAATATCAGCATCCGAACGACAGTCGGACGCCGATCATGCCGCCGCTCCGCGACGGCTTCCCGGCCCCGATCTGCGAAGACCCGCCGACGGAGTTGGAAGTCATCCGGGCGATGCCCCGAATGACGCGTGGCGTACCGTACGTCTACGAAGAACACCGCGACGACATTGAAATCGTCCCGGAGAAGCTGGTCGACAAGATCGACCCGCCGCGGTTCTTCCCGCTGGTCGGGCCGGCCCAGCTCCACCACTGCCACTGGAAGTGCACGATTTATTACAAGGAAACGGTGATCAGCAGCTATCCGTTCCCCTGCAAGATCGTGAAGGACCGCGTGCAAGTGGTGTACATCGATAAGGATCACCTCCACCTGTGGGTCGGCAACAAGCCCGAATCCCAGGCGGCCGTCGCCCGCGACCTCGGCGGGTACTAATCGCACGAACTTCTCGAAAGCCCACCGGTTTCAACCGGTGGGCTTTCTTCGTTTGTATTGACACTTCTTCCGCATCTTCGCTACCTTATCGGCTCTCTTGCATCGGCACGGAGGCCGGCCATGTCGCACGCGCTGCGTACCGTATCATCACGTCCTCCGACGCCGCACGCGCCGCTGCTCACCGAAGCCGCGGCCGGGCCGGGCCCCGTGCCGTTCGAACTCTGGGACCGCTACGTCCGCGCGGCCGGGTTCATCGACGAGTTGTGCTGCGATGCCGACGGCCCCGTGCGAGTCCTCGATGTCGGCTGCAACGTGGTGAAGATCCTCAGCGACCTGCTCGACCCCGCGCGGGTGCAGGTCGTCCGCTGCGACGTGATCGAAGCTCCCGACGGCGACCCCGATTACGTTCAGGTCGTTGCCGGTCGACCCCTGCCCTTCGACGACGGTTCATTCGATGCCGTCGTCGCGCTCGAAGTATTGGAACACGTTCCCGCGGCAGGCCGGTCCGAGTTCCTGCGCGAGTTGTCCCGGGTGGCGGACCGGGGAGTCGTCGTCAGTTGTCCACACGGCGCGCCGGCCGTTCACGAAGCCGAGCGACTGGTGTCCGACGCGTACCTGCGCCGCCACGGCGAGCCGCACCCGTTCCTGCGCGAGCACAGTGATTTCGGCCTGCCGACGGTCGACGACGTGCGCACGGTCATCGACAATCTCGGGGCGAATTGCGAAGTCCACCCCGGCATCGGCATCGACCGCTGGGTGGCCGCGACGCTGCTGGCCGAGGGCGTCCTCGAGCGATCAGGCTCCAGCCGATTGCAGGAGGAACTGACCCGGGTGCTCATGGAAAGCCCGACGGGCCCGGCCCGCGTGCCTTATCGCCATTACTTCGTCATCGACAAGCGCGCGGAAGGCGGGCGTATCCGCAATGGTGGCGCGGGTGAATGCCCCGTAACACTCGGACCTGCCGACGATACCGTCGCGATGCTGCACCATTTGGCGTCGACCGCGGCCGAGTTGTTGACCCGACTTGAGCCGCAGCACGGCCACGTACCGGCATCGCTCCGCGAAGTGCTCAAGAGCCAGCAGGACTGCATCGACCGGCAGGAACTTCGCTTCCAGATCACCAACTCGTTTGCCGACGCGCTCACGCAAAGCGCAAGCTGGCGGCTGCTCGCACCGCTCCGCGCCGCGAAAAACCTCGTGCGCCCGGCCCGATTGAACCGCGACCACCTGATCCCCTGGCGGCAACTCGTCCCGTCCGGCGAGCCCGGCGGATGGACCGCTCTCGGCGACGATCCGCAGTTCATCGTGTCGTGCTACCTGCCCCGCGGCTGGGTCCGCATCCGCATCCGGGCCACCTCCACCGTGGTGTCGCGGCTCGAAGTGTACGCCGAGGATCACGGCAGCTTTGTCGACACGGCCCCCCTGTGCGAGATCGGCATTGCCGCGGGCAGGACCGACGAGGAGTTCTTCGTCCGCCTCGACAAGCCGACGCGAGCCTTGCGAATCGACCCGCTGAACTGCAAGGGCACGATCAAGTTCGACCGCTTCGACGTTAGCCATCGCCCGGGCTACCTCACGGCCGGTGACGCGCTACGCCGCAAGCTCCGCCTGCTCCGCGCGTATCGAAACACCGGGCCGGTGCTGCGTCGCGGCCTGAAGCTGCTGTTCACCGGCCAATGGCGCGAAGTCGCAAAGAAGTGGTCGCTCGGTCTCGACGACCCACGCTGCACCCGGCACGGCTTCTACGAACCCGAGAAGGCGTACGAGCGGTGGATCGAAAAGCACCGCCTCACCGACGACGACCGGGCGAAGCAGCGGCAATGGGCCGTCGACGCCGCCGAGGTGCCGCTCATCTCGGTCGTGCTACCGACTTACAACACGCCGGAGCGATACCTGCGACTGGCGATCGACTCGGTCATCCGGCAGACGTACCCGCGCTGGGAACTTTGCATCGCCGACGACGGCTCGACCGAGCAGCACGTCAGGCCGATCCTCGAGGAGTATGCCGCCCGGGATCACCGGATCAAGCTCGCGCCGCCAGGCCGGCACGGCGGCATAAGCCGGGCGACCAATGCCGCGCTGGCGATGGCCCAGGGCGACTTCGTCGCACTGTTCGACCATGACGACGAATTGGCCGAGCACGCGCTGTACCGCATGGCCCGCGCCGCGGTCGAGTCGCCGGACGCCGACGTGCTGTACTCCGACGAGGACAAGATCCAACCCGACGGCAAGCGGGTCGCACCGTTCTTCAAGCCGGCCTGGTCGCCCGAGTTCTTCCTCGGCTGCATGTACACCTGCCACCTCAGCATGTACCGGACCGACATCGTCCGGCAGGTGGGCGGCTTCGACGAGCAATACGACGGTGCGCAGGACTACGACCTCGCATTCCGGGTGATCGAGAAGGCCCGCCGGGTGGTTCATGTGCCCGACGTGCTCTACCACTGGCGACTGCTGCCCAACTCGACGGCGAGCGGCGTCGCGGCCAAGCCCCACGCGCACGCGGCGGCGATGCGGGCCATCGAATCGCACCTGGCGCGGACCGGGCAGGAAGCGCGGGCGGAGGTCGGGCCCTCGGCCGGGCTCACGCATGTCCGCTTCGCACTCCGCGGCACACCGACGGTCAGCATCATCATCCCGTCGCTGGGCCGGCCCGAGCCCGCGCCGGGTCGCTCGGCCGGGTTCCTCGAAAACTGCGTCCAGTCGATCCGCAGGCTGTCGACGTATCGGAACTTCGAAGTCCTGGTCCTCGACCGCAACACGCTCGACGCCGGCGTGGCCGGGCGCATCCTCACCGACAACGTCCGCCGGCTCACCTACGACGCGCCGTTCAATTGGTCGGCCGTGAACAACCTCGGGGCCCGTGCGGCCCGCGGCGAGTTCCTGTTGTTCCTCAACGACGATACCGAAGTCACTGCCCCGGGCTGGATCGAGGCGATGATCGAATTCGCCCAGCAGCGCGAAGTCGGCGCCGTCGGCGCGAAGCTGCACTTCCCCGACGGCGGCATCCAGCACGTCGGCGTGTCGGTGCTCGACGGCAACCCGGGCCATCCGTTTTACGGCTACCCGAAGCAGCACTCGGGCTACTACTTCCGCAACTTCCTGCCTCACAACTGTGCGGCCGTGACGGGCGCGTGCCTGATGAGCCGGGCCGAGGTGTTCCGCGAGGTGGGCGGCTTCGACGAGGGGCTGCCGCTGAATTACAACGACGTGGATTATTGCTACCGCGTCCGCAAGGCCGGCTACCGGGTGGTGTTCACGCCGCACGCCGTGCTGACGCACTTCGAGAGCGTCACGAAGCCCGGCGTCTTCCGCGAAGAACTGCACGCCTTCCAAAGCCGCTGGGGCCGGGCCACCGACCCCTACTACAACCCCCACCTCAACGAAGAAACCTACGACTACCGGCTGGGATAGCACAAGCAACCACAGAGATCACAGAGCACGAAGAGAAAAAGGCAAGTTGATGCCTCTTCCTTTGCGCTCTCTGTGGCTTGATTCTCCTCATCCTTCTCTGCGGACTCGGCGGCTACTTCTTTACCGCTATTCCGTCACCGCCCCGTCCTGCGCCGCCGGGGCCTGCCACCAGTCGGTGAGCAGCTTGATCCGCGGGCCGAACTTGCCGGCGGCGTTGCGGATACGGGCCTTTTCTTCCGTCGTGAGATACCAGCTCAGCGACGCCTCTTCGTTGAACTCGAAGTCGATCGTCGCGAAATACGGCTCGCCGGCATCCCGATCGAACGTCAGCCGGACACGGTCGAGCAGTCGCCGGGCCTCGTCCGGTCGGAGTCGCTCGGCAAACATCCTTTGCAGTTCGTCAAGGTCGTGCGGTTGCAGGCCGAGGCTGGCCGCCTGGAGGTCCGCGCCGCGGAGCATGCGGTCGGCCCACTGATTCGGATTGTTGTCCAGCTTCATGCCGCGCATCGCGCGGCTGAGCTTCGCGTCCACGGTTGCGCCGGTCGGCATCGCGTCGATCAGCCAGAGCGTGTCGTCGATCCTGGGGCTCTTGTCATCGTGGTTGGCACGCCGATCACGCAAGGCCTGGGTCAGGCGAGCCCGCTGGTCGTCGTCGAGGCCCGCCAGCATGGCCATCGCCGTTTCCCGTTCCTTGGCCTTGAGCAGGTATTGGATTTCGTTCTCGCGCAGGTCCGCGAGCAGCGGCTTCACCTGCATTTCGGAAACAAGCTGCTGCGAGAGAATCTCAAGCAGCCCGTCGTTGCGGAACGAGGAACTGCCCACCCGCGCGCTGAACAGGGCCGAGGGCGGCGTGGAAAGGAACTCGAACCCTCGCGACAGGGCCGACGACGGCTCGGGCATCACCTTCTGGTTCAGCCGACGCTGGTCCGCGCTCGCGCCGTCGCGGATCTGCACGAGCACGATCTTGCTGGCGTTCCGGCGGAGCCAGTCGCGGTTGGCCCCGCTGAACACCCATGCGGCCGCCAGGCTCACGCCGTCGTTGTCGTAATAGCCCGCGTCGACCACTCGGCGGCGCGGCGTCGTCGGCAGGGTCGGCGAGGGGCTGACGTACGGGAAGCTCGCGCTCATCCGGGCTGCGGTGGCGACCGTGAATCGCCGGCGGACCTCGGCCGACGTAAACAGCCGGAAGAACTCGTAACTCTCGTACGAGAACCGGTTGAGCCGCTTCCGGAGCGGCAGAGAGGGGTCGGTTTGCGGGTCGCGGTCGGATTGCAGGATCGCCCCGTCGTTGGAGGCGACGCCGCGGAGGTCGAGGTTGCTGATGAGCAATCGTCGGCCGTCTTCGACCAGCATTGGCGAGTAGATCAGCGACGGCCGCCAGCCGGCCATTTCGCCTTCGCGGAGTTGCTCGAAGCTCAGGTCCATTGCGCCGCCGAGGTGGCGCGTCCACGCGTCCTCGAGCGCCTGACCGCGATCGTACGGATGGCCGAACGGCGAAAACACGCCGCGGAGGTCGTGGTACGTCAGGGCGTGGATCAGCGGCGACAGGCAGTCTTCGGTGATGTTCTTGTACTGGGTTTCGAGGTAGTCCGGCGACCGGCGGAACGGGCTCGGCGGCGGGTCGGTGAGATTCGCGACGTAGTAGCCCGCTCCCACCATGCCGCCCGACGCGCCGGTGATGATGCGGATGTGGCAGGGGAAATCGATCGGTGTCGGCAGCGCGGCAAACGACCGCTCCAGCTCATGCAGCACGGCCGTGGTCCAGGCGGCCGCGCGGAGTCCGCCGCCCGAGACGCACACGAGCACCAGCGGTCGCTTCTGCCCGGCGGAGTACGGACCCCGGGCCTCAGAGCAGAAGCGAATCTGCTCGGGCGGGACAAGTTCCACCGGGCGGACGGGGTCGTAGTCGCGCAGCTCCACCGGCTCGGCATAGTGCGGCTCGAGCCGCGGAAACCGCTGGCTGTGCTTGCCGAGACCGCCCATGAA
Organism: Gemmataceae bacterium; assembly: GCA_019694755.1. Lineage (GTDB taxonomy): Bacteria > Planctomycetota > Planctomycetia > Gemmatales > Gemmataceae > JAIBBI01. Next base: position 17,039 of record JAIBBI010000002.1, read on the forward strand.
GATCAGCCCGAACAGGACGAGCGCGAGCGCGGGCTGGACAAAGTCGAGGAAGTATTCGAAGAATCCGTACGCCGCCGTGAGGATGCCCGCCAGCGCGAACACGCCGACCAGCGGCGAGAACACGCGGAACGGCCCGAACCCGACGGCCGCGTACACAAGTACGGACGCGACCATCGCCAGGACCGCGACACCGTGAATCGGGTAATCGCGCTCCTCAGCCCGCGGCACGTGCAGGAGTTTGATCTCCGCCATTCCGCGGAAGACGGTCTGTCCCAGCCTGCCGACCCAAGAGTCGAGCCCCTCGGCCGGGAGAAAGTACAGGCCCACGAGGAACATGCCGAACGCGGGGAGGCAGCCGAGCACCAGAGGCCAACTCTGGCCGGGCGCGTCCCACGTCGCGATCACGGTGACGATGACCGGAAGCAGCGTGATGCCGGTGCACGCAAGGATACCGAGGGCGTACGTGAGTGCGGCATTCAGGCCGTGCCAGCGCGGGCGTTCGTCGCCCGGGGTTCGCTGCGTCTCCAACAAGTATCCGGCAAGGATGACCTGCACGACGAGTACGCCCAGCGCGAATCCGACGGCACACTGTTTTGGCCAGTCTTCGTGCCAGAGCAGGTTCCGCAGGCCGAAGGCCTTGTTGACATCGGGAATGAACACGAGCGCGGCGACGAGCGCGAGCATCGCCACGAGGGGGACGTGGCGACCGAAACCGCACAGAAACTGGTAGAAGTAGAACCGGACCATCGCCCGAGAGTGTCGCCGGGCGGGCCGACACGGTCAAGGGAGGAATGGCCCCCGGAGCCGGTCAGACGCTTTGGAGAAACCGCAGCCGGAACGCGAGGAAGTCACTCGAATCCACGCTGCCTGAGTTGTTGAAGTCGAAGGTCGGCACTGTCCCCAAAAATGCCAGTCGGAAAGCGAGAAAGTCGGTCGACGTGACCTGGCCGGACCCGTCGCCGTCACCGAACAGGCGGAACAGGCCGTTGGCGGGCGTGCCGACCAGCGTGTAGTTGTCGCCGAAGGTCCCGTCGCCGTTGCCGTCGAGCGGTTGACCGGCCGAGTCGGTGACGGAGGCCGCATTGATCGTGAGCGTGTACCGCCCGTCGGCCAGCGAGCCGAACTCGATCGGGCCGCCGGTGAACGTCAGCGTCACGGTGTTGCCCGAGGTCGCGGCCGCGAGCGCGACGGCTGCCGAGTCGGATTGCCGGGACAGGCCGAACGCACCGGCCGGGGCGGTGACCGGCTCATTGAAAACGACATCGATCTTCGTGACTCGCGACCGCTGGGTCGTACCGTCGCCGACGATCAGGCTCGACACCTTGGCCGGGGCGTCGACCACGGCCGATTGCGCGAGGACGTACTCACCCGTGCTGCCGCCCGACCCGCGGACGCGGACTCGGTAGGTACCCGTGGAAGTCGCCTGCGCCAGTGCCGTCGCACCGCCCGAACCGATCAGTGTGTTCGCCGGGGAGTAGATTTCGACGAGTGGGGCGAGCGCGTTGACGAACTCGCCCGCGCCTCCGGCCGGCGTCGCCGTGGCTAGCGTGATCAACTGCCCGGCCGTCGCCGCGAACGAGTACCAGTCTTCGTCGCCCGCCGTGATGCCGCCGGCGGCGCGGGATGACACCAGCGCCTGAGCCGTGCCCGTCGCATCATTCTGCTCGGCATCCACGGTCGCGCCGCTCGTGATTGTCACGACGTAATCCAGCCCGGCCGTCCCCTGCACACGAACGGCGTAAGTACCCGCACCCGCCGCGGTGAAGGTCGCCGACTTGTCGTAGTTGGTGGGGCCGGCGGTGCCGCTGGCGACGACGCTGCCGCCCGGGTTCAGCACGTCGAAGTTGATGGTGCCTGCCGCGAGGCCCTTGAGCGCGACCGTCGCCGACTGACCGGCCGCGAGTGTGAACGATGCGCAGTCGGCCGGCGCGGGCGGGGCCGCGCTGGCCGAGAGCAGGCTGGTCAGCGTGTACGATCCGCCCGTGCCCGTCGCCGCCTTCACCTCGACGGTGTACGTCCCCGTCGTCGGGATCACATAGGCATAAATGAACGCGTCTTCCTCGGGTACGAGGCCGCCGCCGTCGCCGGGGTCCGACGCGATCACGGTGCCGGCCGGGTTCCGCAACACCACGGCGGCATCGAGGTCGCTCGTGCTGTGAACCTGAAACGTCACCAGGTCGCCGGCATTGAACTGGTACTTCACGAAGTCGCTGTCGCTGCCCGAGGACACCGTGCCTGCGACGACGGAGCGGTAGTTCACCGCCCGCCAGGCGTTCGACACATCCGTCGCGGTGGCAGCGGTCTGGTTCGGCTCCGTGTCGACGAAGCTGCCACCCGTCAGCGGCGGGGTGCCCGCATTCTCCAGAAGGTAGCCCATCTGGATCGTGTCGCCGAAGAAGTAGAAGCCCGAGGCGTTGCCGAAGTACACGTCGTCAACGTCGACATTGTAACGGTAGAAGAGCGAGTCGTTTCCGGGGCCGGAGTTGTCGTCGTAGCCGAGATAGTAGCCGCCCGTGTTGTAGTAAAAGTAGACGACCGGCTCCGCCTGCGTGCCCCGGCCACTGCCCGCGCCATACTGCGCCTGCGTGATCAGGTCGCCGGGCTGGAAGTTGCCGAGCTTGAAGAAGTCGTAGTCGATCGTGGTGCCGAACCCGAGCTGATACAGGTTGCCCGTGTACGGCGTGAACGACTGCGTCGCATCGTTGGCCGTCGCCACACTGTTGTTCGCTTCGATCTCGTTCGGCAGCGACTCTGCGGGCGATTCGAGTCGGCCGCGCAGCGCGAGCCGGGTGGCGGTGCCGCCCAGGGCAAAGCTGCTGCCGCCGATCGGCGTCGCGGTCGCCTGGCTGTTGTTCGGCTCGGCTTCGATTGCGCTGTTCAGATCGAGCCGGAGGGCGTAGCTGCCGACGGTCGAGCCCGCGCCGCCGACGGTGATCGTGTATGTGCCCGCGGAGGTCGTGGCGACGGCCGAGAGCGTTGCCGACTGTCCTGCCGTCGCGGCTGTGTTGCTTACATTTACGCCGCCCGGCCCTGTGATCTGCACCGTGGGCCGGAGCGTCGCGCCGGGCGTCGCGGTCAGTGACAGGGTCTGGCCCGCGTCGAGCGTGATGGTGTAGCTGTCGGTGTCCGGGGCGGCGACGAACAGGGAGATCGCGCCGGCCGCGGTGCCACAGTAAGTCATCGAACCGAGCGGGCCGGACGCGACGAGTGGCGTCGGGAATGCCGAAGTGGTCACGTCGAGGACGTAGTTGCCGATGAACTGTGCCGTGCCGTTGCCGGTCGTGCTGGCGACCGCGCCGGCGGGCATCGTGACAGTAACCGCGCCCTCGCCCGAGAGTCCCGCGAGCGTATACCGGGCGACGCTGGCCGACTGGAGCGTGACCGCCGTGACGCTTCCCTGGCTCAGCGTGATGTCCGAGGTGCTCAAGGTCGCGGCATTGATCGGTTGCGAGAACGTGACATCGAGCGTGGTGCCGAGCACGCCTCCGGTGACGGGGTTCGTGGCGGTCACGCGCATCGCCGGGCTGGCGGTGATCGCGAAGTTCACGTCCGAGATGTCGAAGAAGTAGTTGCCGACGGGCTCGACCTTGATCCGGCACTGGGTGCTGGGCGCGCCCACCGGCACGACGACCGGTTCGCTGCCGTCGTTGGGTGTGTTCGAGGCAAGAAGGGCGGAGTAGGTGAGCCCGCCGTCGATGCTCAGGCGGATGTTGACGAGCGGGGCGTTGATCGCGCCGCCGTCGGTGCCGGCCACGTTCCAGGTGACGAGTTGGGTGCTGGAGGCGGGCCAACTCGTCGCCGTGTTGGGGCTGGTCACCGCGAAGGCCGAGCCGGTGTTGACGACGCGCAGGCTCAGGTCGTCGAGCGTGACGCCGCCGCCGCCCGTGCGGTTGTCGCGGACCATCACGCGGAAGGTCAGGTTGCGGTCGGTGGTCGGCAGTGTCTCGCCTTTGCTCGCCGTCCCTGCCACGAGGTTTGTCAGGTTCGGAAACGTCCGTGTCGGGCTACTCACGGGGGCGAACGCGCGGAAGAGCGGCGACGTGCCGTTGTCGCCCGCGCCGAGCGCCTGGGCGGCCCCGAGGTCGCGCTCCTCCCAACTGTAAGTGAGTGTGTCGCCGTTGATGTCGCTGGCCGTCGCGGTCAGGGCGAACGGCGTATTGGCCGGGATGACCGCGTCGTTGCCCGCGAAGACGACGGGGGGCGTGTTGCCCGTCGGTGTCGTAGTGCCGACGCCCGTCAGCGTGCTGAGGAAGTCCTGCGTGTCGTCGTACGTGAGCGAGTGGAAGTACAGGTCCGGGGCGGCTTGCAGGTCGTCGGTGTCGCAGATGCCGGGGTAGGCCATGATGCTGGAGCCGGACCCGACCTCGACGGCCGTGGGCCCGTTGCGGTTGAACGCGGCCGCCCCTGCCACGCCGTTGAACGTATGCAGCCCGCCGAACTGATGGCCCACCTCGTGGATGAAGTTCGACTCGAACGGCAGGCCCGTCGGCGTGGTGAAGGTGCCGCAGATGGTCGCACCGCCGGCCCGCCAGTTCTGACCGATACCTTTGTAATAGCCGACGCCCCCGCCGAACGACTGCGAGCTGAACACATGGCCGATGTCGTAGTTGGCGTTACCAACGACGTTGGTCAGATTGGTGATGTTCTCCTCGACCATAGAAAACGCGTTGTCGCCGGTGTATGGATCGGTCGCGGAATTGGTGTAAACGATACTCGCATTGGGGATGAGCGTGAGCCGGGCGGAGTAGTCGCGCTCGAGGACGAGGTTGAGGCGGTTGGTGAGCGTGACGATGTTGGCCTGCGTATTGGCGACGCCGCCGGAGTAGGCCGTGTACTCGCCGGTGGAGGCGACGACGAAACGGTAGGAACGGAGTTGCGTGCCGGTCGATTCCTGCGGCGAGCCGCCGGTGATGATGCCGCCGCCCGACGTGCCGCCTTCGCCGCCCGCACTGACGATGGTCTCGGCGTTGATCAGCCGGCTCAGAACCGCGGAACAGTCGGCACAGCCGCACCCGGTCGCGTGGCCCGGCGTCAGTTCGGGCAGCGACGACGTGTAGTTGGCCTGTTCGGGGTCGATCGACCAGAGCGTGCCCGGCCCGAGCACGCGGGCATGGAATCCGGTGGTGGTGATGTCGGCCGCGAGCAGGTCGGCCGGGCGGTCGATCCCCTGGCCGCGGTACATGTGAGTCGTGGGCATCGCGGCCGCCAGTTCAGGCGAGCGCTCGATCTCCCACACGCGGAACCGCGCGAACGAACCGTCGGGTCGGGGCAGGGCGATCTCGACCGGCGCGGGGTCGTATTCCCGCGGCGCGGTTGCGAGCCGTTCGACAAGCGCGGGCAGATCGAGCCGGGTAACAGCCGAGCGTGACGTGAGGCCCAGCCCGGCCCACAAGTCCGCCCCGGTGTCTCGGGCGGCGACCTGATCGAGATGGGAAAGCGGCCCCATCAGCGAGGCGGCCGGCGCAAGCCGGGATTCGAGCCGCTCCACCTGAAACGTCCGACGACGACGCATGGCGATGCCTCCGCGCAGTGACGTTTAGTATAAGCGAAGCGGGGATGGGGAGTGGATCCTCGGCCGTTTCGTTGCCTTGAAAATAGCTCCTCCTACTGAACCTATTTTCATCCGCGCAGGAGACGCCCGCGTCATGAGGGTTTCATTTCGTTTCACACACCCCCGTTTCGTTTCACCACCCCGTCGCGGTACGCGAACTCGACGCAATCAGAGGCGAGCGGGTGCTTTGCGCCGGTTAACTGGTCGCGGTGGGGATTTCGGATGGTACCGGGAACTGCCAGATAGGCAGGCGGCTTGTCCCAAAAGACCCTCGCTCGTGATCGGATTCGCCAGAATTCGGCGGCGGCGCAAGATGACGGCCGTTAGAATTTCGAGAAATTCGAACGGACCTTTCGTGGCGGTGCATTGGCATCGAGGCGCGTGATGCGTGATTTTTTTGGACTTGAGAGGCATGACTACGGTAACGTGTTCGCAACAGCCGTAATGCTTAGTGGCGTCGAAGTACTGTCGACTTGCGCAAGCTGCAAAACGCAGACACGGAGAAGAACGAGCCCCCTGTCTGTTGGATGGGCGAAGGGACCGAACGTGATCGGGGCCTTCTCCTGGCCCAGCGGACTTGGAGAGATTGCGGTAACGGGACGACCGAAACGATTGTTCGAGTTGAACAATGTTTCAGGCGTACATTTTGAGACCATCACATTGGTCGAAAAACCCCATCGTCACATGACGGTGCGGGAATGCGACTCTGACGACCCTGTACCGGGCCTGCACAACGAACTCGTGCTCTGGCGACTTCTGGCCGACCACACAGCGTCGCTCAATCTGACAAAGTCGCGTCGAGAGTCTGTCGTTGATTGCTTTGAATGCGGGGATTTTCACATCAACGTGCTCTCGGCCGACGCTCCTTTGGAGCTCGCGACCGAATTGCCGGAAGGGTGCAACGTGTTCCGGATCAGGGAAATGGGAAACCTGTTCTTTGTCTCGAGCGATGTCAAGAGGATCATAGAAGACGCAGGACTAACAAATGTCGTCTGCCGTTGGCGGGGAAGATACTGACAACCGCCAAGTAACGACTCAGTGAACAGGAGGCTGTGGCCTCCCGCTGGGCGTCAATTTTCCGCCGGTAAAAGGCCCGCGGTTCTTCAGCGTAATCGCTTCCCGAACTGCAATTCCTCAGAATGCCGATATGCTCGCGTTCGCTGGCACCCACTCGCTACGTCGTTGTCGGAAATTCTCAGGACGAATCGGCCGGTTCCCATTGAATTGACACTGCGACCTCGAGAGCGAATCTCGGGGCTTAACCTTCGGCTTTGTGGGGGTGCCGGGAATGGGACAGAGATTGGTGATGGCACTGGGGATGCTCCTGGTGGGCGCGGTGGCCGGGTGGTCACTCGCGCGGACTCAGAATCCGGCAACGCCGGCCGAACCCGCCCCGCCAGCCGTGGTGACGGAGGGGCCGCTCGAGACTCTCGATTGGCTTGTGGGCGACTGGGTGGACGACCATGAAGAAGTGTCGATCGAATTCTCCTGTCACTTCACCAAGAACGGGGCATTTCTGCTGCGTTCCTTCGGCCTCCACAATCCGAAGCACGCCGGGCTGTCCGGCATGCAGTTGATGGCGTGGGACGGGGCCCGCAAGACCATCCGGTCGTGGACCTTCGATTCCAAAGGCGGATTCGGCGAAGAGTTCTGGTCGCAGGCCGGCAACCGCTACACGATCCGCTGCACCTACACGTTGCCCGACGGCGGCACCGGCTCGAACATCCAGATCATCAACTTCATCGACGCCAACAAGTTCACTTGGAAGTCCGTCGATCGTGTGATCGACGGTGAAATGATGCCGGACACGGACGAGATCACACTCGTTCGCAAGCCCACGACCGACGACGCCAAGGGAGGAAAGTAACAATGCGAAATCACAAGTACCTCCTCTGTGCGGTGGCGGCTGCGCTCGGGCTTTGCCTGGCAGTCACCGGTGACTCCTTCTCGCAGGGACGCGGCCGCGCAGGCGGCGGTGGCGGCGGCCGTGCGGCGGGTAATCGTGGTGGAGCCGGTATGGGCGGTCAACATTCCGGCCCTGCCATGTCACGGCCGAACCCGTCACCAGGCGGCGGCGGAGCGTCCCGGCCGGGCGGTGGGCCGGGCGTCAGCCGGCCCAATCCTAGTGGTGGCAATCGCCCCGAATTTGGCGAGAACAATCGTCCCGGCGGTGGTGCCGGCAAAGCCTCCAATTTTCAACGACCTACCGGTGCCCCGAGCGGTGCTGGTCGACCGAATATGGGACCAGGCGCCGGCGGTGAAAACCGACCGGGCAATCTCCAGCGACCCGGTGGCGAACCGGGCGGCGCGGGCCGACCCAACTTCGGACCCGGGGCTGTTGGCGAGAACCGGCCGGGCAATCTCCAACGGCCCGGCGGAGGTGCGTCGTCATCGCAAGTGAATGACTTCCTCGGTCTGGGCGGCGGTGGCCGGCCGGCAGTCGGCAATCGACCGGAGCCTGGCAACCGACCCAGTATCGGCGAACGGCCCAATATCGGCGACAGACCCAATATCAACGATCGACCGAACGTCGGTGATCGACCGAATGTCAATGATCGACCTAACATCGGCGACAGACCCAACATCAATGATCTGCCCAACATCAACGACCGGCCAAACATCGGTGACAGACCAAAAATCAACGACCGACCCAATATCAATGATCGGCCAAACATCAATGACCGCCCCAACATCAACGACCGGCCGAACGTCGGTGATCGACGCGACATCAACGTGGGAAATGTCAACGTCGGCAACTCGGTCAACTACAGCAACGATCAAAACGCGTGGATCAACAACCGCCATGTGACGGGCAACCAGGTCCGCGTCAACGCGGGCAATCGGTATGTGGGCGCGTACAACACAGGGGCATATCGCCGCGGTGCCGTCGGCGGTTATCCCTACTACGGTGGCTGGGCCAACCGTGGTCCGTACTACGGCTGGTCCCCTGCCAGTTACGCGTCGTTCGGTGCGTTCATGGGTGCGGCGTGGGTGCGACCTCAGCCGGTTTACTTCGCCTACGGTGCCGGCGGCAATGTCTACTACGAGAACAACAACGTTTACGTGAACGGCACTGCAGCCGGCACGGCCGAGCAGTACTCACAACAGTTGCAGACCGCCATGGCCGCGGCCCCGGCTACCGCGCCCGAAGGTGATTGGATGCCCCTCGGAGCGTTCGCCTTCACGCGCGAGGGCGTGGACGATTCGCAGTCGATGGTCGAACTGGCCGTCAACAAGGATGGCGTGATTGCCGGCACTTACTACAACGAGGCGTCGGGTGTATCGCGATCCCTGAAGGGGACGGTCGACAAGGAGTCGCAGCGGGTCGTCATCGGCTTTGCCGACGGAAAGAACTCTGACGTGGTCATGGAGACCGGTATCTACAACCTCACACAGGATGAGGCACCCGGCCTCCTGCACTTCGGAACGTCCGATTCGCAGCCGGTCCTGCTCGTCCGCCTGCAACCACCGGCCGACGGAAAGTGACCGATTGAACGCAACGTAACCCGACCGCCGCGGCCCCAAAAGCCGCGGCGGTTTGCATTTGGGGGGGTGGCATATCGCCCGTAGCGGCATTCGCCAGAATGCCGATGAGCCCGCGCTCGCTGGCACCCGCACACCCTCTTCGTAGCGGCATTCGCCAGAATGCCGATGAGCCCGCGCTCGCTGGCACCCGCTCGCCGTATTCTGGCGAATACTGCTACCCGCGGTGCACTCATCGCTCCGCTGCGCGTCGCGGCTAACGGTTCCTTCGTGGTTCCGCTAACCTAACCTTCATGACCTCTTCGCTTCGTGTTGTCATGCTGGGGACCGGGACGTTTGCCGAGCCGACGTTTCGTGCGTTGCTCGGGCAGTCCCGGCATACTGTCGTCGGACTTGTCACGCAGCCGGACCGGGAGGCCGGCCGGAAGGCTGCTTCTACCCGGCAGGTGGGCGAGGGCATGACCACGCTGGCCCGCGCGGCCGGGGTGCCGGTGTATCAGCCTGAGAGCATCAACACACCCGAGGGCGTCGATCAACTCCGCGCCTGGCGTGCCGACCTGCTCGTCACGGCTGCTTACGGGCAGATTCTGAAGGCGGACGTTCTCGAGTCCGCCCGGCTCGGCGGCATCAACGTCCACGGCTCGCTCTTGCCGCGGTATCGCGGGGCGGCCCCGGTGGCATGGGCGATCTGGCGCGGCGAGCGTGAGACGGGCGTGACCATCATTCGCATGACCGCCGGACTCGATGCCGGGGCGATGCTTGCCCGGGCCGCCGTTGAGATCGGCGCGCAGGAGACGGCCGGGGAACTCGAGGCCCGGCTCGCACCGCTCGGCGCGGGCCTCGCGCTCGACATCATCGATCGCCTGGCCTCGGGGCCAGTCACGGGCGAGCAGCAGGACCCCGCGCTCGTGACCAAAGCACCCAAGCTGAAGAAGGAACACGGCGCAATCGACTGGACCCAGCCGGCGGAGGTTGTCGATCGGCAGATCCGGGCCGTGCAGCCTTGGCCGACACCGTACACCTTCCTTCACCGGCCCGACACGCCGGGCTTGCGATTGCTCGTGCTGGCCGGCACGCCTACCGCGGACGATGTCGGCCCGCCCGGTACGTTGCGGTTCGATGCGAAGACGCTCACGGTCGGCACCGGGACAGGTTCCCTCCTGATTCACGAAGTGCAGCCCGCGGGGAAGAAGCGGATGCCGGTGGCCGCGTGGCTCAACGGACGGCCGCTACGCCCGGGCGACCGGTTCGGCCCCGAGCAGATCTGATCGACGAGGGAAATTACATGCGTTTCCTGACCGGGCTTGTGCTGATGATGATGGCTGGCGTCGCGACCGCGGCAGACCCGTGGGTCACGTACCCGGGGCCGGGCAAAAAAGTCGTGTTGATCTCCGGCGACGAAGAGTACCGCTCGGAAGAGACGCTGACGCAGCTCGGCCGAATCCTCTCTCGCAGGCACGGGTATCACTGCACCGTCCATTTCGCGATCGATCCGAAGACCGGCACGATCGACCCGAACGTCCGCACCAACATCCCGGGCCTCGAAGCGCTGGAGTCGGCCGACCTGATGGTGATCTTCACGCGGTTCCGCAATTTGTCCGACGACCAGATGCAGCACATCGTCGCCTACGTCGACTCGGGCCGGCCGATCATCGGAATGCGGACGGCGACGCACGGCTTCGCCATCAAACCCGGCCGGATCTACTCGCGGTTCGGCGACGGGAGCCGGGAGTGGCCCGGCGGGTTCGGCAAACAGGTGCTCGGCGAGAAATGGGTGAGCCATCACGGGGACCACGGCAAAGAAGGCACCCGCGGCCGACTGGCGCCCGGCGCAGCCGGCCATCCGATTCTCCGCGGCATTGCCGACGGCGCGATCTTCGGCACCAGCGACGTGTATACCGTGAACCTACCGTTGGCCGGTGACGCACTCGTGCTCGGCGAAGTGACCGAGACGCTCGACCCCGCAAGCAAGGCGGTGGCAGGGAAGAAGAACGACCCGATGATGCCGATCGCCTGGACGCGGACGTACACGCCCCCAGGGAAGTCGCCGGCCCGGGTGTTCGCGACGACGCTGGGCGCGTCGCAGGATTTCGCGAGCGCGGGCACCCGGCGGTTGCTGGTGAATGCGGTGTACTGGGCCGTGGGCGACGAGGCGAAGATCCCGGCCGAGTCGGACGTGGAACTGGTCGGCGAGTTTACGCCGAGCCCGTTCCGCACCGACGGCTTCAAGAAGGGCGTGACGCCCGAAAGCCTGAAACTACCGGACGACCGTTGATGCCGCAGGCTCTAGTTCGGCAGCCCGGCGCTCGAGCAGCGCGTGGGCCCCGAAAAAGAGCGGCGTAAAGAGCAAGTCGCCGAGGATGGTGCCGCGGGCAAACGGCCAGGCGGCGATGTAGCAACTCGTGAGACCTTCCCACGTCTGCGGGTACAGGTCGCGCCAAGAGCCGAAGTTGGTGATCGCGAAGAACAGAACGCTGCTGAGCACCGCACCCGCACCGATCTTCCACGGCGAGCGCGTGTGCCGCAGTGCGACGCCGACCAGCGCGATCAGGGCGTAGGTGCCGTAGACGTACGGGTCGAGCGGTTTCGAGCCGGCGACGCGCCAGAGGACGGAGTCGGTCGCGTACATGACGCCGAGCGGCAGGGTCAGGGCGGCCCACCACGGCAGTCGGGCCCCGGAATATAGGGCCAGCGCGCCCACCGGCGCGACGTTCCACCCGGCAAACGGGAACAGGCGGAGCAGGCCGGCAGTGAGGGCGGCCAGCGGCGCGACGACGCGCGCGGGTTGAAGCGGTTCTTTCATATCCGTGATTATAGCGATGCCCGGGCGATGACTACTTGAAGAAGCGGAGGTACACGGCGACGCCGATCACGCCGGCCAGCGCGCTGATCAGGCCCCAGATCAGAAACTCGTACGGATTCGAGTCGCGGGTCTGGATCTGGATGTGCGGCAGGTCGGGCCCGGTGTACTCGGCCGGCGCTTCGTGGGTGGGGTACGAGGTCATAGCCGGGGCGGCGTAGGGCCGGGAGGTCTCGCCCGTCCGCTGCGGTTGCACGCCGGACGCCTGGGCCGACACCCGGGCCGAGACCGGCGTCTTGCCGTCGCCCGGCTTGCCGGACCGCGCCGAGGTCTGGCCAGTGCGCGAGGGCAGCGGTGCGGCGGCGATGAGCAGGTCGCGGAATTCCGGGTAGGTGTTCAGCGGCGTGAACGGCCCGCCCTTGGTCTTCGAGCCCTGGATGTTCTCGGCGTCGCCCAGCAGGTTGTCCTTGATCGCCCGGCGGATGCCGTCGGTCGTGCCCTTCACCGTGTGCGGCTGGCCTTCCTCGTCCTTGTAAACGAGGTACCAGATATCGCCGTCCGCATTCGACCCGTTCGTCGAAGTAGTCGGACGGGTGCTGTGGCCGAGCAGGTCTTCCACGAACTCCCGGCAATTGGCCGGCCGCTTGTCCGGGTCCGCGCTCATCGCCCGCAGGATCGCCCAGTTCATGCGGTCCGACAACTCCGGGCTGATCTCTTTCGGCGGCTTGAACTCGTTGCGGATCTTCTTCATCCAGCAATCGAGCGGGCCCGACCCGTCGAACGGCATCTCGCCGGTCACCATCATGTACAGGGTCGCGCCGACGGAATACACGTCGCAGCGGATGTCGGCGTTCTTCGCGTCGCGGAACTGCTCGGGGGCCATGAAGTGCGGCGTGCCCAGCCCGCGGCCCGTGCGGGTGAGGTTCATCTCTTCTTCGCCCAGACCCTTCACCAGACCCAGGTCGGTGATCTTCGCGACGCCCTCCTGCGTGAGCAGGATGTTGTCCGGCTTGATGTCGCGGTGGATCAGGTTGTGCTTGTGGGCCCGGTGCAGGCCCTGGCAGACTTGGACAATGATCCGCTTGGCTTCTTCCTCGGTCATCTTGCCGTCGCGGTCGATCCGCTGGCCGATGGAGTCGCCGTCGACGAGCTCCATGACGAGGAAGGGCATTTCGCCGCCGCCGCAGAATTCGATGGCTTTGACGACGTTCGGGTGGTCGATGCCGTTGGCCGCGCTGAACTCGCGCTCGAACCGCTTCATCAGGGTCTGATTCTTGGCGGTCTGGCCGGGGACGATCTTGATGGCGACGAGGTCGCCGGTGAGGCGGGACTTGGCCTTGTAGACCGCGCCCATCCCCCCCTCGGCGATTTTGTCGATGAGGTCGTAATTGCCGATACTATCGATCGCCGGCATCTCTTCGGCCATCGAGGGGGTGCCTCCGGGAAGACCGGGGTGGAACGGGTCGCACCGGCCGGTTTCGCCATTGTAGTTTGCCGCGGGCCGGTTTGCCCTCCGAAAATTGCGGCCGACCCGCATGCGCGGCAAGGTCCCGCCCGTACGAACCGGCCGATCCGCTTGTCAAGCCTCTCCGGATCGGTCAGAATCCCTTAGATACCCCGTCTTGCGGTCCGGTACGGACATTTGAGGGAACCAGATGTCACTCTTCGGCAAGGTACTGACCATCCTGAACGCCCTGGCAGCGGTGGCGTTCCTGGTCATCGCCGGGATGGACTACAGCGCCCGCAACCAGTGGTCGTATTCGGTCTTCCGGCACGATCTGGCCATGCGCGGCCTGCCGCTGGACAACAAGGACGACTCCTGGCGGCCGGGCCGGGCCATCGTCAAGGACGTGAATGCCAAGACGATGGACGACCTGTTTCGCAACGCGGGCGGGGCTCCAGTCAAGACGCAACTTGAAGCGGTGCAACAGGCCAAGGCGACGGCGACGCAGTTCGTCGAGGGCGCGGGCGACGACGCGAAGAAGCGGGCCGCCGCCGCCGCCGTCTGGCTGCCCCTGATCCCTCACAGCCACCAGCGCGACAACGCTCGCAAGCTGATCGCCGAGAAGCCGGCCGGGGAACTGGCGGGCATCGTCGGCAGCCTGTTCGACGCCGTGGCCGCGGAGATCGAGAGCGACAAGTCGGTCGAGTTCAAGCGGATGAAAGTCGCCGACCTGCTGTACAACTTCAACCCGGGCCTTGACCCGGCCTTCCGCGAGCGGGCCCAGGCCGTGCTCGGGCTCGACGAATACTCGAAGGCGGCCGACCGCCAGGCGAGCAACCTGTACGGCCAGATCGGCCTGCTCGAACTGCGGATGAAGGAAGAAAGCGCGATCTTCGCCCGCCAGATGCAGGACCTGCAGCCGAAGCTCGTCCTGCTCAACGATCAGCTCAAAGCTGACAAGCTCCGGCTCGACCAGCAGAAGAAGCTGCTCGAGAAGCACACGCTGCTCTTCACGGCCCGCAAGGCCGAGCGCGATGAGCTGGCCGAGTCGCTCCGCAAGGCCGGCGCGACGGCGGACGCCGAGACGGCCCAGCTCGCCGCGGTGCAGCAGCAGCTCTTCGCGATCCAGCGCGAGATCGCGGCCGCCCGCGAGCAGAACTCGAAACTCGAAAGCCAGATTCGGACCAAGGAACTCGGGAAGTAACCCATGACGAACCTGGCGAAATACCTGATCTTCGGCGTCACGGTCCTGAGCTTCATGTTCCTGGCGTGGTCGATGGGTCTGTACGTCGAGCAGATGCCCTGGCAACTGCGGACGAAGGAACAGGCCGAGGAGATCAAGGGGCTGGTCGAAGCCCGCGACCGCGCCGACACGCGCTGGTACGACGCGAACGGCAAGGTCACGAAGCTGGAAGCGGAAATCCCCCAGCGACGGGCGTGGTATGCCGAGCAGACGCTGATCGCGACCACCGGCAAGAACAATGCCGGCAAAGCGGTGACGCCGGCCGTCGGCCTCGTCGACGTGCAGAACGGGCTCGTGCAGTTGAAGTCGGCCGGGCCGTTCCAGATCGACGGGGCGGCCGCCCTGTCCTTCGACGGCTACAAGGAAGCGATCGAGAAGCAGCTCAACGAAATCCGCGAGACGAAGGTGAAGACCAACAAGGTCGTCACCGACACGACCGCACTGACGACCGAAATCAACGGCAACAAGCCGGCCGCCGAAGCGATCACGGCCGTGGAGAAGGGCCTCCGCGGGCAACTCTCCGACGCCCAGCAACTGGGCCGGAATGCCCAACTCGAACAGCAGTTCCTGCAGTCGCCGCTGACTAACGACACGGTCGAACTGGAGCTTCTGAAGCGGCGCCAACTCGCCCTCGAAGCCCGCCTGAAAGAGCTGGCCCAATCCGTCCGCGGGGAGTGAGCCGCGGGCCGCACTCCCCTACTTCCCGACTCCCTGACGCCCCTACTTCCCCTTGATCTCGTGGATCACGACGTTCCGAAACTCCGCCGACATCTTCTTGCCGGCGTGGATTTGGAGGGCGATGATTCCTTCTTCGGGTAGCTTCTCGAACTCGCCGTCCACGGTTGTGATGCCGTTGACCTTGATCGTCACCTTCTTGCCCGCGACGCGGATGCTGTAGTCGTTGAAGTCGTCGGTCTTGAGCGTGGGCTTCACTTTCGCAAAGTCGCACTGCTTCATCATGCCGCCGAACTGCTCGCCGTACAGGCTGCCCCAGTACACCGCGCCCATGTCGCACTGCGGGCCGGCCACGCTCCACTTCGACTTGTCGAGTACCTTGCTGCGGATCTGCACGCCCGAGTTCGCATTCGTGCCGGTGAGCTTCACCTGACACACCATCTCGAAGTCCTTGTAGGTGCGCTTCGAGCAGAGGAAGGTGTTGGACTTCAGCGACCCGTCGTGGGAACCGGTGATGACGCCGTTCTCGGCCTTCCAGTATTCGCTGAGGTAGTCCCAGCCGTCGAGCGACTTGCCGTCGACGGCGGGGTTTGGGGCGTCGGCGGCAACGAGGCAGAGGGCCAACAGAGGCAAAATGCGGCGCATGGACCGACTCCGGGTGTTGGGAGGGCGGAGGTCATCGTAGGCGGTTCGGCTGGGCAGGACACCGGCCGGTCTGGTACAACACCCGGCCGGCTCACGCCGGGGACCGAGTATCGGGCACAGGGAGGTGCCACGTGACGGGACGGATTCTGTGCGTCTGTGCGCTGTCTTGCGCGGGTTGTTTCTCGGTGCGCCCCGATACTCCGACGGCAGGAATCGCCCCGGTGCCGCGCCGCCCGCAGATCGAAGCGCCCGAGGTGACGCAAGTCGCCGTCCAGTCCACGACCACCGTCGATGACTTGCACCGCACTTCGCTCGAAAGCTACGCGGGTGTCAGCTCTTATTGCGCCCGGCTTCGTCGCCGGGAGTCGCCCAACGGTCAGCCGAAGCCCGAAGAACTGGTCCTCTTCAAAGAGCGCAAGAGTCCGTTCAGCATTCATTTCAAGTGGATCGGTACTGTCGGCGCGGGCCGGGAAGTGCTGTATGTGAAGGGTCAGCACGGCGACAAGCTGCACGTGCTGACGGCCTCGGGCGATGTGCCGTTCATTCCCGCGGGGCGGCGCATGGCCCTGGCCCGCGACTCGATGCTCGTCAAAGCCGCCAACCCGAATCACGACATCGCCGATGCCGGGCTGACCTACAACCTGCGCGACCTCGGCCAACTCTATGCCGCGGCGAAGAACCCCTCGACCGGCGTGCAGGCCAAGATGACGGGGCCGGTCACGCGCCCCGAAAGCCCCAAGCCGATGCAGTGCGTCGAGATCACCGTCCCGGCCGGGCTCGACCCGGACCTGCCCCGTGGCGGCCGGCGTTCGATCTTCTACTGCCCCGACACGAAGCTCCCCGTCGTCTACCTCTGCTACGACGAACTCAACCGCGAGCAGAACTACAACTCGTACGACCGCCTGCAGCTCAATCTCCGCCTCGACGACGACGACTTCAACCCGGAAAAACTCTGGGGCAAAGTCGGCGAACCCGCAGCGAACAGCAAGTAGCGGGCGGCTCACACAGTCGCTGTTGACTCACTTCATAACCGCGGTTATTGCACCCCCTCCTCGCCGGGCACAAGGATGTGCCTGCACCGCCCTCCCGTCTTATCTCTTGCGGAGCTCTCCGCTCTATGCGCACGGACGCGCGACGATCGGGTGCGATCGTCCTTTCACTTACATTACTGACACTCTCCATCGTTCCGGGCCGCAGCGGCGCGGGGTGAGGCCCGACGGGGTGCCCCCCGATGCCTGGCGGTCTGCCGGGCTATGCCGTCCCATATGCTCCGCCCGCTCCGATGTTCCGCCCGCCGGTGCAGCAACCGCCCCGGCCCGCCGCTCCACCGGCCCGCCAGGCCGTGCAGCAGCCGCGACCGGCGGTAGTCCGCGGTCAGATGGCCGAGGAACGCAAGCCGCTGGTGATGCCGACGCCGGAACAGCTCGGCGTGCCGACGGTGCGCCTGTCGATGCCGACGCCGGAAGAGCTTGGCGTGCCGGCGCGGTAATCAAGAAGTCAACCTGATGGGGACAGGGGCGCAGGCCCGGGCGAGGGGGATTTCGCCCGGAAGCCTGCGCTGTTTTTTTGGTACGACTCGAAACGACTGCCGATGGGCAGGTGCGTGCTTTTCGCCTGGAAATCGCGACTCACCTGACCGAGAGTGACCGTTTCCCCGGTTCAATTCGAGTTGAGCGTCGTGACCATGTAGCTCACGTAGATGATCAGCAGAAGTATGCCCTCCCACCGGCCCACCTTGTGCCGGGTTACCATCAGCGGGAAGATGATGACCGTGGTGCCAAGCATCCACCACAGATCCGAGGCGGCCGTCTCCGGGGCGACGGGCACCGGTGTAAACAGCGACGTACCTCCCAGCACGACAAGCAGATTGAACATGTTCGAGCCGATGGCATTTCCGACGGCCACGTCGCCGCGTCCCCGGGCGGCCGAGATAACGGAGGCCACCACTTCAGGTAGGCCGGTCCCGATGGCGACGATGGTCAGGCCCACGACGCGTTCGCTCATACCCAGTTGCAGCGCCAGCACGGTCGCGCCGTAGACCGTGGATTGCGCCCCACCGGACAGCAGCAGGAAGCCGGCCGCCAGGAGCAGAACGTTGAATATCACGCGGGGCTGATCGCCCGGGAGCGACATCGCTTCAACCTCGTCCTGAAATTCCGCGGCCACGGCCGGGTTCAACCGCCTCGCCAGGACGACCGAGACACCCATGAACACCCCGTAGACCGCCAGGAACACGACTCCCTCGACGGCATCAACGCGCCCGTCGCGGCATGCCAGTATGGCTAAACCGGTGACGATGATGAGGACCGGGTATTCCAACTTCAGGGTCACTCCCGAAATCGGGAGTGTCCGTATCAGTGCGGCAAGCCCGAGGATCACCGTGATATTGAAGATGTTCGATCCGACGACATTTCCCACGGCCAGGTCGGGGCTTCCCCGGTAAGCCGCCGTCGCGCTGACCGCCAACTCGGGGAACGATGTCCCGGCGGCCACAACGGTCATACCAATTACCGCGGGCGTCAACCGAAGGGCCGTCGCCAGACCGACCGCTCCGCGCAACAGGACCTCTCCTCCTGCCACGAGGAGAACGACTCCCAGAATCATGCAGACAATCGCAATTAGCACATCATGCCCCCGCACCATAATACCGTTCGGGCGGCCGCACGGAACTGATTCTGCATGTGCGAGGCCACGAAAATTGCACCTGGACATCCGCGAACCTGCCCACTGAGCGGCTGTCGATAGACTATCTGCGTTCGCTCCCCGGCCGTGGTGTTGCCGGGGGCGCTTCCCCGTTGCGCGGGGCCGACCCGTTGTCGGGGCCGGTCGCCGGCGTGACCTACCGGAGGTCTCTCTGATGTTGCAGCTTCAACTCCCCGACGGCTCCATTCGCGAAGTCGCACCCGGCACCCGAGGCCGGGATGTCGCCGAGGCCATCGGCAAACGGCTCGCCCAGGCCGCCATCGCCGTCACTGCCGACGGCGCGGTCCTCGACCTCGATCGGCCACTGCCGACCGACAAGCCCACCCTCGCCTTCCGCGTCCTCACCGAAAAGGATGCCGAGGCCCTCGACGTGCTCCGGCACAGTTGTGCCCACGTGATGGCCCGGGCCGTCGTCCGCCTGTTCCCCGGCACCCAACTCGCGTTCGGCCCCGCCACCGCGACCGGCTTCTATTACGACATCGATTCGCCGACCCCCCTCCGCGAAGAGGACTTCCCGAAGATCGAAGCGGAGATGAAGAAGATCGTCGAGAAGGCCGAGCCGTTCGAGCGGTTCGAGCGGAGCGTGCCCGAGGGCCGGGCCCTGTGTGCCGACATGGCCCAGGCGTACAAGGTCGAGCACATCGACGACGAACTGCACAAGTTCGGCGGCCTCAGCTTCTACCGCCAGGGCGAGTTCGTCGACCTGTGCCGGGGCCCACACCTGCCGCACGCGGGCCGGGTCGGCGCGTTCAAGCTCCTCAGCATTGCCGGGGCATACTGGAAGAACGATTCGTCGCGCAAACAGCTTCAACGGCTCTACGCCACCGCGTTCTTCTCGCAGAAAGACCTCGACGCCTACCTCGCCCTCGTTGAGGAGGCGAAGAAACGCGATCACCGCGCGCTGGGCAAGCAGCTCAAGCTCTTCACCATCAGCCCGCTCGTCGGCAGCGGCCTGATCCTGTGGATGCCGAAAGGCGCTCTCGTCCGCGGCATCCTCGAGTCGTTCATCAAGGACGAGCTGGTGAAGCGCGGCTATCAGCCGGTCTACACCCCGCACATCGGCCGGCTCGAGTTGTACCGCACCTCGGGCCACTTCCCCTATTACCGCGACGCGCAGTTCCCGCCGATGTACAGCCGGCCCGCGGCCGGCGCGCTCGACTTGTGCCAGTACCGGCTCGCGCTGGGCGAGGTCGACGAGAAGAAGGAGCAGGCCGTCCTCGACTACATGAAGCAGGCGCACTTCCTGCCGCCGGCCTACGTCGACGCCCCGACCCAGGCGGCCAAGCTCGAAGCCGTCCATCAATATGCCGTTGCGCTGATGAAGGTGTTGCAGGTCGACCTGCCCGACTACCACAAGGCGACCGACGCGGCCGGGCGGTCGGACGCGCTGCTCAAGTGGTTGATGGATCAGGAGGGCTTCCTGCTCAAGCCCATGAACTGCCCGCACCATATCCACATCTACAAGGCCGAGCCACGGAGCTACCGCGACCTGCCGGTGCGACTGGCCGAGTTCGGCACCGTGTACCGCTACGAGCAGACCGGCGAGCTGAACGGCATGACCCGCGTCCGCGGCTTCACCCAGGACGACGCCCACCTGTTCGTGACACCCGAACAGGTCGAGCACGAGATGATCGCGAACATGGAGCTGGTCCTGTTCGTGCTGAAGTCACTGGGCCTGAACGACTACCGCGTCCGCGTGAGTCTGCGCGACCCGGCCAGCGACAAGTACGTCGGCGACCCGAAGAACTGGGACATCGCCGAGGCGACCTTGAAGAAGTTGGTGCAGGACGCGGGGATGAACTACACCCTCGAGCCGGGCGAGGCCGCGTTCTACGGGCCGAAGATCGATTTCGTCGTCCGCGACTGCATCGGTCGGGAGTGGCAGCTTGGCACCGTCCAGCTCGACTACAACCTGCCCGAGCGGTTCCAACTCGAATACGTCGGGGCCGACAACAAGACCCACCGGCCGGTGATGATCCACCGCGCCCCGTTCGGCAGCATGGAGCGGTTCATGGGCATCCTGATCGAGCACTTTGCCGGGGCGTTTCCGCTTTGGCTCGCGCCCGAGCAGGCCCGCGTGCTGCCGATCAGCGAGAAGTTTACCGACTACGGCCGGGAGATCGAGGCGAAGCTGCGCTCGGCCGGGTTCCGCGTCGAGGGCGACTGGCGGCCAGAAAAGATCGGCGCGAAGATCCGCGGGGCGCAACTCGACAAGGTGCCGTACATGCTCGTGGTCGGCGAGAAGGAGGCGACCGCCGGCACCGTCGCCGTGCGCGACCGCGTCGACGGCGACATCGGCAGCCTGACCGTCGATGAGCTGATCAATCGGCTCACGCAGGAAGTGAACGACCGCACCATCCGTCAGGTCGCGACCGCCACCGCCGACATCGGCGACGCCGGCGCGAAGTTCGCGGGATAACTTGTGGCAAAGCCCGCCGGTTGCGACCGGCGGGCTTTCGTTCATTCGGGACACACTTATGCTCGCACTCGTGCTTCTCTGCATCGGCGCCGATCCCGTCCTCCCGGCCGAGTGGCACGGGGCTTGGAAGGGTGAGTGTCAGATCGTCGGCGGCTCCCACGAGGGCAAGTTCCCCATGGAGCTGCACTTCGCGCCGAAGGACGACGGCAAGTTTGTCTTCAAGATCGTCTACGGCGAGGGCGAGAAGAAGCAGACCCGCAACTACGAACTCGTTCCCGTCAAGGACAAGCCCGGCGAGTTCGTCAACGACGAGAAGAACGGCATCGAGACCGACGTCCGCGTCGTCGGGCCGGTCATGCACTCGGCTTTCGATGTCACCGGCGTACTGATCCACTCGCGCTTCGAGTTACGCGACAAGAAGATCCTGGTCGAGATGACCAGCTTCGACACGAAGAAGCCGCGCGAGACAAAGCTGACCGGCGCGGACATGAAGGTCAACTCGTACCGTCTGCTCTCCGTCCAGCGCGGCGAACTGAAGCGCGATTGATCGCGACCCGCCCCGCGAACCAGTTTCAGAATGCAGCTTCGTAGAGACCGAGCAGGTCGGCCGATGTGACCGGGCGCGGGTTGAATTGGGCCGTCCATTGCTGGGCGGCTTCCTCGGCGAGTGTCGGAAGTTGGTTGCGGTCGACGCACAGTTTGCTGAGGCTTGTTGCCAAACCCGCGGCCGACAGAAAGCCCGTCAGTCGCTCAGGCAGATCGCCATCCAGCCTCGCATACACATCACCGCAAACCGCGCTGTTGTAGCGCACGACGTGGGGCAGCATCACACCGACGGCTAACCCGTGGGTCGTGCCGTAGTGGGCCGTCAGCGGGTTGGCGCAACTGTGGGCACAGCCGAGCATCGACGCCTCGATCGCGCTGCCCGCGAAGTACGCGCCGAGTTGCATCGCCGCGCGTGCGTTCAGATCGCCGGGTGCGTTCAGGACTTTCTCGAAGTGCGTGCTGAGCAGTCGCCAGGCCTCGGCCGAGAGCGCCTGCGAGATCGCGCTGGCCTTGGTGCAGACCATCGATTCGACCGCATGGGCGATGGAGTCGATTCCCGTCACGGCCGTGACTTGCGCGGGCTGAGTCAGTGTCAGTTCCGGGTCGAGCAGGGCGACGCGGAACGCGGCCTTGCGGTCACCGCACGCCATCTTCTGGTGCGTGACCTCGTCGGCAATGAGGGCGTAGCTCTGACCTTCGCTGCCGGTGCCCGACGTGGTCGGCACGCCGATCGAGGGTAGCATCGGACGCGTGGCTTTGCCGTGCCCGCGGTAGTCGGCCATCCGGCCGCCGTTGGTGAAGAGGAAATTGATGCCCTTGCACACGTCCATCGCGCTGCCGCCGCCGACGGCCACGAGGCAGTCGGCCGCGAGCGCCCGCGCCGCTTCGACGCCACGATCGACGTGCCGGGTGGTCGGATTCTCCTCGACGCCGTCGAAGATAGCGACAGTAAGCCCGGCAGCGCGGAGCGCCTCGGCCGCCCGGGCCGGGTGGCCGACCTTTTCCAGACCGGGGTCGGTGACCAGCAGCACGCGGCGGGCACCGAGTTCCGAGGCCAACTCGCCGAGTCGGCTCAGCGCGCCCGCGCCGAAGACGACCCGGTTGAGCGGGGTGAAGTCAAACGCCGCCGGCACGCTGGAAGGCCCTCTGACGCCAAAGGAGGTTGAAGAGGTTGCCTTCATGCGGCTGGTCCCAGGTGAGGCGGTTGGTGGGAATCGGGCCGAGATTGAGCCGCTCGATGTGGTGACATTCCAGAAGTTCGCGGGTGAACGCGGCATCCTCGGTGAGCGCCATCACCGCCAGTGACGGGCCGATGGCCGCGAGCGTCGCATCCTGCGGGCACTCGATCACGCTGGCGAATGGGAACAGGAACTCCTTGTTCGCGAGCGGGTGATCGTACGACGCACAGCGGACGATGGTGGGCAGCAGCCAGGCCAGCCGGCCGTCCTTCACCAGCCGGGGCGTACCACGCTTTGCCAGGCTGACGTCGGTCGCCCCGGGCGTCTGTAGAAGGTTGTCGACGAGTCCGTTGATCGCGTCGGCCACCTGCGTGTTGGCGAATGCCGCGATGGCCGCTTCGGGGTCGTCCCATTTCCGCGCGGTGATCGGCAGCATCTTTTCGGCCAGCGCGGCCGCGATGGCGTCGCCGTGCCGGGGCGTCCACACGGCCGAAACGTTGATGCAACTCCGCCCGCCATTCGCCGCGATCGACTCGACCATGGCGTCGAGGTGCTGTTCCCAGCGGTCGGCTTGATCGTCGCCGAGGATGATCTTGCTGAAGCCGGGCCCGTGCCGCTCGACGCGGAGGTCGTTCTTGTACGGGTCGGTGGTGGTGCTGTCGCCGAACAGCATGCTTCGACCGCACAGGCGAAGGATGTCGGCCGCTCCGGCATGGTCGGTGGGGTAGAACCCGAGCGCGTCGGCCGGGATGCCGGCTTTGAGGAACGCCTGCAGCACGCGGAACGGCGTCCACGGCTCTTCCCGGCCGGGCTTGAGCACGATCGGCGACTTCAGCGCGACGGCCGGCACCCAGAGCGAATGCACGCCCGGCGAGTTCGACGGCAGGATCGCGCCGAAGAAGTCGGCCGCGGGGTAAAAGCTGACCGTCCGCCCCTCCTGCTTCGTGTACCCCTTGTCGAGCACGCGCAGGTCCAGCCCGCGGGTCAGCCCGGCCAGCACTTCGTCGACATTCTTGAGGACGTAAGCGACTTTTTCCGCGTTGCGCCGGCAGAAGACCAGCGGCGAGCCCGTCGTGCCCGAGAGGCAGCGAAGATATTCGTCGAACGAAAGCTCGGCGTCGCCGCAGGGTAGCTTCGCTTCGAGGAAATACTCGCCGGCCTTGCGGTACATGGCGATCAGGTCAGCCACGGGCACGTCGGCGAGTGCACGCCGGGCGGCGGGACCGCGCGACAGATCGCGGGCGATCATGCTGCCCGACACCTGGCTGACACTGGCGATCGGGTCGCCGGTGGCATGGTGGACAAGCTCAGTCTTCTGCAGGCTCGTGTACGGTTTCCCGAGCCGCAGTGCAGGAATGTGAATCATGGAGTGTTAGCCGGTAGTGATGGGCCGTGGGCCGATGTTATTTCAGCCCCTTTTCCTTCTTGAAGTCGGTGGCGTGGACTCGATCGGACCGGTTGAAGCAGACCATGATGTGGACTGCGTCGGTGCCGTAGCGGACCCAGCGGAGCGCGGGCGTGCCGCTGCTGGCCTGATCGAGGCCGCCGACGACGCCGACGGCCGCGGCCGAACTGCCGAGCCCCTCGGCCCCGACGTTCTCTTCACCCGGCCCGAGCAGCGAGGAGACTTCGTCCCACGTCATGCCGGGTTTGATCTTCTCGTAGTTCGCCTTGGTGACGCGCTTGTCGGCCTTGCCGCAGGCGGAGAGCGCGAAGCAGCACAGAAGGCCCAGGAGCACTCGGCGGGTCATCATCGGCAGACTCCTCACTTGAACGGCGGGATATCAGCCGGCAGGCCGACCCGCATGAAGTACCGGGCAAACGATTGAGCGAGATGTTCACGGTAGGGCGGCAGGAGTCGCAGACGTGGGCCCATTCCTGCTGCCTGCTTCCGCAACAAGGCGATCGGCAGCGAGAAGAGTCGACGGAAACTCACGACTCGAAGCTCTCGCTCCAGACCGGGCAACTCACTCTTCGCCAGCAGGTGAATGCCCGGTAGATTTCCCCGTCGCGCCTCTTCCATACCTCGTGAGGTCTTCAGAAACTGATCTTCGATTTCACTCCGTTTGTATGTCGCACAGAGCAATACTTCGACCACCTTCTCCCGACCTGCGACCATGTCGCAGCTTTGCGACAGCACAACAACATCGCGCTGGACCCACTCGACGCCGGGCGAACCGGCAGTATCCGCCGGCAATACGGGAAGGAGGACCGGGCAGTCTTCGAGAATATCACCCTGAAGCAACTCGTCTCCCCGGACGGCGGCGTACCACGGATAGCCCGCCGCTTCATTCATTTCGCGATTTCATCGAGACACACCTCGTCGGGGAAAACCATCTGGCCGGGCCGCTCCCTTCCGAGGCAAACAAACGTCACTTCCTGCGTCCAGCGAGAACCGGGCGCGGGCTCGTCGAGCACAAAGTCCCAATTCTCGCGATCGCTGGGCCAGTCCAACGGCGCAGTCTCGGCCGGCAGCACGGGCGACGCCAGAGATTCAGCGTGTGCGGCAACATTGTTACCGGCTTCGGCATCATCGAGTGCGTTGGCATTCATAGTCCCACTCTCCTTCCGCTTAGTATACCCCGACCGTCGTGGTGGCCGCCAGTTCGCTGAAGGGGCGGACGCCGCTCACGCCGTCCCACGGATACTTGCTGTACGGCAGTTCTCGCTCGCCCTCGTCCCGCTCCGGGAACCGCGGCACGAAGAACTCCTTCGTCAGTGTCGTCAGCATCACCCGCCCGGTCTGCCCGTACTCGACCAGTTCGCCGTAGTTCTTCGGGTTCACGACCTCGATCGCGGCCCGCGGTTGCGGCGCGTAGTACGTGATCTTGTAGCCGTCGTCCGGGCCCACCGGCTTCGAGCAGGCCAGGCCCATCAGCGTGTTGCCGTAGGTCGGCGTCATGTACACGCGGTTCTCCAGCATCTCCTCCATCGCCTCGCGGGTGAACTCCGGCGTGAACTCCGTGCCGCCCGAGAAGATGCCCGTGATGCCGGTATCCGGGATGCTCCGCAGGCTGCCGGCCGGGACCGGGTACCCGATCTTCCGGCGGATCTCCTCAAGCTTGCCCGCGCGGATCGCCTCGTCGAGGGCCGCGAGCAGCTTCGGCGTCGTGAACATGCACTTGATGTTGTGCCCGGCCGCGAGCACCGTCAGGGCCTGGTCAATGCAATGCTCCTTGTACCGGTTGGCCTCGTCGATCTTGCGCTCCTTGATGAGCTTGACCACCCAGCGCGGGTCGAGGTCGACACAGAAGCAGATGCCGCCGCGGTGCTGGGCGAGGTGCTCGATGGCGAGCCGGAGCCGGCGCGGGCCCGACGGCCCCAGCATGAGCCAGTGGCTGCCGCGGGGGAAATGCTCGTCGGGCAGTGTCTCCGACATCAGCTCGTAATCGATCCAGTGGTCCTCGATCACGACCCGCGACTTCGGGATGCCGGTGGTGCCGCCGGTCTCGAAGACGTACACGGGCTTCTTCCCCTGATACGCCCGCGGCACCCACCGCGAAATGTCGGTGCCCGGGGCAGCCCGCAGCCAATCGTCTTCGAACTCGCCGAACAGCTTCAGGTCGGCAAAGCCCTGCACGTCTTTCATCGGGTTGAAGTTGAACGACTTGGCCCGGTCGAGCCAGAACGGCGTGCCGGTCTCGGGGTCGAAGTGCCAGCGGACGATCTCGCGCACTTGGGCGTCGAGCTTTTCGGCGGCGTCGTGGATCTGATCGCGGGTCGCTGTGTCGGCCATGGTGTGCCATCTCGCGGAGGCGGGCGGTGCCCTCTATTTCTAGGTGCCGGCTCTGCGGCATTCAAATCCGCCCGGCCCGCGACTTCCCGCCCGGCCCGATTGCAGCCGGCCGGTTCGGGCGGTACGCTAATTTCACCTCCTTGATGGACTCCTGCTGATGGTCGAACCGCGCATTTCGTTTGTCGTCCCGTGTCACAACGGCTCGCAGTACCTCGACGACTGCGTCCGCAGCCTGCAGGCCCAGGAAGTGCCGTGCGAGATGATCCTGGTCGACGACCAGTCGACCGACGACTCGTACGAGCGGGCCCGGAAGCGGGCGGTCGAGTCGGCCATGCCGATCCTCGTCGTCTCGCAGAAGAATGCCGGGCCGGCCGCCGCCCGCAACGTCGGCCTGCGGACGGCCAGCGCACCTTACGTGTGCTTCCTCGACGTCGACGACCGGCCCCTGCCGAACTTCGCGTCCGCCATCCTCGGCCACCTCGACGCCAACCCCGGTCTCGTCGCCATCTACTCGCACATCGAACTTGTTAACTCGCATCGGCCCGTCGCCGACTGGCAGAAGGACGCGATCGAAAACAGTATCCCGAGCAATCTCGTCGTCCGCACGGATATTGCCCGGCGCATCGGCGGCTTCCCCGTTCACCCCGCGTTTCGCGGCCGGGCGGCCGGCGAGGACATCCTCTTCCGCGAGCAACTTGAGATCTGGGGCAAGGTCGCCCGAGTCAACCTCGTGCTACTTCAGCACACGATCCGCCCGGGCAGCCACTTCGACTACTTCATGGACCGCGCGACGTTTCAGGACGGGAAGATCATTATCAACGAGAGCTCGAAAGAGGAACTCGACGGCAGCCTCGAACGGGCCCGCGCGGAGTACAAGCAACTCGTCGGTCGGCGTACGGTGGATCACGTCCTCGACCAGCTCCGCGCCGAACTGCCCGCCAGCGCGAAGTTCCTCGAAATGGCCCAGCGCTTCGAGAGTGTGCAGGGGTTCCTCAATCCTCTCGAAGGGTTCGCGCTATACTGGCTCGCGTCCCGCTGGCCCATCGACGGCGCGACCGTCGAGATCGGCAGTTTCAAGGGCCGGTCGACCTGCTGGATCGCCACCGGCTGCAAGGAGCAGGGCAAGTCGAAGCTGACCGCGGTCGATCCGTTCACCGGATCACCGGAGCACCAGGCGGGCGGCTCGCACCCGGACCCGGACATCATCCGCACCGGCTCGACGCTGCAAGTGTTTCAGCACAACATCCAGCGGCATCAGCTCAACGACTGGGTGATCCCGCGGGTGGGCCGCTCGGCCGACGCCGTGCTCGGCTGGAATGAACGGATCCGCATGCTCTTCATCGACGGCGATCACTCTTACGAAGAGACCGCCCGCGACTTCCATACCTGGACGCCGTTCGTCGGCAACTACGGCATCGTCGCATTTCACGACGTCAACACCTGGCCGGGCGTGACCCAGTTCTTCAACGAACTCGGCCGATATCCCGGGCAGTGGAAGCCACTCGGTGTGTTTCAGACGGTGGGGCTGATCGTCAAACTGCCCTGAGCCGGGATTACTCTTCGACCGGCATGGTCCAGGTGGGCGTGAGCAGCCAGGCGAGCATGCCGCGATCCTTGTCGGGCACGCCTTCGCACTCGACCTTGGCGAGGCCGCCCTTCGCCAGCAGAATCTGCGCGTCGCGGCTGCCGATCAGCCGGCCGATGAACGTGCTCAGGTCGGGCTCATGGCCGATCACTGCCACCGACTCGCCGCCGGTGCCGAGCAGGAACCGTGTGAGCTTGCGCGGCTTGCCGCCGGGCGACAGGTGATGGCAGAACTCCAGTTCGCCGAGCGGACCGGGCATGTTTTGCAGCAACTCCTCGGCTGTTTGCCGGGCGCGCACCAGCGGGCTGGAGATCACCGCATCGAAATGAACCTTCCGTGCGACCAGCGACCGCGCGAGGGCTCGGGCCTGCTCCCGGCCCTTCTCGGTCAGCGGGCGTTCTTCGTCCTTGTATTGGGCATCGTCGCGCGACACGGCCTCGGCATGACGAATCAGGTAGAGGTCCATGAAGTGGCTCCGAAGACAATCGCAGGGTGGAACTGTGATGTTACCACGGGGGCCTGTTGATTAGACCCGCCACGCCGGGATTTCACAATCGGTCAGCCCGGCACAATCGATAAAACTCGCACTCTCTTGCCGACCTCAGGACCGGGTGAATGCGAAGATGTACATGACAACGATGTCGTAAAGCCCGTGCACCAAAATAGATGCGGTCGTGTTGTACCGCCGGCGAACGAGGGCACAGACGTACCCGATTGCGAACACACCGACGACGCCGTCCCAGTGGTACTGGAACGCGTGCAGGGCGGCGAAGAGCAGGTTCGGCAACAGGATGCCGAGCCGCGGCTGGAGCAACCCGCGGACGAACAACTCTTCGGCGAGTCCCGCCGACGCGCCCATGACCAGCGGTGCGTACCAGGTCCGCGCGAAGTCGAGCATACGGGCAAACGCGTCTTCATCGGTGGTGGGCCAATTAAGCTTGGTCCACAGCCATCGCTGGGCGAACAAGAAGACCGGCACGCCAACGACGAGGCCCGCCGTCACCGCCAGCGAAACGAGGATCGCCCTACCGGACAGTGGGCCGACGCCGAGCCGATCCAACACGGCACCCGCCGAGCGGTGCATCGGCCAACCGGCCGCCACGACGACGATGGCGATGAGCCAGGCAAACTGGACGACCAATGCCACCACGAGCGTACTGCCCGAGAGGTCGTCCATCTTCGCGGCATCGCCGACGTCTAACATGGGCGGCCGACCGAGCACAATCAGCGGCGCGAGGCACACGCCGCACCCGGCCACCGCCGTCGCCAGTGCAAATGTCTGCGGGAACGACTGCGGGTCGAACGGCAGCCGGGCCGCCGCCCATGACCGCCCGCCGAGGGTGAAACACCAGAGGCCCGCGAGTGTCGCCAAACCCGCGAGCAGAAGCCCGACGATCATCGGCTGATAGAAGCCGGGCTGGATCTTCTCGCCGTCGGAATGCGCTTTGAGAACGAGCAGGACAACCAAAGTGCAGGCACAGCCAAAGAACGCCAGCCAACCGAAGAGCACTATCAGCCGCGCCGGTGCGGACGTGCGCGTAAACTGCAGCACGGCTGCGTTGAGGATTGGTGCGCTCAGAACAAGTCCGGCGAGGCCAACAATGCGGCCCGCGGGCCACAGCGCGAGCCCGGCCGACGCGAGACTCACAAAAGCCAAGGCCGCAAAGAACCCGTAGACGGACCAGCGGGACGGTGAAGGAACGCTATCGATCATGGGGAAAGGCTACTGCCCGGCCGCGGTCATGGCCCGAGGCGCTTGCGGATGACCGCCTCGGCTTCGCCGATCGCGTTGCCGCCGACGCCGCGCCAGAGAATCGTGCCATCGCCATCGACGAGCACGAGGCACGGATAGCCGGCCGGGCGGAACTGCGCACGCACGGGGTCGGTCTCGGGTTCACCCGCAAGGAGAATACGGTAGTTGATCGACGGGATTGTCCGGCGAGCCTTCTGCACACGGGCGAGGTTCTGCCCGGCATTGCCGTTCTCACAGGCGATGCCGATCACTTCGAGACCCTGGAGGCGATAGACCTGCTGCAGGCGGACGAGGTCCGGGATCGCCCGCATGCACGGCCCGCACCACGTGCCCCAAAGATCGAACAGGACGACTTTGCCTTGATGCTGCGAGAAGTCCCAGGTCCGATCTTCGGTGTCCTTCAGCCGGAGCGTGAGCAGTTTGCCGCCGTTGATGAGGCAGTCGGGCACCGGGCCGATCGACGGTCCGCCCTGGAACGCCGGGGCGGGCGTGGTGCCGGGCAGACTGCCGAACCCGGGAATGTTCGCCTTGGGCATCCCGCTCGGTTCGTTGCCGGCAATGACCTCGGGCGCGGGCGGCGGGTAGAAGTCGCTCTTGGCCTGCGGTGCGCCCAACTCCGCGGCCGGGGGCGCGGGCCGTTCCGACGCCTGCGTCGCCACGAACTCCGCACTCACCGGGATCAGGACTCGCGCATCGGGCGCGCGACAGACGACTTCGCCACCCACCGCTTTGCCGTCCTGCTTCAACTTCGCCTGCACGCGGTACGATCGGCCGGGCGTCAGGCCACGGATGTAGAAGTGACCCTGCGCCGACGATTCCACGTCGCGGGCCGCTTCGCCGCTGCCGTCGGCCGGTTGGATCTGCACCGTCGCTGCGCCGACCGGTCGGCTGTACGGATCGACAACCCGCCCGGCGATCACGCCGGTGGGCTCGTCACTCGAGGTCGGGCTGGCTGGCTGAACCGGTGTCCGATCCGCGGGCACATTGACGGTCGGCTGGTTCTTGGACTTCGGGTTCTTGTCGCCCTGGGCCCAGAACGGGTCGTTGTTGTTGCGACTGGCGGGCGGCGGCTGGCGGTTGTCGGCCACGCCCGACGACTTGCCCGCGCTCTGACAGCCGATGACGGTCGCGCAAGCGAGCACGGCCGCGTGAATCACACGGAGTACTCGGCCGATTGTCGCCCGGTTTGACATCACCAATATCATCGTTTCCGTTCCCGCTGCCGGCCGCAATAGCGTGTTGAGGGGGCCGGGGCAATCCGAACCCGGCACCCGTAGCGGGACTGGCGCGGCGGGAGGAGTTTACCCAGAGCGTACACTTTGCCAGGGCGCGGCGGCCGTTCCTCTTGTCCGGCCCCGCGGGGCACGCTATAGCGACGGTGGCCCGGGAAACCCGGGCGTATTTCGACTTCGGGTGCGACGCATGGCAGATCGATCCTTCCGCCGCTGGCTCTACATGCTGGCCATCATCGGGCTGACCCTGGATCTGGGCAGCAAATATGCGGCGTTCCGATTACTCGGTAACGCCGGGCAAGGCGGTGACTTCGACGTCATACCCGGTGCGTTCAAGTTCATTGCCCAGTTCACCGCGACCCCGCTCGAAACCGGCACCTGGCGTGAGTCGCTGCAGGCCGCCAACGGCGCGTCGATGCCCCGGGTCAACCACGGCGCGCTGTTCGGCATCGGCGGGGGAATGCAGTTCACGGCCAACGGCATGTTCGCGGCCATCAGTTTGTTCGCCGCCTGTGCGATTCTGATCTGGAGCCGGAAGTCGGCCACCTCGCACGACCCGCTGCTGTGTGCCGCGCTGGGTCTGATCCTCGGCGGCACGCTCGGCAACCTGTTCGACCGCGTGGTGTTTCACGGGGTCCGCGACTTCCTCTACTTCTACTGGATCGAATGGCCGGTCTTCAACGTGGCCGACTGCTGCCTCGTCACCGGCGCGGGCCTGCTCATGCTCCAAGCCGTCTGGCCCGCCCGGGCAGTCAAGGACGACGCGCCGAAGCCGGAGTTGGCCGCGGCGCGGTAGGCAAAACTATCCGCGTTAGCCGCGACGCGCAGCGGAGCGATTGAGGCCAATGAGCCCCGCACGTCATGGTCGCGCTCAGCCCGGGTTGATACCCTTCAGGAATTCGACTGACTTCATTCGTCCGAGATTCTCTGCTTCTTCGAGTGGCGTTGCGTAGTCGTCGATGGTTGTTCGTTCGGTCAGTTCTGCTCCATGCCTGATCAGGATCTTCAACGCCTCGATGTCCTCCAGGTTTGCCGCCAGATGGGCAGGAGTATAGTCGTTGATTCCGTGTGCATTGACTGGAGCCCCGGCAACGAGCAGTGCCTCCAATACTTCGAGCCGATCGTCGCGATCTCGTTCAATGGCGCAGTGCAGCACGGTATATCCGGTGTCACGAATTGCCAGATCGACCTGTTTGTCCAGCATCCAAAGGATCGACTCCTTCGAGCCGCTGCCAATAGCGTTGGTGATCCAATGGTCGCCGATGAAATCGGCGACGCCGTGTGGAAACGAGGCAATCTCCCGAGACAAGGCCTCGAGGTCTTCACGTGAGCCGTTGGCGAGGATCCGCATGATACGATCGTATTCGGCGTAGATCGCGTCCATGTGAGTGGTGGCTCCGTTCAGAAGCGCAGGGGGCACGACCGGAGTTGGCCGCGGCGCGGTAGTCCGTTGAATCAGCCATTGCCGGGATAGAACTGCCACCACTCGAACCCGTCGCCCGGCGACGCGTCGGCCACAAACTCCAGGTGCAGGATGCGGCGGTGGAGTGTCG
Source organism: Gemmataceae bacterium (assembly GCA_019694755.1). Taxonomy (GTDB): domain Bacteria; phylum Planctomycetota; class Planctomycetia; order Gemmatales; family Gemmataceae; genus JAIBBI01. Next base: position 49,585 of record JAIBBI010000002.1, read on the forward strand.
TCCCTTCGTTCGAACTCCTGCTACAGTGGGAAACGAGGGGCCGAATCGCCAGCACGTCTCCGGGTTCGGCAAGAACCGGCAACGCGCCGGCATCGCTCGACTCCATGGACTTCCCGTTGCGATGTGACCCCGGCAGCACGAACAGCGCACCGTTGTCGAGCGTTGCAGGGTCGAGGTGTATCCGAAGTGTCAGCATCCGTTCGAGAACATCGACGGGGGCCTCGACGTGCGGCACTCCCACCTTTGTTGTCGGCTTGCTGAATCGGTCGCTCGCGATCGCATTGTCGCGCACGGCAATGGTGAGATCCTTGTGCCACGGCAGCGACCATGTCTGATCCGGCGGTTTGTCGAAGTACAATCCGCGGACCAGCCCAAACCGCGCACCGAGCCGTTCACGAAGCAGGTCAACCAGCACGGTCTTTCGCCATACGTTGACGGCGGGCGGCCAAAGCGTCAGTACGTTGCGGGCCGCAAACACGTCCCCGGCCGCACTCCGGCGTACCGCTTCGGAGTCACTCCGGGAAAGCGCCCGGCTCAGGTCGATACGAATATCATTCACTTCCGACGGCGAGAAGATGGACCTCGCTAAGGTAAGGCCATCCACGTCCAGATCGAATGCAAGCGTTGCCGTCATGTCAGCTCGAGCCAATCACGCGGATAATCGATAGCCGCATTGGGGCAAACAAACTCCCATGGATCACCCGCAGGTAGTGTGTCTGCAAGTCGTCGCTCGGACAACTCCGTGACTGGCTTGGCATTCAGCCATTCGGCTCTTTGCAGGCCTCCTGGAATGCCTGCTCTGCGTTGGCCAGCGCTTCACAGTCGCAGTACCCGCCGTTGTCGTTGAGCCACAGTTCGATTGGCCTCGCTTCGACTCCGGCGTTGCTACACCAATCACGAACCAATCGCAGCGTGTGGCTGCATTCATTACGGGAGAGTTCAGCGTCGAGCCAATCGAACATCGCAGACAACTGCTCCCGCGGTAACGGGAACTTGGCTCTGGCCGCGGCACTCTTCTGAGCTTTCCAAGCCGTCAGCGCGGCTTTCCGGTTCTGTTTGTCAGGGCGAGCCGCCATCGTACGCCCTCCGCCACCCGTTTACTTCTTCCGCGCGATCGCCCGTTGCACCGCGGCGGCCAGTTCGGCGGGGGTGGCGGCGACTTCGATGTTTGCGGCTTTCAGCGCGGCGATCTTGTCCGCGGCCGAGCCGCTGCCGCCGCTGATGATCGCGCCGGCGTGACCCATGCGTTTGCCCGGCGGGGCGGTCTGCCCGGCGATGAACGCCGCCACCGGCTTGGTGACGTGCTGCTTCACGAACGCCGCGGCTTCTTCCTCGGCCGTGCCGCCGATCTCGCCGATCATCAGGATCGCGTCGGTGCCGGGGTCGGCCTGGAACAGCTTCAGGCAGTCGATCTGGTTGGTGCCCGGGATCGGGTCGCCGCCGATGCCGACGCAGGTGCTCTGACCCATGCCGAGGCTGGTGAGCTGCCAGACGGCTTCGTAGGTGAGCGTGCCCGACCGGCTGATGACGCCGACGTTGCCGGGCTTGTGGATGTAGCCGGGCATGATGCCGATCTTGCACTGGCCGGGGGTGATGATGCCCGGGCAGTTGGGCCCGATGAGCCGACAGTTCGGCTTCGTCGCGAGGAACCGCTTCACCTTGGCCATGTCGAGGACGGGCACGCCCTCGGTGATGGCGACGATGAGGCGGATGCCGGCGTCGGCCGCCTCCATGATGGCGTCGGCCGCACCCGCGGGCGGCACGAACACCATGCTCGTGTCCGCGCCAGCCTTCTGCACGGCTTCATGCACGGTGTTGAACAGCGGGAAGCCTTCCTTGACGGTGCCGCCCTTGCCCGGCGAAATACCGCCGACCATCTGCGTACCGTACTCCCGGCAATGGATCGAGTGAAACGTCCCCACCTTGCCCATGCCCTGGCAGATCACGCGCGTATTCTTGTCGACCAGAATGCTCATAAGAAGTCGCCCTGCTTCGGTGTTTCGTGGTGTGTCGTCAGGCCTTGGCCGCGGCAACGACCTTCTGCGCCGCCTCGGCCATCCCGCTCGCCGTGATGATGGACCGCCCGCTGTCGGCGAGCAGCTTTCGGCCCGCTTCGACGTTCGTGCCTTCGAGGCGCACGACCAGCGGCACCTTGAAGCCGACCTCGTCGAACGCGGCGAGGATGGCCGACGCAATCGTGTCGCACTTCATGATGCCGCCGAAGATGTTGACGAGCACGGCCTTCACGTTCGGGTCGCCGAGCAGAATGCGGAACGCCTCGGTGACCTGATCCTTGTTCGCGCCGCCGCCCACGTCGAGGAAGTTGGCCGGCGAGCCGCCGTAATACTGGATGATGTCCATCGTGCCCATCGCCAGGCCCGCGCCGTTGACGAGGCAGCCGATGGTGCCGTTGAGCTTGATGAAGCTGAGCCCGCTCTTGGCCGCCCGCAACTCGGCCGGGTCTTCCTCGCTCTCGTCGGCCTTGGCCGCGAGTTCGGGATGGCGGAACATTGCGTTATCGTCGAACGTCGCCTTGGCATCAAGGGCCAGCACCTCGCCGGTCGGCGTGACCACCAGCGGGTTCACTTCGCTGAGCGTGGCGTCCTTCTCGAGGAACAGCCGGCTCACCGCGTGCATGATCTTCTCGGCCGCGGGGATCTGCTCGCCCGTGAAGCCGAGTTCGAACGCCAGCCGGCGAGCCTGGTGCGGCTGCAGGCCGAGTTCCGGGGAGACCGGCACCTTGAGGATCTTCTCGGGGGACTTGGCGGCGACTTCTTCGATATCGACGCCGCCCTCGGCCGACGCCATCAGCACCGGCACGCCCTGGGCCCGGTCGAGTACCATGCCGAGGTAGTATTCCTTCGCGATGTCGGCCGCCTCCTGCACGAGGATCTTCCCGACCTTTACGCCGGGCTCGCCGGTCTGCTTGGTCACGAGGCGGTGCTTGAGCATGACCTCGGCGTGCTTCGAGACGTCGTCGCGCTTGGTGGTGAACTTGACGCCGCCGATGTCCGAGCCGGACCCGGGGAACTTCCCTTTGCCCCGTCCGCCGGCGTGGACCTGGGCCTTCAGGACGACCGGCTTCCCGCCGAACTTGTCGAACGCGGCGAGGGCCTCGGCCGGGCTGTTGGCGATGATGCCGTTGGGGATGGCCGCGCCGTATTTCGCGAGCAGTTCTTTGGCCTGATATTCGTGGAGTTTCATGCTCGATGTCCGCTCTGATTTTGCTTGAAGGTGTTATAGAGAAGTGCAATGATGAAAGCCCACCGGTTGTAACCGGTGGGCTTTCGTAATTTCGAGCGCAAGAATCGTTGACCGCCGACGTATAACTTCTGTAGTCCGGGCGGGCTCCCGCCAGACCCCACCAGTTTTATCCGAACCTTCCACCGGACCGTGCGGTCTTACCCCGCATGAAGGAGCCTGCGATGGATTACTCAAACGTTCTGGCCGGCGGTGCCCTGATCGGGCTCCTCGCCGGGTTCTGGGACAAGATCAAGGCGCTCGCCTGGCGGATCGTCAACCTCGTCATTCAACAGGTTGAGATTCCCAGCGAGGCCGCACACACGGCCGTGGTCGCGTACCTCGTCGAGAGGTTCCCGCGCTCGCGGTTCTACGACCGCATGTACGGCGCGATCTACGAACACCACCGCGACGGCCGACTCGGGCTCGTGCCGTTCGAGCAGTTCGGCAACCGCTCCGTCGTGTTCTGGAACGGCTGGATGCCGTTCGTGTTCTCCAACGCGCAGGAAGCCAAGGCCAAGTCGCGGCGTGGCAACGCCAACTCTTCCTCCGACGAGAACACCGCCAAGGTCCACTGCACGATCACCTTCCTCCGCGGCACGGTCGACATCGAGTCGATCATGCGTGACGCCTGCGCCCGGCAGAATCAGCTCGCCTGGAGCACCGCCGACGAGGAAGAGACCGGCCGGAACCGGTTCGTGATCCACCACGTCCCGCCGCGCGGAGACGACGACGACAGCAGTTCGTCCGACAGCTCGGGCCTGCCGTGGTACCGCCAGGCGTCGTACCGGTTGCTCGCGCACCAGGCCGATCAACTCGGCAAAGCGCCGATCTGCACCGGCTCGGCCCTCGACAACCTCATCTTCCCGCAGAAGGTGAAAGACCTGATCCGCGAGATCGAGCTCTGGCGCGCGAGCCGCGACTGGTACCGGGGACGGGCGATCCCGTGGAAGCGCGGCTGGCTGCTCTACGGCCCGCCCGGCACGGGCAAGACCGCGCTCGCCCGCGCGTTCGCCGAAGACATGAACATGCCGATCTACTGCTACAACCTGGCGGAGATGAGCAACCACGAGCTGATCAAGGCGTGGGCCGAGATGCAGCGCAACGTCCCGTGCATCGCGCTGATCGAAGACATCGACAACGTCTTCCACGGCCGGGAAAACGTGGCCCGGAAGAACCAGCCGATGCCGATGATCTTCCAGATGCCGCAACAGCAGAACAACGACGGCGACCGCAACCGCGGGCAGGGTCCGCCGCTGACGTTCGACTGCCTGCTCAACTGCCTCGACGGTGTCGAACGGGCCGACGGGATCTTCACGATCATCACGACGAACGACATCGGGAAGGTGGACCCCGCGCTCGGTCAGCCGCGTACGCTGCCGGACGGCAGCGTGGAGTTCATCAGCACCCGACCTGGGCGGGTGGATAAGGCAGTCGAGCTGACCTACATGGAGGCGGACGACAAGAAGCGGCTCGCCGGCCGGATCCTGGCCGACGCCCCGGCCGAGCACCGGAAGATGCTCGAGTTCATCGACAAATTCCCGGACTTGAAGGAGACGCCTGCCCAATTCCAGGAGCGGTGTGCCCAGGTGGCCCTCGCCGGCTTCTGGCGTGAGAAGGCGAAGCACCAGCCGAGCCCGCGACGCGAAGCGAATGCCGAGCGGCCCGAGGCGGCGATGACGAAGAGTGTGTAAACTCGAAAGCCCACCGGTTGCAACCGGTGGGCTTTCTCTTTTGCTACTTCTGGAAGCCGACGGGTGAGGGGCCGCCGGGCTTCAGGGGTGTGGATTGCGAGTTCGGGGCGAACTCGGGCAGGCCCAACGTCACGGGTGGCGGCGGGGACGGCCGGCCGGCCGGCGGCGCGGGTGGCGTCGGCCGGGGGTTCGTCCCCAGCGGGATCACGCCCGGCGCCCGTCGCTCGTCCGGCGCAGCACCGCGGGCGATCGGCCCGGCCGGATCAAGCTGCGGCTGGGCCGGCGGCACCGTCAGCCGGACCACTTCCCGTCCGGTCGGCGTGGCCGGCGCCCGGCCCACGTTGTTCGACGCCACCGTCGTCGGGTTCGATCCACGGCGGGCGATATCGCGGGTGTCGCGCAGGTGTTGCAGCCACGATTCCTCAAGCTGCTCGACCGACTGGAATCCGTAATACGTCTGGCAGGCGCGGTCCCAACTGCCCCGCATACCCATGCTCACGAAGTCGAGGAACGTCTTCCGGTCGGACTTGTTCACGAGATACTCCGACACCGAGAATCCCTCGGCATAGATGATCAGGACGTCGGAGACTTCGTGGTACTCCTTCAGGTTGAACAACCGGCGCAGCGGCAGTTTGCCGCCCGGCCGGTTGAGGTAGTTGCGACAAAGCTGATCGTGCCGGGCCCGCTCCTGATCGTCTTCACTGAGCACCGATCCGCCCTCGTCCGCCCAGCGGGGCACGGGAAACCGGAAGTGGTGCGCGAAGACCGTGTGAGTGATCTCGTGTGGCAGAACGCTATTGAGCATGCGCTCAATCTGCCCTTCGATGTTCATGGATAGCACGACGTAGCCGCCGTTGCGGTAGTCGAAGCTCGTCGCGCCGCCGCCGTTGGACATCGTCGGCTTCACGTACAGGGGGCAGGGCTGGTTCCAGGGTGGCATTTCCTGGCCGAGCCACTCGATGGCCTTCTGTCGGCGGAAGAACTCCGCCTGCCGGCCGAACTGCTCGGCGATCTGCGCGTTGGGGGCGTGGACGAGGAAGTTCTGGGTCCGGAGTTGCGACTCGGCCGCGGCGGGGGCGGCAGCCAGCACCAGCGCGATCAAGCTGAAGAAATGCCGTCGTCGATCCATGCGCCGGGCCTCCGGTCCGAGGTTCAAGTTGAAGCGTAACCGCAAAACTTGAGCCGGAGTTGGAGCCGCGCGCGTTTTTCACCCGCCGGAGCGTGCGAACTTGCGGGCCAATCAGGACTTGGGAGTTGGTGGCAGAACAGCGGTCGTATCGAGGGGGCCTTTTCTCGATGTAAAGGTTACAAATCCACGCACCCTGTGTGAAACTCTTACACCTCTGCTAACTGCGTAAACTGTGCTGCTTAAGGAGGTCGCGCAGCCACTCGCGGTCACTGTCCGTGAGTGGAACCGCCGGGTCGACTTTGTAGTCAACGCGCGATTCGAACCCGCCGGCCTCGTACGCCTTCGTGAACGCGGCCTGCAGATCGACGAGCACGTCGCGGTGGTCGGCGAGCAAGGGCAGGCGGAACTTGGGCAGCGGCCGGTTCAGCGTCGCCGTGTAGATCTCGTGCCGGTCCGGCGCGCCGGCCCGCGTCACGGTGACGGCGTAGTTCCAGTCGGGCAGGCCCGAGCGGTCGTAATCCAGCGTCGGCTTGCCATCGAGTATCAGATCGACTTCTACGAGGTTCGCGCCGCCGCGCAATCCCGCAAGGCGCGTCGCGAGGTAAGCGGCCCGCCCCTCGGCGGAGGTTTTATTCCCGGGGCTGACGATGTCGATGATCGTGACCGTCCGCGGATCGGTACGGGTGTGAATCTCGATGACCGGTTCGGTCCGCGTTTCGTGCGTCACGGAGGTGAACAACACGACCCTGGTTCCGTACTGTCGGGTGTTTGTCCGCGTCCGGTAGCGATCGGCGAGCGCGGCCGAGAGCGATTCCTGCAGCGCGGCCATCAGCAGCCGGTGCAGTTCGCCCCAGAACGGCGCAGTCTCGAGATACGGGTCCATCCCCGGAAACGGGCTCACCATGGCCTGTCGCCTCCTCCTGAAGTTTGGACCGTCATTGTACCCCTTGGGCAGAATGTCCAAAAGATCGCGCCGGCGGATGTCCGCTTTCGCCAGGGCCGACCGCTCTGTGGTGGTAGAGGGCCGGCAACGACAACCCGACCGGCCCGCGAAACACCGAACTGGAGGATCGAGTCATGCGACGGCACACCACCTTCACCCGCCTGACCCTGAACCGGCTCGACGGCCGGAACCTGCCCTCGGCCGTGATCAGCCATGAAGTCGCAACTCCGCTCTACGACACACCGGAGCCGGCCGCCTACGAGATGCGGATCATCGACAGGAACGAGACCAAGCTCGAAAGCAAGCCGGTGATCGCCGTCGCCGAGTTCACGCGGCCCGAGGGTCCCGTGGGGCCGATCTCGACGAAGACCGTGCGGCTGACCAAGCAGACGATCCGCGAAGAGTCTCAGGCAGCCCGCGCGGGTGGCGACAACCGGATCGAAATGCCGGCCGCTGCGGCGGTGCAGGTCCGTGAACAGAAGTTGGTGCAGCTCGCCCTGACGTGACAGGTAAAAACGACCGCAAGGTGGTGTCAGCCGTCCGGGGCGCGCGTGGTCCCGGACGGCTGAATTGCTTTGCGGACGGCGTCGAGGAGATCGGCGAGCCGGTACGGCTTGGACAGGACGCCGACCTCGCCGGGTTCCGCGACGTGACCAGTAAGGTCGGAATCTGCGACGCCGGTCGCGAAAAGGCACTTCAAATCAGGCCGACGCTGGCGGAGCACTCGCAGCGTCTCCCGGCCGCCCTGCCGCGGCATCGACTGGTCGAGGATCGCCAGGGCGATGTCACCGGCGAACACTTCGGCCTTCTCGATCGCATCGATGCCGTCGACCGCCTCGACAACGGTGTAGCCGGATTCTTCAAGCGCCTGCGTCACGAACGAACGGATCAACGGCTCGTCGTCGGCCACCAGAATCGCGCCACCGCCGACGGGTGCTGGGCTTGCAGCCGTCTCGGGCCGCAGCGACGGCGCGGGCAGCAACGGCAACCGGACAACGAACCGCGTACCCTGCCCGGGCACGGTGTCGCACTCGATCGTCCCGCCGAGGTTGTGCACGATGGCAAGCACGGAGGGCATGCCGAGGCCGGTCCCCCGGCCGGGCTCCTTCGTCGTGAACAGCGGCTCGAAGATCCGGGCCTGGACTTCGGGCGTCATGCCGATGCCGGTATCGGCCACGTTCAGGCAGACCCGGCTCCCGTCGCGACACAACTCCGTGGACACCGTGAGCCGGCCGCCCGCGGGCATGGCATCGCGGGCATTGACGCAGAGGTTGATGAGGATCTGGTGGATGTCGCCGGGATCGCCGCCGACGATGAGTGGCCCGGCCGCCAGCGTGGCGACTACCTGAATGTCCGAGCCGAAGGCCGGCGCAAGCAGAGCCAACACCTCGCGGGTGACGGCATTCATATCGCACGCGCCCCCCGGGATCGCCGCCCGGCGGGCTACGCCGAGAAGCTTGTACGAGATCTCCGCCGCCCGCTCCGCGGCCTGGGCAGCGACGGCCAGCGGCGCGCGTACGGCAGGGTCGTCGGTGCAGGCCACCGCCCGGCCGATGTGCCCCATCAGGGCGGTGAGAAGGTTATTGATGTCGTGGGCCGCCCCGCCCGCCAACTGGCCCAGAGCTTCGAGTCGACCGGCCAACCTGAGCCGTGTCTCCAGTTCTCGGACCTGTGTCACGTCAATGGAAACGGCTACGGCACCGGTGATCAGATCGTGCGCGTCCCGCAGCGGGTCCAAGTGTGTCGAATAGACCCGGCCGTGGTGATTAACCTCGAAGTGCACGGAGTGCCCTTCGAGCGCCTGGCGTGCGGCCACCAACACAGGATCCTGCGGGTCATTCGTGCGAAGGTATTGAAATAGTGACAGGCCGACCACTTCGTCCGGCAGCAGGCCGAGGTCGCGCAGGCCGCGCCCCTGCGATGAGGTAAAGCGCAGATCGCGGTCGATGGTCCAGATCACCGCGGGCATCTGATCGAGCAGGAGCCGCGACTGCGCGTTGCTGCGCGACAGCTCTTCGGTCGCCGCGGAGAGCGCGGTCACGTCGTCGAACACGGCCACGAACCCCGCGAACTCCGACCCCACGCCTTTCAGCGTGGCCATCGTCAGCAGGGCCCGGGCCCGCGTGCCGTCCGGGCGGATGATCGTGTAACGCTGGCCACGGAGTACGGAGCTGTCCGGATCGATCAGCTCCTGTTCGACGCCGAGTTGCTCCCAGAGCAGGCCGACGAGTTCGCGGCGCGGTTTATCAAACAGCTTCGCCGCGGCCGGGTTCGCCAGGGTGATCCGCTTGTCCGCGCCGACCAGCAGGATCGCGTCGGGGTTGGTATCGATGATGCGCCGCAGACGGTCTTCGCTGGCCCGTAGCGCGAGCTCGGCGACGTGCTGATCGGTGATATCGGCGAGGACGCCGTCGAGCCGGATCGGCGGCCCGCTGCTGATCCGGATGATGTCGCGTACCCAACGGACGCTGCCGTCAGGCCGGACGATGCGGTAGCGGTACTCGGCATCGCGGGCGTCGCGCAGCGCGAATGGAATGGCACGATCGCTTGCGTCGACCCGCGGGCGGTCGTCGGGATGGATGGCCTCGAGCCAGCGGTCGCGGCCCGGAAGGAACCATTGGGCCGGCCGGCCGGAGATGCGCTCGATGGCGGGCGACACGTAGCGGTAGACCCACTGGCCGTCGGCCGCGATGGTCGCGCTCCAGACGCAGTCGTTGACCGCGTCGAGGATGCGCCGCCAATCCGGGTCCGGATTCGGTTGCTGGAGGGGGTCTGCCATGGCTTCCAAACTCTACTGTACCCGCGGACCTTTGCAAACAACGGGCGATCCGCGATAATCTTCGAATCTTCCCTCACAATCGGCACCGTCTGTGAAACCGGCACCGTTCTTCTTCATAATTGCTGCCGGGCTGGCACTCGCGGCCGATTGGCCCCGGTTCCGCGGCCCCGATGGCGCAGGCATCGCCGGCGACACGTTGCCGCCCCTGTCCGCTGAATCGCAACGCTGGAAGATCGACCTGCGCGGGCCCGGCAACGGCTCGCCGGTAATCGTCGCCGGCAAGATCTTCCTGCCCGTCGCGGCCGCCGACGGCAGCGACCGCTCGCTCGACTGCTTCGACGCCGCGACCGGCAAAAAACTCTGGTCGAAGTCCGTACCGGGCAAGCGCAGCCACACGCATCGCAAGAACACGCTCGCCTCTTCGACCCCGGCCGCGGACGGCGACCGCGTCGTCGCGATCTTCTGGGACGGCGAAACCCTGCGACTCCACGCCTACTCGCACGACGGCGCCGCGCTCTGGGACCGCGACCTCGGGTCGTACAAGAGCGAGCACGGACCCGGCATGTCGCCCGTGCTGTTCGAAGGGCGGGTGTACGTGAACATCGATCAGGACGGCACGGCCCGGATCGCCGCGTTCAACGCGCGGACGGGCGAGCCGGTCTGGTCGGCCGACCGCACCGCCCACGATGCCGCGTACTCGACACCGTTCGTGCGACAGGTCGCGGGCCGGGCGGAGTTGATCGTGACCAGTTCGGCGGGCGTCACCGCCTACGAACCGGTTCGCGGCGACAAGCTCTGGGAGTATGTCTGGGATTGGGCGTACCTGAAAAACCCCCTGCGCACGGTGGGCTCATCGATCGTCGCCGACGGGTTGATCCTCGCCTATGCGGGCAACGGCGGCGGCAACAGCGCGGTCCTCGCCCTGCGCCCGCCCGAGTCGCGGGCCGAGCTGCCGACGCTGGCCTGGGACAAGAAGAAGGGCTTCCCGTATGTGCCGTCGTACTTGTGCGTCGGCCCGCACCTGTTCACCGTGACGGATCGCGGCGTGGCCGGCTGTTACATCGCGAAAACGGGCCGGGAGGTGTGGACCGAACGCCTCGGCGGCGCATTCACCGCATCGCCGGTCATCGCCGGCGAACACATCTACGCGGTAAGCGAAGACGGAAACGTGTTCGTGTACAAAGCCGGGCCCAAATTCGAACTGCTGCAAAAGCACCCGCTCGGCGAAACAGTCTACGCCTCCCCGGCCATCGCCGACGGGAGGCTATTCATCCGCACGCAGAAGTCGCTGTGGTGCTTTGGGAAGTAGCGGAAAGTGTAGGCGTATTCGCCTCCCGTAGCCGTATTCGCCAGAATACGGCGCAATCAATCGCGTTATCGCCTCTCGCGGGTCCCTCGGCATTCTGGCGAATGCCGCTACGGGACATTCATACCTCGCGCGTCCCAGAATTCGTAGCCTTATTCGCCAGAATACGGTGAGCGGGATCACGCGAGCGCGGCTTCCTCGGCATTCTGGCGAATGCCGCTACGGGACTTCACTCACTCCGCCTTGATGCTCGCCGCCAACGGGGCGGTCCAGCACTTCGCTTCCGGGTCGTAGTACAGGTATGCCCGGCTGGCGGGGCCACGATATCGCCCCGGGACGCGGGCGATCACGTCGATGTTCAGGTCCACCTTCGCGTCCGGGGCGAAGTCGCGCCAGTACAGCACCAGCTCCCGGCCGCGCAGTTCCCAGAACGCGATCGGGCCAGGCTTGCCGTCCACCAACCGGCTGAGGTCGCGCAGTTGCTTGAAGTCGTCCGGCAGGCTCAGCCCGGCCGGCAGGCCGATGATCGCCACCGTCATACCCTGGCCCTGCTTGCTCACGTTTGACACGTTGACACGCAGTTGCGTCGACTCGCCCTCCGTGAGGTCCGTCTTGGCCAGCGAGGTCGTGAGCGACACCGCACAGCCGGACGCGCTCGGCGGCTGAAGCGTGTGGTAGCTCCACGCGACCGTGTAGGGGTACAGGTTCTTGCCGCTGGTCTCGACGGTGAGCGTGTTGTCGCCGGGCTTCATCCACTTCGCGGGGTCCGGCACCTCGAGGACGATCGCGTCCTGCCGGTCGGCCGTGAAGTCGATGCTCGCGACCACCTGCTCGCCGAGCCGGACCGATACGGTGCCTGCTTCCGGCGGCTGCTTGTACGCCTTCGCGTATTCCACGAGCGCCTTGAGCGCGAGGATGGTCGACTGCGTCGGCCCGAAGCTGCCGGTACCGCGGCGCTGGCTGCCGATCCACTTCACGCCTTTGCGGATCGCCCCGGCATACTCGCCCTGCTGATTGCCCTTCAACCAGCCGAGCAGACTGAGCGCGGTCGTCTCGATGGTCAGCGGGTCGCCCTGCGAACCGGTGATGCTCTTCGACGTGCCTTTCAGCGAGCCGTCATCGAGTTGCATCGTCGCCAGCCGGGCAAAGATGGCTCGGGCCGGCTCGTTGCGCTGCCGATTCCACAGCGCGTTGGCCACCAGGGCGAGGAAGTACGGATCGTTCTCGGTGCGCGATTCGGCTTCGAGACGATCGAGTTCAGCCGTCACATCGTCGTTCTTGCCCGACTCGGTGAGGGCCCAGACTATGTAAGCGTTGGTGACTTTTTCGCTGGCCCGGCCGAACGAGTCGAGCGCGGCCGGCGACCGCTGGAAGCCGCCCTTGCCGTCGCGACGCGACATCAGGTAGGTCTTCGTGCGTTCGAGCATCGCGGGGTCGACGTCCACGACCTTGGCCATGTCGCGGAACTGCAGCAGGCCGTACGCCGTCAGCGCCTCGTGGGCCGGGGCGTGGCCGAACCACTCGTAACCCTGGCGGATCTGGTTGGCCGGCACTTCGAAGCTTGTGAGCCGGGCGTAGCCGCGGTCGAGCATGCCGCGGGCCTTCGCCACGAGTTCCGGGTTCGCCTGGTTGGTCTCGCGGAGGTAGTTCATGATCAGGGCGTTCGGGTAGTTCGTGGTCGAGGTCTGCTCGAAGCAGCCGCCCGGCTCCCGCAGCAGGCCGTCGAGGCCGCGCTGCAGGTCCGCGAGCGGCGTCGGGAACAGCGCGACTTCGCACTTCAACGAGCCGGGCACCCACGTCGCGGGCAGCGGCACCGTGTGCCGGGCCGAGCCGCGAAGCTCCTGCGATATCTGCCCCATGATCGGGAAGCCCTCGGGCACGACGGGGATCGTCCGCTCCATCGCGTCTTCGCCGGCGACCTTGATGCGCACGCGAGCGGTCGCTTCGGTATCGAGCGGACGGAGCCCGAAGAGCCGACGGCTGCGCGACCCCGCCGGCTGACTCCATTCGACAACGGGTTGCGGGCCGACCGGCACCAGGCCCGGCGTCTCCAGCGACAGCTTCACGTCGCGTGGCCGATCGGTCTCGTTGCTGACGGTGACGGGCATGTCGATGCGGTCGCCGGCCGTGATCTCGACGGGAATCTTCGGCTCGACGGCGAGTGGCTTGCGGGCCGTGACCAGACTCTGGAACGATCCGAGCCGGCCGTCGAGCGTGTGGGCGGCGGCGATCACCTGGTACCGGGTGACTGAATCGGACAGGTCGAAACTCGCGGTCGCGCCCTCGGCCGGCACGATGATGGCCGGGTGCCAGAACACGGTCTCGGTGAAGTCGGTCCGCACGCCGTCGGCGGCTGGCTTGTGGACATGGGCATACTCCCGCACGACGAACCGCTGGATGGCCGGAAGGTCCGCGACGACCTCGTTCAGTTCCTTCGCCCGCCCGAACCCGCCGCGCCCTCCGCCTCCACCGACCAGTCCGGCGATGGGCCGACCGGCTTCGGCGCGGTCTCTTTGACGCAACTGATCCCGTGTGACTTCCTCAATCCGTCGGGCGGCACCAACTATGGGACTCGGCGGCGGTTCCACGACAGCCGGCATCATTGCGGGTCGTTTCGTGTTTCCGCGAAAACCAGCCGGCTCGTCTTTCTTTGCTTCGGCCGGTTGACCGGCCGGCTTACGCGCGGCAGCATCAGGCTGACCGGCCGACCGCGGGTCCACTCCGCCACGAGCCACTCCGGGCGCCCGGCCACCACCGCCCGGAGGCGCCATGGGCGCGGGAGGCGGCACAACACCGCCCGGACCGCCAGTACCGCCTGCACCACCGGCCGACGGTGTGGGCAACATCCCTCGCGCCGCGACTTCACCATCGGCATCGCCGCCACCGTCACCCGGTTTGCCCGGCCGGATCGCCTTGTAATTTGCGCCGGCATAATCGTAAGCGATTCCCCGCTCGCCCTTCTTTGGTGCTGCCAACGTGAGGATGCGCTCAGCCCGATCGGCCGGGGTGGCGGCTTGAAGTTTCTGGTCAAGTCGTTCCACATCTCCCAGGAACAGCTTTTCCTGTTCGGACTTGTTCTCGATCAGCTGGATTTCGGCCGGGCTGTTCGTGTCCGTCACCGGTGTCGGAATGTGTTCCTGCCGGTGCACGTTGAGCCAGGCAACTCCGGACGCTGCCGCACACACCAGGCACGCCATCGCGCCGAGATATCGGCCGTGGTTGCGGAGCAGCGACCAGCCGGCCAGCACGATGCCCGCGGCGGCGGCGAGGATCGTCGCCCACGGCAGCACGCGCTGCCAGTAGACCTTGCGGTTGACAACGGCGAACCCGGCCTCGGCAGCTTTCTCCGCGGCCGATTGTTCCGCCTGCGCCGCCACCGACTGCTGCTTCCGCAGGCTGTCCGGCAACTCGATCGCGGCCGAGAGTTTCTTCTCGGCGGCCTCCAGCTTCTTGCGGTACTCCTCGAACGCGGGCCGATTCACTTCCTCGGCCTTGGCCCGCACGTACTGGATCGTGTCGACGCGCACGGCCGGGGCCGCCGCGGTCTTGGCCTTCTCGGCCGGGGGCAGTTCACCGGATTCCACGAACCGCCGCCAGCCCTGCACGCCGAGCAACAGATCGAGCGCGGCCGACGCCTTCGGATGATTGCCGAGCACGACGTCGACGTGCTCGAGATCGTCGGCCTTCTCCACTTCGCCCGTCAGGAGGAAGTGGGTGGGCATCGAGCGATAAGTCTTCTCATCGGCCATCACGACGACGGATTGATTCACCACACCGAGCATCGTGATCGCGGGCACGGCCTTACCGGACTCGTCCTTGGCCGTGACCTTCAGCCCGGCCTTGTCGCCGGGGGCGTAGGCCGTCTTGTCCGGTGCGACGGTCAGCTCGACCTTCTTGGCCGGGGTACGATACACGAGTCGCTCGGCGACCGGCGTGAGTTGCCGGGTGCGCCCTTCGCCCGTTTCCTCGAAGACGGTGACGCGGGTCGAGCCACCGTAGCCCGGCGCGGGATTGAGCGTGACTTTGATCGGCGCACCGGGAGCGGCCGTCAATCTTTGGTGATCGAGCAGCCGACCGCGGGCGTCGGCGCCGACGACGAGTTTGCGCTCGGTACCGGCGGCATGCAGCGTGAGCGGCAGCGGTTCGTTGTCCTTCGCCACGCCGAGGCCGGTGTTGAGGACCACGCCGGCCGGCTTGGCCGCGGGCAGCGGGTACTCGCCGACGATGCCCTCGGGCTTATCGATGGTCAGGCGATACTTCTCGCCGGCCGCGGGCGTGAACTCGAAGCGAGCCTGCCCCTGGTTGATGCCGGGCTCGGCCGGGTCGTTCAGTGTCGCGACATTCGCGACGACCTTGCCGGCCGCGTCGACGATCCGCCCTTCGAGGTCGGCGGGTTTGCCCAGCGTCGTGCGGGCCTGCATGTAGACGCGGTTCGGCACGCCGGCGACGAGATCGCCGCCCTCGGGGAAGAACTCGACAGAGAGCTTTCGCAGGACGACGGGCACCGGCTTGACGAGCGATTCCACGGCTCCGCCGTCGGTGAACGTGACGCGCACGGAGGCCGAGCCCTTCTCGATCTCGGCCGGCAGGCGAAACTTTACGACTACGCCGCCCTTGGCGTCGGTCGCTTTGGCGTGCTCCACCGGCAGGTCCTTGCCATCGACCTGAGCGGAAGCCGAGACGGGCTGATTGGCCAGCGGCCCACTGACCCGTGCCGCCTGGCACACGGCCACGACCTCATCGCCGGGCCCGTACGACTTGCGGGCGAACTCCAACTTCTTTTCGATCGTCGCGGGCTGGTACTTGTTGACGAGGAACTTGCGGGTCTGCTCCGGCGCCCGGCCCGACGACTCCCGGAGCCGCACAGTGTACTCGCCGCCCGGCGTCGACTCGCTGAGCGTGAATTCCGTGGCCGCGAGGCCGCGCAGCTTGTCGTCGTCGCCCAGCCGGCTCCGGCCCGCGATGTTCGAAAGCTCCGCGCCCTGCGGGTCGAGCACGGTGACGGTCAGCGTCAGGTCTTCGGTCGGCGGTTGAAGCTTGCCGCGCTCGAGCACCAATGCTCGCACGCGGACGGTCTCGCCGGGCTGATACATCGGCTTGTCGGTAGTCAGGTGCGCGAGATAGACCGGCGCGGCCAACGGCAGATCCTGCTTCACCACGGCGGCGGGGCCGGCCGGGCCGGTCGCGGTCACTTCGAGCGACAACTCGCGGTCCGGCGTCAGCGGCAGATCGACCGGAAGCTTGAGCGTGTACATCCCGCCCGTCGCTACCGGCGCGGGCTCGAACACGACCTTGCCCAACTGGTCGACGACCCGCGCACTGAGCTTGGCTGCGACAGCCTTGCCGGTCATGTCCTGCGTCGCGATCTGGTACTGGTTCGGTGCGCCGGGCGTGATCGCGGCCGGGCCACTGACGACGACGTTGAACTGCCGGGCCCGCGCCTCGGCGAGCTTGTTCTCCAGTTGCACCGCGCTTTCCGCCTGGAGCTTGCGCAGTTCCGTCTCGGCAGCGCGGTGTTCGTTGAGCGCGACCTGCACCTGCTTGCGCCAGGATTCCGCCGAGCGGTTGAATTCGGCGCGGGCAGCCGTCGCCTCGGCGCGGGCGAGAATCGCTTGCTGGGCTCGGGTGCGATCACCGACAAAGCCGGCGAGCGTCGGGATGGCGATCGCGAACAGGGCCGACGCGGCCACGACCCAGCCGATCCAGCCGGCCGCACCGGCGCGGTGCGCAGAGCGGAGTACGGAAGGCGCGGCAAACTTCGCCTCGGGAAACGGCACGCGGGCAGCCGACGCCATCAGGTCGCCGAGCCGCTGCGCCTCGCGGCGCGCGGCATGGCCTTCCGGAGTGGCGAGCTTCTCGCGGGCGGCCTTCGCGGCCGGGCCGTCGAGCAGCCCGTACAGTTCGTCGAGCGCGAGTTGAACGAGATCGTCGTGTGCGTGCATGACTGAGTTCCTGCGGCCCGGACGGAATCCGGGCGGGAGGGCGGGGCGGCTGCGGATTTCGGAGCAATCACGTCGGCGCGGCTGCGAGGACCTGCCGAAGTTTGATCAGGGCGGTGCGCATCTGGGTTTTCACGGTGCCGACGGGGCGGTCGTGCATCTCGGCAATCTGCTCGTACGTCAGCCCGCCGTTCTGGCGGAGCAGGAAGACTTCCTTCTCCTCGTCGCGCAACCCCGTGAGGGCGACGCGCAGGCGCTCGAGGTCTTCTCGGTGATCGGCCTGCTGATCAGGCGCGGGACCGGCATCGGCGTACACGGCATCCTCCCCCGCGAGCGGCCGGGCCTTCCGCCGCCACGCGCTGCGCTTGAGATCCCGGGCCGTGTTCATGGCGACCTTGAACACCCATGCCCGCAGATTGATGACCCCGGCGAGGTCGTCGCGCGACCGCCAGCACTTCACGAACGCATCCTGGGCGGCGTCGAGAGCGTCCTCGCGGTTGCCCACTACGAACAGGAGCGTACTGACCAGTTCATCGCGCAGGGATTCGAAGGTGCGGACGAGGTCCGCCCCCGCCGAGGCCGCACGGTCTTTGGCGCCGCGGTCGTTCATAGCGTTACAGATACGACGACGCACCCCCCCGCGGAGATTGGGGGGGAAAAGAGGAAATCTCGATCTGGGTCGGGTCGTCAGGTGGCCGGGCAGAAGTGAGCCGATGTGCCAATGATCGGCCGTCTCAGCGCGGACCTCGCCGCCGCCCAGCGTAACTTCAGGCGGATGAGGAACCCGCTCCCGGAGCCTCATCGCCTCTTGAGTCGGTAGGCCGCAAGAACGGTTTGCCGAAAAGTGCCTCGTACTCAAGTATGCCTGGCAACTCTCGCACGTCGTCGAGCAGCGCCATCCCCGAAAGAGCGTTGGCGATCGCGAAACGCATGTTTGGGTCTCGCTCATCCTGAAAGGTGGTGCACAACATCTCGAATGCAACCGCCCGCGCCCAGGGAACGCCGATTGCGCGGATCATGCCTTCTTGCACTGCTGGCGAATACGGCTTGCCCAGATGCCGGACGAGTACCGGAATGGCTTCGAAAGGCGCGGCACGCTTGCACACGAAGTCCCATACGGACTCCGCGTCAACCCCAACGGCGGCCAGGTCCGCTATGATTGGAACCTCTTCGGCCTTGAATTGGGCCTCCCTCGCCGCGCGACGAGCCTCACGCGTTGCATCTTCAGCGACCCACTTCGGGTCAGCCTCAAGTTGACGCATCAGATCTTCAGCGGTGATCGTTCGTCGTCTCGCCACGATTCGCCATTGTTCATGCAATTTGAAAGCAAACCTGTTCGGGCGGGCCCTCCGAATCTTCGTGGGCCACCTTTCCGGTTCTTGACAGTTTCGATGTCTTGGTCGGATCAGGTGGAGTGACTGAACACTCCTTGTGGCCTCGATGGTGACTGGCCGGACCTGCCGCCATTGAAAGAGGGACCACGGGTTGGCCCGTCATCGCAAAGGCCGAAAGCGTTTGCGTCCACAAGACCCGACATCCATACTACCGCCACGTTACTCCGCATGCCAGAAGCACGTTGGTAAATGTGGTCGACGCCGCCGCGCCGTTCGCAGCCCGGTTGAAAGCCAACAGCCTCAAACGGGATCGCCGCCGCCCGGCGCAACTTCAGGCGGACGGGGAACCCGTCCCCGGTGCCTCATCGTTTCTGAAATTGGCAGGCCGAGTGAACGTTTTGGCGGCCGAGCGTTACGGGAGAGCGACCGACACCTCGCGGGACACCCGGCCGTCGGGGATGTCCACCACTTTCCCCACCCGGCGGCCGTCCGGCAGCACCGCGATGACCGCCAGGAACGGGAATTGCGAACGCCGAAGCTCCCGGCCGAACGGCGAATCCCGCCCGCTCACCGCCACTTGAACCGTGATCGGCTGACCGTCAAACGGGTCGACCACTGTAGACCATGACCGCGACTCGGGTGGCAGCAGGTGAGCAACCGCTTCTTCCGCGTACTCCCGCCGACCAAACGCCTCGCAGGTCACGGCCAGCGGCCGACCTTCAGGACACTCTATGCGTACGGTCAGGTCGAAGCCCCCGTCCCAGATTATCACCAGGACTGGGATGAACTCCCACGCCAACACGCCGAGCCCGAGTACCGCGACGCCCGCGATCAGCACTCGTCGCATTGGTGTGCCTCCGTCACCGAACGGCCCGGCATGTGCAACGTCTGAACACGTCTCATAGCCACGATGATGGCGGGGCGGGCCTTTCGCCGAAGTAGAACTAGATCACGAGCCATTCTTTGCGGTGGCCCAGTAGCACCGTCGGCGTCAGATGCCGTTGCGTGGACATCGCCACACCTCCGACCTCCGACCTCCGACCTCCGACCTCCGACCTCCGACCCATCATATCATAACCGAAACCCGCACCGGAGCACCCCGTGACCGATCGGCACCTCCTCGGCCTCGAACACCAGTCTGCCGAGGGCATTTCCGCCCTGCTCGATGCCGCCGAGGGCATGCTCGGCGTCGGCACCGCCGGCAACCCCAAGCGGTCCGACCTCGCCGGCATCTGCGTCGCCAACATCTTTTACGAGCCGTCGACCCGCACGCGGATCAGCTTCGGCCTGGCCGCCCGCAGGCTGGGGGCCGACGTCGTCGACTTCACCTCGTCCGGGTCCAGCGTCGGCAAAGGCGAGTCGTTCATCGACACCGCCCGCAACATCGAGGCAATGGGCGTCGACGTAGTGGTGGTCCGCCACGCGTCGGCCGGGGCGCCGCATCTGCTCGCCAACCATCTGAAGGCCGCGGTGGTCAACGCCGGCGACGGGGCCCACGAGCACCCGACGCAAGCCCTGCTCGACATGCTCACCATCCGCCGGCGCAAGGGCCGGATCGCGGGCCTGACCGTCGGCCTCGTCGGCGACATTCTGCATAGCCGGGTCGCGCGGTCGAACATTCACGGGCTGACGAAACTCGGCGCGAAAGTGATCGTGTGTGGGCCGCCGACGCTCGTGCCCGCCGGGGTCGAGTCGCTGGGCGTGCGGGTCGCGCACCGCCTCGACGACATCCTGCAGGAGTGCGACGTGCTGAACCTGCTGCGCATCCAGTTCGAGCGCCAGCGGACCGGCCTGTTCCCGAGTGTGAACGAGTACGCCCGGCTGTTCGCCATGACCGGCGAGCGGGTCCGCAAAGCAAGACCGGATGTGTTGCTACTCGCGCCGGGCCCGATCAACCGCGGCGTGGAGATCACGCCCGACGTGGCCGACGGCCCGCACTCGGCCATCCTGGAACAAGTCGATCACGGCCTGGCCGTACGCATGGCCGTCCTCCGCCGGGCGGCGGGGCGGAATTGAAAAGTGACATTTAGCCACAGAGGGCACAGAGAGCTCGGAGAAGAACCGAATTCCAACTACTTTCTTCCCTCAGCGTGCTCGGCGACCTCGGCGGCGGTTGCATTTCTCTTCTTACTCTGTGCCCTCTGTGGCTAGTCTTAACTTCTCAACTGCTCGCCAGGATGTGCATAATGTCGCCGTCGTTGACGATGTAGGTTTTGCCTTCGAGGCGGTACGTGCCTTTCGCCTTGGCTTCCTTCATGCTCCCGGCCGCGAGGAAGTCGGCGAAGCTGACCACTTCGGCGCGGACGAACCGCTTCGACAGGTCGGTGTGGATCGCGCCGGCGGCATTGACCGCGTCGATGCCGCGGTCGATCGGCCAACTTCGGCACTCGTCTTCGCCGCACGTCAGGAACACGATCTGGCCCATCGCCACCATGATGCTCCGCAGCATCTCGTCGCGCTGCGAGGTCGTCACGCCGAGGTCGGCCATGAACGCCGCGCGGTCTTCGGGGCTCAGCTCGGCCAACTCCAACTCCAGCTTCACCGGGGCGGCCAGCGTCTCGGGCGGCAGGCCCTTCGGGATCGGGGCGTTGGCCTCGCCCTGATTCACAAACGCCATCTCGGGCTTCAGCGTCAGCAACTGGAACGAGCGGACCGCTTTCTCTTCCTCCGGCTTCAGGCCCAGGCTGGACGCGGGCTTGATGTCCTCGAGGCACGTCTTCACGCGGAGAAGCACGTCGAGCTCGAACTCGTCGATCTCCTTCTCCTTCGCCGGCCGGGGCTTGCGCAGGTTGGCTTGGACTTTGGAGATCCGGTTGGTCACGATCTCGAGGTCGGCAAACGCGCTCTCCTCGCGGAACCGCTCCAACTCCTTGGCCGGGTCGCCGCCGGAAAAGCCGTTCAGCACCACGAGCAGGCCGTTGGCCTCGCGGAGAATGCCGAGCCGGCGCGGGTTGTCGCGTCGCTCGGCCAAGTCGAGGCCGGGCGTGTCGAGAAACGCGACCTCGGCATAGGTGGTTTTCTTCGGTTTGAAGATGGCCGCCAGCCGGTCGACGCGGTCGTCGGGCACCTTGGCCATGCCCGTCTGCCCTTGCTGGACGCGGGCTGCATCGGGTGTAACGCCCGTGAGCCATTGAAATACAGTACTTTTGCCGGATCCGGCGAAGCCAACGAGGCCGATCTTCATATCGTGGAATGGGTTAAAGACAGGGAACGTCCGTAGACTGTTATGGTATGCGGGACGCGACAATCGTCCCCGGCCAGGGGGTGCAATGACGGGATTCGGGTGTCGGATTCGGGGGACGGGCTCGTCGTTCGGTTCGCGCGTCGTGGACAGCGCGGTGATCGAGGAGCGGCTGAACGCGCCGGCCGGCTGGTGTGCCGACCGCACCGGAATCCGCACGCGGTTTCACGCCGCCGACGGCGAACGCACCACCGACCTCGCCGTCCGCGCCGCCGAGCTGGCCCTGGCCGACGCCCGCCTCGCGCCCAGCGATCTCGGCATGGTCATCTGCGCCACCATGACGTCGGAAATGTGCTGCCCGGCCGCCGCCCACCGCCTGATCGAGCGGATCGGAGCCACTCCCTGCGGCGGATTCGACCTCACGAGCGCGTGCGCCGGCTACCTGAGTGCGATGCAACTCGCCGCCGACACCATCCGCGTGGGCACCCACGAGCACGTCCTCGTCGTCGGCTCCGACGTCCTCAGTCCGACCGTGGACCCGGACGACCCGAAAGTCGCGGGTCTGTTCGGCGACGGCGCGGGCGCGACTGTCCTCAGCCGCGACCCGAATCCGGAGGTCGGCTGCGTCGCCCAGCTCATCGGCTCGGACGGCGGGCAGTGGGACGCCGTGTACCACCCACGCATCCCGGCGGACCTGCCGACCGGCATACCCGCGCCGCCGCAGTTCGACCGCCTCATCATGAACGGACTGGCAGTGTACCGCTTCGCCACTTCGAAGATGATCGAGATCATCCCTGAGGTTCTGGGCCGGGTCGGCCTGACCCACCAGGACGCGGACATGATTCTGCTCCACCAGTCGAACCTGCGGATCATCAACAACGTCCGGCTGGAGTTCGGCTGGAACGCGGAGAAGTGCCCCTCGATCATCGAGACGACCGGAAACACCTCGGGCGGCAGCGTGGGTGTATTGCTCGACGCCCAGCGCAGGGCCGGCCGGATCCGCCCCGGCATGACGCTCGCCATGGCCGCCCTCGGCGGCGGCCTCAGTTGGGCCGCCAGCGTCTGGCGGGTATAAGAAATTGCCGCCGAGGTCGCAGAGATGATGAGAGCCGGCAGAAGACGACAGTGGAACCAGAATTCAAGAAATAGATCCGAGTGACAATCGGGTTATCCCTTCCACGAGTGTCGGCAATCCGAAGTTGATAAGCAGGCCGCGGCGGAGACCGGTTGCCTTCAAATAGGACAGAACTTGGGCCTTGGCAACATCCGGTGTTCGTGCGACGGACTTCAATTCCACCACTACCGATCCATCAACAACCAGATCCAATCGCAATCCCTTGATTGTTCTTCCTTTGTAGTGCACGTCTCGCTCGACCTGTCGTTCTACTTTCAAGCCGCGCAGGTCGAGTTCGACTTCCAGTGCTTCTTCGTAAATGGACTCCAACAGCCCGGGGCCGAGCAGGCGGTGTACTTCGATTGCCGCGCCGATGATTCGTTCCGTGATCGGATCATGTTCCTTCGGAAACCCGCTCATCGCTTTTCTGGCTCCGGTCAACTGTGACCATTTCCCGTCGCTCTCGGCAACTACCTCAGCATGTATTCTTCTCTTCTTCACCTCTCTGAGTTCTCGGCGTGCTCGGCGGCTAGTCCGATCTTCAATCCTTGAACTTGGGCAGTTTGCCGCTGAGGACGTCTTTTTCCCATTCGTCGAGCAGGGGCCAGTCGACGGCACACGTCCCGAAGTCGGCCATGTGCTGATACTGCACGAGCCGGTCAATCGTCTTCTTGATCTGCTTGTCGTCGCGCGCAAAGGCCGGGCCGTGGCTCGGCAGCAGGTACTTGCTGTCGTCGCCGCGGATGCGCTTCAGCGAGTTGATGAAGGCCGGGATGTCCGACCCGTGGTGCGCGTCGATCACGCCGACGCAGCCGTCCTTGTAAATGTTGTCACCGACGAAGAGCAGGTCCCCGGTCTTGAAGCTGAGCTGGCCCGGGGTGTGGCCCGGCGTGTGCCAGACTTCCAGTTTCAACTTTCCGATCGTCAGCACGTCGCCGTCGTTGAGCGCGAGGTCGACCTTCACCGGCGGCATCGGCATGTCAATGCCCTGGGCCGTGATGCGGGCGAAAGTCGTTTCCACGTCGCCGGCTTCGATCGCCGGGACTGCCAGCGGGTGGGCCGCGACCCGGCTCTTGAATAGTTCGCGGGCGCGCGCCAGGCCCTGCACGTGGTCCGCGTCGGCGTGCGTGGCGATCAGGTACTTGCACTTCGTGAGGTTGAAGTCCATCTTCCGGATCAGATCGACGATCTCGGGCACGGCCTCCTCGTAGCCGATGTCGAGCACGGCGAACTCGTCACCGCCGTCGAGCAGATACACGTTGACGCCGAGCTTGCGGCCGGCCTGGTAGTTCAGCTCGATGACGTTCGGAAACAAATAGCGTCGATTCAACATATCCTTGATGATAGGAAGGCGGCGGGTTGCATTCCGCCCGGCTGACGCCCTAGGATGGGAGAATGCAGCGTCCCGATCCGGCACAACCGCTGGCGGTCCTCGTCAGCGGTGGGGTCGACAGCGCGGTACTCCTCGGCCTGGCGGCACGGCTGCATCCGGCCGTGCATCCGATCTATGTCCGCACCGGGCTTGTCTGGGAAGACGTGGAGCGGGCCTACCTCGACCGGTTTCTCGCCGCGATCGCCGGCCCCGCACTCAGGCCTTTGATCGTCTTCGATCAGCCAGCCCGCGACCTGTACGGCAACCACTGGAGCGCGACGGGTACAGCCCCCGATGCTCACGCTCCGGACGAGGATTTTTACCTCCCCGGGCGGAACGTCCTGCTGTTGGCCAAGCCGTTGATCTGGTGCCGGATGCACGCCGTGCCCACGCTCGCCCTCGCGACGCTGGCTGCCAACCCGTTCCCGGACGCGACACCGGAGTTCTTCGCCGGCTTTGCGGATGTCGTGAGCCGGGCCGTCGGCGGGCACGTCGCCATTGCGACACCGTACAGCGGGCTGACCAAAGTCGACGTGATTCGCAGCGGGAGCGACCTGCCGCTCGAACACACGCTGTCGTGCGTCGCGCCTCGCAATGGCCGGCATTGCGGGGTGTGCGGTAAGTGCGCCGAACGCGGGCGGGCGTTCCTCGCGGCCGGCGTCTCCGACCCGACCGAATACCTCAGCCGGGCCTGGGAAGGCACCACCCAGCGCACCGCCGACCACCGCCCCTGGGAGAATCCATGTTCCGCGTGACTCGCGAGTTTCACTTCTGCTACGGCCACCGCCTGCTCAACTACGACGGCAAGTGTCGCAACTTGCACGGGCATAATGGCAAGGCCATCATCACCCTCGAGGGCGACCGCCTCGACGCGCTCGGCATGGTCATGGATTTCTCGCAGATGAAACGGGTGCTGCAGAAGTGGATCGATGACACCATCGACCACAAGATGCTTCTGCACCGCGACGACCCGGTGCTGGGCTACCTGCGCGAGCGGGGCGAACCGGTGGTCGTGCTCGACGTGAACCCGACGGCCGAGAACATCGCGAAGCTCATCTACGACTACACCAAGGCGCAGGGCTTCCCCATTACCGAAGTCGTGTTGTGGGAGACGGAAAGCTGCTGCGCCACCTACACCGGCGAGTGATTCACTCGACGGGTTTGGAAAAATTGTCCCGGGCGTTGCACCGGCGGTAGATGTCCTGCGCCGGAATCACTTCCACGTGGCCGTCTCCGAAAAGATAGTTGGAGCCGCCGGCCGTGCGGGAGTCGACCGCGGCCGTCGGATTGCCGCCAAACCGGTCCGGACAGATGTCGTTGGTCACTCGCTGCCAGACCAAACCCCAGGGCGACTTAAACCAGTTTCTCGAGTGAGTGTGGTCGCTGAAGACCGAGAGTGGGAGTTTGTCGGAGCCCGTAAACACGGTTATCGTCCCCGAGGTGCTCGTCATGTGGTACAGGTTGCGGGCCTCATCCGGGCCCGGCACGCAGATGTACTCGTTGAGAATGTAGCTCGATGTCAATCGGCTGGGATCGGTCTCGGCCAGTCGTTCGGCAGCGCGAGGGTCGTGGGGGCTGACACGGACCCGTTCCATCCGGTCGTTGCCACCTTCCAGGTAGGGCGCTACCGTGAAGATCCAACTACCGCGGTAGTTCGGCCCCAAGGTGTGCGTGCTCTCAGGAAACATTCCCGAGTGGTCGTTGCAGTATCCCGTCAGAGCCAGGCCGAGTTGGCGCAAATTGTTGGCATCCTGGGTGCGTCCGGCCGCCTCGCGGACCTTTTGCACCGCGGGAAGCAGCAGCCCGATCAGGATCGCGATAATCGCGATGACCACGAGCAGCTCAATCAGAGTAAAGGCGCGGCGTTTCATGGTCAAACCGTGGCGAGGAAGTTGAGGCGGAACCGGAGGAAGTCGGCATTGGACACCTGCCCGCTGCCGTCGACATCAAACGTCGGGCTCCCCGACAGGAACGCCAGGCGGAAGGCGAGGAAGTCACCGTTGGTGACCTGGCCGTCGGCATCCGCATCGCCGAACAGCCGGTACAACTTGGGCCCCCCCGTCGGCGTACCGATCAGCGTGTAATCCGCAGCCAAGCCCGGTATCTGCGCTGCGAACACCGTCAGTGTATAGCGACCGTCGAGCAATGATCCGAATTCGGAGACGGCTCCGCCGAACGTGAGGGTAGCTACCGTACCAGGACCGCTGTTGTCGAGTGAAACCGACAGGCCGACCACCGCCGAATCGCTCTGTCGCTGAAGGCGAAATGCGCTGTTTGCGGGCGCGATGTGCTGATCAAAAGCCACGGACACGCTGGTCACCCGCGAGCGTTGTACCGATCCGGCATTCACCGACACGCCGGTCACAGTGACGGGCGGAGTTGAATCATCGTCCTGGATTGTCAACGTGGCCGTTGAACTGATGCCTTCGATCGGGGGATCTTCGGTGCCACCGCCCGGCTTGTCCCAGGGGCGGAAGTTGGAGAGCAACAGGCCGACCGTTTCCGCCGATTCGGCGTTTCCGTCGTTAAGAAGCGGAATCGTGAAGGTCTTCGTGGTTTCGAGGTCGTTGAATGTGAGCGTGCCCGTCACCGCTGTAAAGTCGACATCGGGAGTCGCCGTGCCGGCGATCGTCGTCGCGTAATCAACGGACACCGCACCGTCCGAGCCGCCGGTGCGGACGACACTGATGCTGGCATTTCCCGCCGCTTCGTTGGCTGTGTAACTCGTGGCCTGAAAACCGAGCTGGCCGACATTCTGCACCGAGTAGATGAACTTGAAAGCGGGCCCGACCGAGAGTGACCCGCCGATGATCGCCGACGGGCGGAACGTCAGTTCGTATCGGCCGACGGCTGAGAATGCGAAGTTCAGATGGACGTGCGACCCCTCCAATACCCAGAAGGCGTCGTCGGGTCCCAAGCCGTCCGTGTAGTCGACGCCATCGGCTTCGGGGTTGCTTATGTTGTCTTGAAAAGTGGAGACAAAGCGGACCGGGCCGGCGTCACCGTTCCGAAACAGGGAAAAAGTCCCCGGCCCGGAAAACTGCGTTAGCTGCAACCGCGTCCATCGGCCCGCTCCGGCCTGACGGCCCTTGGATTCCAAAGCGGGGTCATACACACCAAACGTGCCGGGAGCGACATCTTCGGCACCTATGCCGTGATAAAGCAGATTCGGGTTCTGCAGATTGGGAAGCCGAAAGTAGGTTGCTCCGGCCGGGACCCCGAGAAAATCGAACGTACTGCCCGCTGGCCGAATGCTGCCGGCAAATGCCGTGTTGACGTATTGGAGGGATGACTCGGCCGGAAAATCAACGCCGAGATCGTGATCTCGGACGAAAGTGGACCAGGCACCCGCGGCGTAATTCACTTGTAGGTCCGCGTGCTCATTCGTGAGGATGTAGTTGGCCGCGGGAACCAAGCGGTCTTCAAGCGCCAGAAGCGACATTCGCCTTTGCATGAAGCCAACTCCCTCGGACTGCCTTTCCCCGCTCATCTCATGATACGCGTCTCAAAAAAGGTGTCAACGTTGTTATACTTTCGTATTGACCATGGTGGGGTGGTGGTATAACTTAATGATACGTGGTAACACATCATACGAGGGTACGGGCATGAGATGGTCTGCAATCGCGATGTTGGGGGCTCTTGTACTCGTTGGGCCGGCGTCTGCTCAGGTCATTCTGTCAGATCGACACATTGATCTGGGAATGGGTTACTCAGCTGGTACCGGCTGGGACCTTCACATCCACGATGAAACGGGAGCGGCCGAGTTCTCTCCCGGTGGGGCGCCCGGGGCGACGGACTGGGCGATCATTCGCCTCCTTGGACACAACCAGGCGCCCCGGCCCGCCGGCAGCGCCTTCGACTTCATTGGCGTACCCGCCGGGAGTACGATCTTCCGGGTCGTGGATACACCGTCACCTCAGGGCCTGATTCTAGGTATCGGCGCCGAAGACAACCTGCCGGGGGCAGTCGCATCCTACTTTGAGTCCGATCCCCGGATCAACGCTACAGGAGAGTGGATCCGTGTCCGACTGAAATCAGTCAGCGGACCCGGACATGTCTCCCTTTGGGGTTCCGATATAAGCGGCCCCGTACCGTTCTGGGCGAGTGCGGATGGGCTATCCGCAACGGATACGGCATTTGTCTTGAATGGGGACCATGCCGATCTCAATTGGGCATTCACTGCTCCCGGCCAATACACGTTGACTTTGGAAGCCACCGCTTTTCAGGGGCCGGGCGCGACCAACCCGATTTTCAGTGGCGATGTAGAATACACGATTCAGGCTGTTCCGGAACCTTCGTCCATGGCGTTGCTTGGGTTGGCCGGTCTTGCAGGGAGTCGGTGGTTTCGCCGTAATCGTCTGTAGCTATCCACCGGGGTTCACCCGTCGCCCAGGTGAACCGCGGCTGACCATTTCGACAGCGGCTACAGTAATCGAACTAGTCTTGGAGAAGGCCATTATTCGGAGTTCACAGGCCAAGTCAGGCAGCCCTTCCCCAGCCAAACTGCCTACATTTTGGTCGGAGACCATCGTAAATTGGGAGTAGCCCCGTTATTGATGTCATCTAAATGACCTTTCTGCACCCCGCACTCCTAGCCGGTCTGCTGTTCGCCGGGGTGCCGGTGATCCTGCACCTGATTATGCGGCAGAAGCCGCAGCGCGTGCCGTTTCCCGCATTCCGCTTTCTCGCCCGCAAGGCCACGGCCAACCGCCGAAAGCTCCAACTCCGGCACCTCCTGCTGCTCCTCATGCGGATGTTCCTGATCGGGCTGGTGTGCCTTGCGCTGGCCCGGCCCCGGATCGTGTCCGAGGCGCTGAGTCTGGCCGGCGACCGCCCCGCGGCCGTCGTGCTGATCCTCGACACGAGTCCGAGCATGGGCTACACGGTGGCCGGGCGGTCGCGACTCGACGACGCCAAGGCCCGTGCCCTCGAAGTGATCCAGGCGTCTCCCGCGGGAAGCCGATTTGCCGTGCTCGATGTTGCTGAGCCGGGCGGCGCGTGGCTGCCGAGTGCGACGGCCGCGCGCGAGCGCGTGACTCAGCGCGAACTCTCCGAAGCGGCCGGTCCCGTCACCGACGGCATCCTCGCGGCCTATCGGCTGTACCAGGAACTCGCGACCGAGTCGGCCGACCCCGACGGGCCGCCACCGCGATTGCTCTACGTCTTTACCGACCGCGCGCCCGCCTGCTGGGACAACTCCCGGTCCGCGGATATCGAGGCAGCCCGGGCCGCACTCGGCGACCCGAAACCCGAATCACTGCTGATCGACGTCGGCCTCGACAAACCCGCCGACCTCGCGCTGACCGAGTTGCGCTTCCGGCCGCAGATCGTTCCGGCAAACGTCCCGGTCACGTTCGGCGTGACGGTACAATCGACCGGGCAGGACGTGGAGACTCAGATCCTCTGCCGGCTCGACGGCTCGCCTGACGTGGAGACGAAGCCGGTCAGGATCGCGGCCGGGCAATCGAAGGAGATCACGTTCACCCGCCGGGGATTGAAGCCGGGCCTGTACCGGGCCGAGGTGCGGTTGGCGACCGACGACGCGCTCGTGGCGAACAACGTCATGTATGTGTGTTTCGAGGTATCGATTCCTCGACCCGTGCTGGTCCTATGTGATCGGTCAGACGACACCGCCGACTTCGTCCGCGCCGTGAAGGCGAAGTACCCGTGCGAAGTTAAGGTAGCCGACGACCCGGCCGTGCGGGCGATGTCGCCGGCCGAACTCGCTGTGTATCGGGCCGTGGTCCTGCTCGGCGTGGCCGGCCCCGCGCGGGCGGGACTCTGGGAAAAGCTGACGCCATACGTCGCTGGGGGCGGCGGTGTGTTGATCGCCCCCGGCGGTGATGAACTCCTACGTGCCGACTATGACCCGGCCGGCCCCGCCTGCGGCCTGATGCCCGCCCGACTCGACGAGTATGTCGCCGCCCCCGATCCCGGCGTGGTCTGGCTCGATTATCAGTATCAGCATCCCGCCATCGCGCCGTTTCGCGAGTACGCGCAGGATCCTGCCAACGGGTTCGCGGACAACCCGCCGCGGGCGACGCGGTATTGGGCCGTCACGCCCGGTGAGGGTGCCGGGATACTGGTGCGGTACAACGACGCCGGCCGGCATCCGGCCGTGATCGAATCCGCCCTCGACCGCACCGCGAAGCGCGGGCGGGTGCTGTTGTTCACCACACCGATCGACGGCCGGCGCGACGCCAAGGATCGCTCGGCTAACGACTACTGGGAATGGTGGTTCGGCCTCGCGCTCATGAACCAGTCGATGCAATACCTGGTCGGCGGCGATGCCGACGCGGAGTTCAACCTGCCCGCAGGTCGGCCGGTGACCGTGCCGCTCCCCATCGGCGTGCGACCGGCCGCGTTTCTGCTCACGGGGCCGGGCGTCGAAGCGACGGTGCCACGGCCCGACAAGGCGACGGACCTGCGGATGATCCAGCCGCGTCGGATCGGGCAGTACACCTTGAGCACGCCCGACCGGCAATGGGTCACGGGGTTCAGCCTGAACGTTCCGGGCAGCGAGTATCAACTCACGCCGCGGGTCGGCGTCGACACGCTCAAGCCGGTGTTCGGGGCCGACGGCATCCTCGCCCCGGGCCAGACCGCACCGCTGCGCGAATCGCTGGAGCGCCGGCAGAAGCGGCCGGTGGAGCTATTCCCCTGGCTGATGCTAATCGTGCTCGCGCTGTTCGTCGCGGAGAACTGGCTGGCGAACCGCTTCTACCGGACGAAGGCAACGGCAACTGTCGAGCCAACGGCGAATGCCATCGGATCAACCAACGCCTGAAATCATCAGCGGGCGCGACGGCCGGCCTTTCCCGACGAAGCGCAGGACCAAGCTTTCCGACAATAGTGATGGTCTCGGTTGGCCAGGCAATTCCGGGTTTCGCCTTATCCCGCGATTTCGTTCCGCTGACCACGCCATCGTCGGATCGCAAAAAGGCTGGCCATCGATCCTGCAAGAATCATCGATCCCGGTTCTGGCACGGCCGCGGTGACTTCGTGAACTGTCTCGCCACCAAAGGTATAGTTGAGGTCGAGAATCCCGGGCGCGAGTGTGGGGAACACCGAGTATTCGATTGAAATTGTCGAGGTTAGAGTGTTTACTCCACCTGTGTTGCTGACGTTGGAGAGGAAAAGACTCTGAATGGCAGCGTCGTTGAGACCGAGTACCGGGTTGCTATGAAAGGAGAAAGTTGACCCGCTCAGGTTGTTGGAGTCCGCGAACCAATCGAAGTCGACCAAGTGGCCGGCGACAAGGCTGGATTCGGAATAGCCCGAATACCGTGCTGAGGTGTATTCACCCGTCCCGGAGGTCAGCGAGCGGAGCGACGCACCGGCAAAGAACTTGATGGTAAACACAACCTCCGGTGTAAATGCGGAATCGAAAGTAACGCTGTAGGCAGCGGGGTCGTTACCGACCGCTACCGCCCGTGCAGTTTCTTGACCTAAGGCTGAAGCTGCTTTTGTGATCGTGGCCGTGCTGGCGGAGTCATTCCAAAATCCTGCTCCGCCCGTCAGGGATGCAGTGGCAGTCGACGTGTAGACGATTCCACTCAGGGTTGCAGGGGCGCTCACATTCGCCCACGGACCAATCGGTACCGGATAGGGCAGGATGGAAGGCAAAGTTACGGATGCGGCATTGATCTGGGCTGTCGGCTTGGCGAGCGAGTTACCACCAGGACCGGCGTTGTTCGTCGTGTGTCTGCCCCGTGTGTCCTGCTCAGTTCCGCCTGTTGATGACACGACGATATCTGCACGCACATTACCAGTGAGTGAGATCATGCTAGCGGCGAGTCCCAGAATACCGATTCTCAAAAAGTGGATCATGATGCACCCTCGCGTGCCGCACGACTTCGGAATCAGCCACCCACAGCGGCAAATGGACGGCAGCGTGGCGTCGCACTGCGCCAATCCCACCGAAGCAGGACGCGCATGAAACCACAGTCAATCAAGCGACGATTGAAAACAGCCTTCCGCAACTGCCGCGCCGAAAACTCTGAAAACCAAGAAGCTCTTGTTTCACCAAGAGAATCTCGGGAAACCTGCAGATTGACGCCCGGTTGAGTAGCACCGAATCCTGTCGGCCGTCTGGCTAACGCCTTTCCACTGGCAAATCAGTTGTCATGATCTTGCCCAGTCTACCCATCGTGCCGCCTTCTCGGTTCGCGCCGGATTTTCCCAAAGTTCCGGTCGCGCCGTGGCCGATTCATTCCCCGTCGGACACGGACCGAGGACCGGGTGGGGACCCGGCAGTCGGGGCGGCGTGCGAGGGGGACACGATGAAAATCAAAGCGAAGTCGCTCTTCTTACTCGCGGCCCTGGGCGGCGGGTGCATGTCGACCCAGAAGGTCGACCCCAATGGCATGGCCCATCAGGGCGTGGCCGGGACCGTCAAGGCGGTGCCCAATGCGGTTGGCCCTTGGGGTGAACCGGTGGCGGCCCGCGCCGGCATGAAGCCCGGCGTCGAGTCCGGCATTCGCCAGGCCTCGGCCACTTCCACCACCAATAACGACTCCGGCATCCGCCAGGTGAACTGGGGGCCCCAGACGCCGGGCGCAACACCCATCCCGGGTGCTGTCGCCGCCGTGGGCGCTCTCACCGGCGGGATGATGAACCCTTACGGTATGGGCCGGACCTCGATCCGGTTTGCGGCCCCGGCCGGCATGAAGGTCGCGTGGTACAACGGCCAGCCCGGAGCCGGCAGCTTTACCGGCACCATGGTTGAAGCCCCGGGTCGTTACAACTTCCCGCAGGGCGCGGCCTATCGGCTGAAACTCTCCGATTTCCCGAATCGGCCGGGCCTCGAACTCTACCCGACCATGGAAGTCATCCCGGCGTCGAGCAAGACGGCCACCTTCCTCGCCCACAGCGCGGTGCCGATCAACGTCACCGAGGAAGATCTGGAACAGGTCACCAGCGGCAACTTTGTCGTGAAGGTGATCTACCTGCCCGACCCCGCGTACCAGGATCTGACCGCCGCCGGGCCCGACGAAATCGTCAGCAGCCGACTCGAACCGGGCGTCGACCCGGTCGCCGAGGCCATGCGTCGCGGCAGCGTACTTGCGATCTTCCGACTCGGCAACATCGACCTCGAGGCGCCCAACACTCCCGGTATCGACACGCCGCCCGGCGGACCGATGGGCGGCCCCGGCCGGCCCGGCATGATGCCCCCGGGCGGTGGAATTCCTCCGGGTGGCGCGATGCCTCCGGGTGGACTGCCCCCGGGAATGACGCCGCCCGCGCCCGGCTCGCGCGTGGCCCCGGCCCCGCCGGCCATGAAGATCCCCGATGCCCCGGGTATCAAGCCCGCCTCCGCCCAGGTCTCGGCCTCGGTGGACAAAGGCTGGTTCCGGATGAAGTGAGGACTGTCGTTTGAAGAAAACAGATTGCAGATTGAAGGCCCCTTCGATCTGCAATCTGTTTTCGTTTCCGGGACTGCCTGTCGACTGATTCCTCCACCGGGTGCGACCATGAACACTCTGCTATTTCTCGCCGCCACGCTGACCGCCGGCGCTCCGCCGTCGCCGCCCTCGGCGTTTTCGCAGACGATGCACGTGCAGGTCGTGGGGCCCGCCGGCCTCCGGACGACGTGGCGGCCCGGTACTCCGTCGGCGCGGGCCGTCGACGGCGCGGTCGGACTCCGGCCCGGCTATATCCATCGCGCTCAGCTCACTGGCTATGCCGACGAGCCCAACACCGTCTTCGACATCTCGATCGAGGTCCGCGAAACGCTGTTCATGCCGGTCACGCTGAACCCGGCCGACTTCCCCGCGACCATCCCCGTCTCGGCCGATGACCTCAAGCGCGTTTTGGCCGGCGGCATGATTACTAAGGTCATCTACCTCGAAGACCCGCTGACCGCCGCCCCGGAAGCGACCACGCCTGATCAGCCGTTCGAGCGGGAAGCCGCCCGCGGCGAGACGGCCTTCGAGACCGCGAAGCGCCACGGGCGGCCGATGCTCATCGCCCGACTCGGCTCGCGCTCGCTGTCGGCCGAGGAACTGATCGGCGTCGACATCGCCGGCACCCTGCAATACCCGGGCGAGCCGCTCGCGCCGCCGGCGCACCCGCCGATCCTCCAAGGCAAGCATTTCCAGTGGTGGGACCCCACGCTCGGGCCGAAGATCCCGACGGAAGAACTCCTGCCCGACGGCGGCGACATCGGCCCACGGCTGGGCATCGGCCCGGACGGCCACCTCGGCAATCTTGACGCGACCGACACCGGCATCGAATATCAGGCGGGCGGTAAGCGGCGGGCCGCGATCTCGAATCGTGTCTGTCTCTTCGCACCGCGTTTCCCGGTGATCCGCGAAGAACTTCTGCCAGCGGGTTGCGGCATCGTGTTGCCGGTCGGGCTCGCGGCCCAGGCGGCCGCTCCGGGCCTCAACCGCAAGACGCTACCCCCGCTCGTCGCCAACGGCGCGACGAACCCGGCGCTCGTCCGCAAGACGGAGCAGCCGCATGCCACGATCGTCCGTACCGCATTGCACGAGCTGGAATCGTTCCAGGGTGGGCCACTGGTGCTGGGCACGGTCGAGGGCCTGCTGGTGAAGGCGACGGTCATCGAACCGCTGACGCTGATCCAGTACCGCGACCAGTGCAAGCCGAGCGACCCGCTCGTGCTGATCAAGACGCTCGACCCGCGCGAGGCGAAGCCCGGTGACATCGTCACCTTCACGATCAAGTACGTGAATTACGGCGGGAAGCCGGCCGAGAACATCATTGTGGCCGACAGCCTGGCCTCGCGGTTGGAGTACGTCCCGGGGAGCAGTCGCGGCGACCGCCCGACGACGTTCACGTTGCAGGCCAACGAGGCGGGCAGCGCCGTTCTCCGCTGGCAGGTGGCCGGTGACCTGCCGCCGGGCCAGAGCGGCATCGTCCAGTTCCAGGCCAAGGTCCGATAGCCTAGAATTCCGGCATGGATGCGCTGGCCGACGCCGTCCGTGCCGAACCCGACGACGATCTGCCGCGACTCATCTATGCCGACTGGCTGGAGGAGCGCGGCGATCCGCGGGGCACTTTCATCCGCGCGCAGGTGGAGTTGCACCGCCTGCGCGACGGCGACCCGCAGCGGCGCGACTGGGCCGTCGCCGAATCGGAGCTGCTCGGCGAGCACGAGAATGAGTGGCTTGGTGAACTGGCCGACGAGTTGTTCGCGTCGTGGTTTCACCGCGGGTTCATCGAAGTCCGCCTCGACGTCCGCCGGTTTGTTCAGGGGCCGCTCAACTGGCTCGACCGCCCCACCGTGGGCAACGTTCACCTGTACGGCCCGCGCCAGATGTCACTCGAGTTGCTCAACGATCTGCTCCGCATGCCGGAGACGGCCCGGGTCCGTTCGCTGATGTTGGGCTACGAGTTTCTGCAGGATGCCGGCGCGGAGATCATCGCCCGGGCGCCGCACCTGGAGCAGGTGGTGATCCTCGATCTGGCCACCAACGGCCTGACCGATGCCGGGGCCGTTGCGATTGCCGGGTCGACATCTCTGCCGCGCCTGGCCCACCTCAAACTTGCGAACAACCACATCGGCGATGCGGGCGCGTCGGCCCTGGCCGAGCGACCGACCATGCGAACTCTCGACCTGACGAACAACGACTTGACCTCCGACGGGGCCCTCGCGCTGGCAAAGGGTTCCGGGCTTTCGGGGCTGTGGGAGCTGATTCTGGCAGGCAACAACTTCGACGGCCGGTCGCGCGGGGCCCGGGCACTCAAGGAACGCTGGGATTACCGGGCGAAATGGCGATGACACCCCGGGGCCCTACGACCGGACCCGGCGCGGGGTCCGGCACGGGGCGAACCGAATTGACGCCCCCGGACACCCTAAGTAAGATAATTTGCCGACGCCGAAGTAGCTCAACGGTAGAGCACCGCTTTCGTAAAGTGGAGGAATCGCTCGACCGATGACTCGGTAGAAACAGAACTTACGCCGCCTTAGCTCAGTGGTAGAGCGATGCTTTCGTAAAGCATAGGTCCCGAGTTCGACCCTCGGAGGCGGCTATCGTAAACGTCGCAAGGACAACAACTTGCGACGTTTTTTCTTTTTCGCATCGGTGTCAATTCGGTGTCCAATTTCACGACCATTACGACGCCGTAGGTGATGCCGAAAATCGACGTAAGTCCCCGACGACTTTGAGCGATTTTTTGAGCCAAAAAGCCTGTATGTTACGCTGTATGTTACATCTTTCGGCCTGCCCTGACGGGCAAAGCGTGGCCTGAACCAAGCATCTTTCGAGCTTCAGAAAACCGCTTGCTCTTCTCGCTGAAACCTGGTCTGCGGCGCAGCCGAAGAAGTCGAATACTTCAGCAGTGTGCAACTGCGGCCCATCAAAGTCATTCATTTGCCTTCGAACCATCGACTCGTTGAGCGGTGAGAATCAATCGGGTTGGCTTCGCTCTACTGAATGCGACCGCCCACGAGGGGCGACGTGGCTGATGGGTGGGCAGAGCTTTTTCATTCGCCATTGACGTGAACGGGAGGCCGTCTTTGTATCGCCACCCTTTGGGTGACTCTGATTCCTGAGTTCAATTCGCAACGCATCACGATGGAATCTGCTGGCGGTGCGCAGAAAAGCTCAAAACTTCCGTACTGGAATGTCCCGGTTTGTGCTACGTCCAGAGCCTCATCAACTCAAAACCAACATGGCGTTTTCTTTGCCCGGCACCAAGTGGGCAGCAACTTGCTCGGCCGTGAAGGTCATCCCAAAATAGCGATGTCGCTTGCCATCGGTAGTGAGTTCTAGGGTAGGGTCGTAGACTACTCCGTCCACCGCTAGCCAAGCGTGGTGCATTGTGATTAGCTTGATGCCGGTGGTGGCCATGCCCTCGCAATAGGCCACCACATCGCCCAGGGCGAGTGCCGCACGCTGGCAGTTATCGAAGCACTCTTTCGCTTTTGCCTTGGTCTTGGCAAAGTGCTTGGCCAGAATTGGGCAGCTTGAAATCTTCCCAACCGTAACAAACTCTTGGCCTTTGGCAGCGAGTTCGACCATATCGGCAACGTCGGCCGGATTGAGCCCAATTTTCATTACGAACATATCCGCCTTGAATTTCAGGATGGATTGGAAGTCGATGTCATCAATGGTGGGCTCGGCCTTGGTACTCGACTTTGCTCTGGCCTTGGCCATTTTGCGGATCTCCAGATTCAAGTTAGAAAGGATAAATCAAGGAAAGGGCGGGCATTATTCTCAACGACGTTGGCCGTCACCATTTTGAAGGACAGGGCGACGCCAAAATAACGCCTTGGCCCGAGTTTGATACCAAATTGTTTGGCAGCACGTTCGAGGGTCGGATCGTAGACCATTCCGTCCACAACAATCCACCCGTGATGTGCCAGGGTATCGACCTTTCCCTGGGTCAAATCGGTGGCGACGACCCCTTCGTAGTAGGTGGCATCTCGACCCACCAGGGCAACTGCTCCTTGGCAGTTGCAAAAACACTCCTTGGCTTTGGCTCGATGTTTGGCGAAATGTTTGACCAGTCTTGGACAATCGGCAATCAAGCCAAAGTTGACGAACTCCTTTCCGTTAAGGAGCTTGGTCAAGCCATCGATTGAATATGTTGCTAGCTTGCCGAACTCGGGGTGCTTCTTTGCCACCTCGGCTTGACTCTTGTTCAATGCCTTGAGCGAGTCAATGGTCTTTTGGATTCGCTTCCGAAAGTCGATGGCGTCAGCCTCGGTGGCCTTAGTCGTGGTCGTTTTTTTGGCCATGATGTGGCGCTCATTTGAAACCTCGGTCATCGGAAATCATAGATGGACGCAATGGTCAAAAGAAGTGGATCATCGACTTCGAGCCAGCGACTCACCAAGCCGAGCCAGCAACGGGTTCAACATGACCAGCGCATCTCGGTCGGCCGACTGAAGCACTGCATCGAACAACTTCTTGGCTCGATCTCGAAGAACCGCCATCGAGTCAGTTGGGGCTGAGGTCGGCAACAGATCCGTGGGCGTGGTGCCAAGCGCCTTTGCCAGTCGGTCGAGCAGATCGATACCCGGCGCTGCCCCAGCCGACTCCAGGCGGCCGACGTAAGAGGCCGTGATGTTAGCGTGCCGTGCAAGCTCTGCTTGAGTCATGCCACGACTGTGGCGTAGTTCACGAAGTCGAGCGGCGAATAGCCTCACGATCTCCGAATGATCGATTCGTGGTTTGCGAGACGCCATACGCACCCCCAGGTTGGGTCGTCCAAACTGGCTGGCCCCGCACACGTCCGATAAGATGTACCGCTAGCTACTTTTGTGCTAGCCTTGGTTCGAACGGTACCTTTGCAAATGCTGATGGGGAATGGCGATGCCAAGAATCCACCAAGACATGATGTACAACGAGGCGGCCTTTGGAGCCTTTGCGCATAACGGCGACCGAGAGAAGTTCCTTCAAACAAGTTTTCTGAGGGACATAGTTGTATCCCTAGACTCGATCAACGGCGCAATGGCCAATGTTCGGCAAAACACTGCCGATGCAATGGCGATTCAGCATGAGATGCTGCAACGTGAGCAAGTTCAAGGATATATCGAAGAACTTGTGTTCCAAACTGAAAAGCTAGTTGCCTCGTGTTCGGCCGCTGATTCAGATATTCCGCCCTCGTCCAAGTTTTTTCTCCTTTCCGAAGTGCTTCAACGCATCGACAGTGAAGGGATCGGGACGCCGATCATTCGTGGACGTGACAACAAGGCGGCATTTGAAAGGGTGGTTGGCGAGGCCCATCGGCTTCGGAAAGAGCTTGAGAGTCACCCCGAAGTGGTCGAGGCACTTGCTTGGGCGAGAAAACAAGAAGTTCAAAGGGAGGCCAAACAAAACGAACTGGAACGGCGGATTAGCTTACACCGAGGCGAGGTTGAAGCACTGCAATTGCGGAAAAACCCGATGGCTTTTCAAGAGGCGGCATCCGCCTATTTCGTCTGGCAGAAGAACCGAATTCCACAGTCGTTGCACATTCCGATAATGGTCGCCTTCGGGATCGGCTGCCTCATGATCTTGCCAATCCCGATCTTCGTTATCGCAATCTTGGTTGACGTTCACAAATATCGAGAGAAAGAGAACCAAGCTCCCAACGCAAGGCTCGATGAAGAGATCTCGGCCATCTGTGGCCAGATTGCCAAACTGCAAGGCGAACTAAATGCTATCTAACTTCAACTTGATGCGGACAGCGTTTTTTTGGTGGCGGTTGTATTAGCGAAGCTCGGATCGTGATGGCGCTTCAGCCCCTGGTACCACAGTTTTCGAGATCGAAGAAACAAAAAGTGCAACCCGGTAGCGAGGAACAAAGGCCACCCGGCAGCCCACATTTCCAGGAAACCCAGATCGAGTTTCTTGATTTCATTTTCTGCAACACGGTTTAGTTGCGAGTGTCAGTTGGCGACCGGAGATAAGCGGGCTCGATGCCTCAGTCGGAATTGCCGATGGCATCCAACGCCGTTTGAATCCCTTCTTTGTAAGCGTCAGCGGTGATGTCGATACCGGCGCAGGTGTGGGCCAAGATCAGGCTTTCGAGTCCGTCGATGGCAGCACAGCCGATGCACGCCTCGGGCGGTTCTTCGCAACCGTCCTTGAGATTACTGAGGATGGCTCCGCCGTGGGAAGCGGTTTCAACCTCTATCCAGTTGCGACCAAATTCAAGACGAGTCACGCTATTCACTCCCTGGCACACTTCCGTTCTCGATCAAGTCAATCGCATCTTGATCCAGTTCTTCATCGCCAGCCGGTTCAATCTGCACATCGAAACGAGTGAACTCGGTTTCTTCCCCGAACTCATTGACTAGCCGATTAAGTTCGCCATAGTCCGTGAACTCGAAAACTCTGCTGCGGTTCTCGTCACCGTGCATGTCGCTGATCGTTACCTTTGCACGCATTGTTATTCTCCAGGATTGGGCAATGTGGTTGCGAGTGTCAGTTGGCGAGGGTCCAGGAGCGGCTTGCAGCAGCCACCTACTCGATTTCTTCAAAGCCTCGAATCGACGGGATCACGTCGTCGCCAACCACCACGTCCAACCGGCGCAAGGCTTTGGCTAGGTCTCGTTCTTCATCGACGGGCAGGCCAAAGTCGTCGGCGACTTCGATGTATTCGAGGCTGCCGTCTACCACCTCGGCTTCGCCGTCGAACAGTCTCTTGATGGCATGAGCGGGGCTCTTGGCCTTTACACGATACTTCATTGTGTGAAGCTCGTATTGCTCGATCTCGTACACCGGCATGACTCATTCTCCGTGGTTCCAGATTGATTCGCAGAATTGATCGCCGTTGTCGTCCGTCTTCAAGTCATCTGAGTCGGTGCCGTCCACGTCGTAATCGGCTAAGATGACCGCAACGCCTTTCGGCACCTCGACATGCTGGACGACACCGCCTTCGACCGTCACTCGCACGGTAAGCAATTTCATTGTTGGCCCTCGATTTGTGATTCCCGTCACTGACCTTGTTGCGAGTGTCGGCTAGATTGGCTGCCAATTCGACTCTCTCGCCCCGTTGAGCGGGATTATGTGGGTTGGGTCTTCGCTGTTGATGTCAGCCCAGATGATGGCACGCAGTTCGCCACGGTAGAGTTCGAGGAACACCGGTGTACCGTAGCCTTCGACACTGCCGCCGTCGCCATAGCCCTCGGCAAATACCGCCACGCCGTTTGGCGAGATGGAGATGCGAATCGGCAACTTCGTTGAGTAGTCGGAATCGGCGTCGTTCAAGACCCTCGAATGAGTCGGCTCAGTCATTGACAGTTTCCTCGTGTTGTAACGGTGATACTGTGTGGCTCGTGCCATTGGCGGCGACGGTCAATTAGCCTGGAAGTTGAAGTAGAAGCGTGGCTGGTGCTGAAACTCAAGCGACCCCTTCACGTTGTCGGCTTTCCGTCGCACCACAACCAGCGGGGCCATGAAGCCAATCACTGTGAAATCCTGGGCGAGTTCGCTCGTGTCCCAGACTTGGCCATATTGAGCTTCGAGGGCCGGACGCTCACCCGCTTCGGTGTTGATCTCGGCGAGCCGTTGGCGGCGTGCGGCTTCGGTGGAGTCAGTCATTGCCGTTGGTCTCTTGGATGAACTCGGATTGCCCACGACGATTGCGAGTGTCCGTTACTTCGGATGACGGTTTGACAGGCGGGCACCCTTCAAACAGATGACATGCGATGGCCTTGCGTTGTTGATGTCATCCCAGACTTTGACGAATAGCTCGCCATTTCGTTGTTCGATGACGACGGGCACGCCGTAAGGGTCGTCCCCTTTGGCGTCCCCATAGCCAGCGGCGAAGACCAACACGTTGAGCGCACACGCCGTCACCCGGATGGCTTGCTCCGAAACATGCACGGCGTCGAGATCGACGAGCGTGGCCTCGGCGGCCTGGAAGCAAGGCAAGCTCATGGCGGTTTTCCTGAGTTGAGAAGGGAATCGTTGAATCGATGCTGACCCGACGAATCACTCGGTCCCAGCGTATTCTGACTGGCTCTCCCAATGCCGGACCCGCTTAGCAAACTCAGACAGATCGTTGGGATCGCTGCCGTCGAAGATTTCAGCGTTGGTGTACATGGAGGCTCCGGGGCTGTTGTCGTTGCCCCAGCTACCGAAGTAGATCACCCGGTCGCCATTGAGCAGCGGTACTTCCGGGACGAAGAACCACTCGCCGAAGCCGCTGAAGGCGTCTTCGCCAACATTGACCTCGGCGATTTGGTCGGCGAAGTCGCCGTAGTCGGCGAGTCCGAGTCGGCTCCATTCGGCGTGATTGAAGGCGTTGACGGTGAAGGCCATTCTCGACTCCTGCAAGACAGCGGTTGGTGTTCCTACCGTCGTTGCAGGTGTCAGTTAGAAGTGGATCTAATACTCGTCTGGGAGCAGGATGCAAGTTGAAGCCCGTTGCCCGTCCTCCCCCACCGCCTCAGTTATCACCCAGACCTTTTCGGAGGTCTTGAGGAGGTAAGCCGAGAACAACCTGGAGCCATCATCTGGCTGAAGAGCGGCGTCATTCAGGGCGGCATCCTCGGCATCGAGGTCGCCCCAGTCGCCTTTGATGTGTCGGTCAAGCAATTCCTGCGGCGTCTGCCGGGCATTTTCCAGTGACTCCAGCGCACCTGGAGTTGCGACGACCTGGCCCAATTTGAACTTCGGACGTAGCGTGTCCACCATCGTGTCGTCCCTCTCTGCTTGAGTTATTCGGTCATGGCGTTGTTGCCAGTGTCAGTTACGTGGACTCAACCAACTCAACCAAGGCGGGCCACACTTGGCTTTGCTCGCCGTCGTCGGCGATTGTTTTCCGGGCATCCGCAAGAACTTTGAGGACGTTTCGACGGTCGGCGATGGCATCGTAACTGAGCCAAACGGCGGTGCCATCGGCCCCAGAGCATTGCAGATCGAACATCATGCAGTCGTTGTCGAGGCGGACGTACCAAGTCAGAATGGTCTCTTCTTCACCGGGATTCTCCTCACTGTTCCCAATGACGAGCGACTGCCAGTCACCGTCGATGCTGCCGTCGCCGGGCTTGTACTGACTCTTCCACAACGTCACGATCACCGTCTCGACCAAGTTGAGGAAGTAATCTCGCAGTTCCTGAACGTCGTCACAGGTGACTGGCCGGGCCATGTTGCAATCAGCGTTCGGATCATCGGCGTCGTGGCTGAGCCAGCAAGTCAGCAGACCGTAGGCGACCCAGGAGCGAAAGGCGTCGTAGATGACGTAATCTGGAGTTGCCTGATTCGGGGCGCACCAAAACGACATCGGGTTGAACACTTGCTCTCGCATGTTCGGTTCTCTCGATCTGAGAGGGAAATGCTTGCCATCTCTACTGAGTCGATTGCGAGTGTCGGTTAAGTGTGGCCCGGCCCGATATCGGGCCGGGCCATAAGCCAGTTAGGCGTAGACTGCGAGCATGGCATCCCGGACTCGATCCCAATCACGATCATCGAAATGTTCTTTCTCGACTTCCGGCAGCGGCGTGACATAAGCACTCAGAATGGCATCGGATTCGTCGCTGGTGAACGAGATCGCTGGAGACCAGCCGTAACCGAAGCCCGGAGCACCGATGCTTCCCATCGTCTGAACATCCTCGGCGAATAGGCCGCATTTCTGAGTGAATTCGTCGAATTGCTCACGGCTCAACACGGCGCACCACTTCCTATGGCTGCCGTTCTCCCACCGGCCTTCGAGATATCCGTACTCGTATTGGCCGTCGTCTTCCGTCTCGTCCCAGAGTTCTTCGACTTGCGGCGGGGCGAAGTCGAGAACGTCCACATCTTCCGGCGTGTCGGCCGAGTAGATTACGCTGAATTGCATTGGCGGTGTCTCTTGTGTCGGAGGCTCACCGCTCCCACTTTGGAAGCGGCTTACACCGCCGTTGCGAGTGTCCGTTAGCTGGCCTGAAATGGCGTCAGTCATCGAGTGCCTTGCCGTCCAAGAAGTCCTGCGGTGAGACAGTCCGAACTCGTGCCGTCCCCGTGCCGACATCGCATGTAGCCACGTTGATGCCATGTGCCGGGAGTTCGGCCATTTTGCGAGATGCGTCTTGCAACGCTCGTTGCAAGCCTTCGGCGACGGATGGACCGTCTTTAGCAGAGTTGGCCCAAGCGTTTTCATCGACTTTGGCCAACTCGTCTTGATGGACCCAAACGGAAAATGCGATGTCGAATTGGCCGGTGCTGTCGAGGCA
The DNA here is from genome assembly GCA_019694755.1 of Gemmataceae bacterium. GTDB lineage: Bacteria > Planctomycetota > Planctomycetia > Gemmatales > Gemmataceae > JAIBBI01. The sequence goes on from JAIBBI010000002.1 coordinate 93,231, forward strand.
GAAAATGAACCGTTCGATCCCTTGGTCTTCCAGGGCCTTGCCGATCAACGTCGGATCGGCGTCCTGGCCGTAATGAAACCCGTTTTCGAATCCATCTTCCAGCAAGACGTAACCATTCTCGGCGAGATCGATGTCGAGTGTGACGCAACGGCGGCTGTTGCCTTCCAAGGATTGAAGGTAATCGGTCGGATCTTGGGCGATGCAATCGCAGCACGAGATCGAGCCATCGATTTCCGAATACGATTGCTTCCATCTGTAGCTGGTTGGGGAAGTGCGAACCGCCTTGCCGCAGTCATCGCAAAAGAGCCACTCGTCGGACCATTCGAGTTCGGCACCGAGTTTTTCGAGCAGTTTGGCGATCCGGCCAGGAGCGTCGTCGGTCGTCTCAAACTTGTGTTCGGCTTCATTCCACTTGCTCACGTCGTTCCAATTGCCGAAGGCGATCACGCCAGACCTGGGGTCGTCGTATCCGGGCTCGGCGTAACCAGCATGGCAGAACTGAATGCAGTCGATGCGACTTCGGCCTTCACTTGTCTTGGCGGCGGCGAGACCGGCAGCGATGATGCGGTCTAGTCGTTCTTGCATCGGCATGGCTGATTCACTCCCTGATTGAGAGAACTGTTTGATCCACGCCGATGTTGCGAGTGTCGATTAGCAGGGCAAAATGATCAGAGCAGTGCTGCCTCAATCGCTGGCTTCGTCCCAACTGAGTGCCGTGATATCCTTCAGTCCGCAGTGGGGGCATTCTGAGTCGCAGGCACTCGTCCATTGATCTTGCCATTCATGACCGCATTTGGGGCATCGATATTCGATGTCCAGAAGTCGCTCTAGTTCGGCCTGACTGGCTTCGAACTCGTACTCGTCTTGAGCGTCCAATTCGGCGAATCGATAAGCGATTCGGCGAGCAGCATCCTTGGCGTCGTCGTCATCGCAACCGGTGACAAGCTCGCCACGAAACAACATGCCCTTCTCGCCCAGGGCGTAGCCGACGATGAAGCGACAGCCAGTGAGGCGGAACATAAGCACCAGCGAGCCGTCGTGATACCTGTCGATGATCTTCGAGCGACAGGCGAGCATCGTCTTGCCGCACCAGGTGCTCAAGTGAATGTCACCGGCACTCGGCCGGGTATAGCCCGTGACATGCCGGTCCTGAACGGAAGCCCCGAGAGCGGCGAAGCTCCGCCCTTCATGTTCGATTACCCCGATCTCGCCTTGCCCTTTCCGCTCGCACCATGACTTCATGGATCACTCCCAACTGAGGACGGCGGCGGCGACCAGCGAAGTGCTTGTCGTCTACTCCGTCTGCCCAAGTTGCGAGTGTCGCCTACATTGCCGCAAAAACTGGCCATGTCCATTAAGGCCGTTCGATAGCAGGCCAGGGGTTTTGGCTTGACTTGACGGGCGGAAACGTCGATAAAGTCGATATGTCCCGTAAGATCGTGGCCCTTTTGCTGGTCGTAGACCTGCTCCTGGTTCAAGGAGTCGGGCTTTCACGTGCCTCGATGGGTTCATGTGCCCACGATCCCAACGGACATCACCGGTCGCCGCACATCCATCTGGGCGACTTGTTCCACGCTTCTTCGCACCATCACAGCGAGCATTTGGGCAGTTGTTCGCACGACCACGATGATGCGATAGATGACGAGGACAGTACGGCCTCGGGTTGCTTGCCCTCACACGATCATGACAGCGATGCCGTCTACGTCCCGCTGGGGATCGTCAACGGCTGGTATTCAGCAGGATGCAAAGACCGACCGGTGCCCGCCTTTTGTGCGATGGCCCTGACGACTGTAATGAGTCTTGATTGCTTTTCGGTTGGTTCGGTCGCATCCTTGCCACCGAAACGACCGCCCATCCCGCAGCGATGTCCCGTTTATCTGTTGGTACTTTCGATTCTCATTTGACCATCTCCTTTCGACCGATCTAGCACGCCTCGTGACCTGACTGACAGGCTCGACGCTGCATTTTCTTCGGTCGCATCCGACTAGCCATTAGTTCGCCGGTGGAAGGCAAATCGCCTTCGGCGATCTGTTTTCCAAAAAACGCAACGGCTGCCCTCCCGCTTTTGAGCGTCAGGAGTCGGTGGCAGTTAATCAGGCCCAACTGCATCGGCAGGAAGAGAGGGAACGAGCCATGATCGTATTGCGTAGATACCGGCTCTTGGCTGCACTTGCATCAACTGTTGCTATTGCGTGGACCGGCATCGCTTCAGCGCAGTCGCAACCTGTTTCAGCACAGCCAATAGCTGCGGATCAGGGCAAAGTCGCTTCTTACTCGCTCGACGATCTCATTCGCATGAGTCTGGAAGCCAACCCACGGTTACGTCGTGCTGCGCTTGCCGTGGATGCGGCTCAGGGCCGGGCGCAACAGGCTGGGTTGTATCCCAATCCCACATTGAGCGCCGGTGGCGACGAAATGGGAAGCAAACTCGGGCCGGGTGGAGTCGTGTCGGCACCCGTCGTTAGTCAAGAAATCGTCACGGGACGCAAACTGCGGCTGAGCGAGGCGGCAGCACTCAAGCAAGTCGATCAGGCCACCATTGATTTGCTCGGCGAGCAGTTCACATTGATGACCGTTGTGCGGCAATCGTACTTCGAGGTGCTGACGGCCCAGCGACGGGTTGAGGTTCTCAATGAACTCATCCGAATCGCTTCACAATCCGTTGAAAACACGAAGAGACTCTTGGAAGCGAAAGAGGTCTCCAAGCTCGATCTACTGCAACTTCAAGTCGATCTCAATCGCTTCCGGGCGGATCAAGAAGCGGCTGAACAGGAAGCAACGGCTGCATTTCGTCGCATGGCGGCGAACATGGGTTTGCCCAACCTAGCCGTCGCTCCACTGATTGGAATGCTCGACACGCCTGTCCCAGACTACGACTTCGATAAGGCCCGCCAGGTAATGCACAGCGTCAGCCCTCGGCTTCGATCCTCGCAGGTTGAAGTTCAGCGTGCCCAACTGGTGCTGCGCCGGGCGCAGGTGGAGCCAATTCCGAACGTCACCGTGGGAGCGGGCTACGTCCGGCAGAACAAAGATCGGGAGAATGACTGGGCCTTCCAAGTGAGCGTGCCAATTCCGATCTGGAATCGCAATCAGGGGAACATTCGAGCGGCACAAGCCGGGGTCGGTCAGGCCATCCAACAGGTCAGCGAGATTGAGAACGAACTTGTCGGCCAACTGGCAACCACGTTTGGCAACTACGCTGCTGCTCGGAAGCGTGCGGATCGTTATCGAACCTCGGTCCTGCCTGACGCAAAATCGTCGCTGACACTATCGCTGGAAGCTTACAAAGGCGGCCAATTTGAGTATCTACGAGTGCTTCAAGCGCAGCGATCTGTGGCTGAGGCCAATCTGGAATATGTCCGAGCGTTGGGCGATCTTTGGCGGGCTTCAGGCGAGATCGCTGGACTATTGCTCGAAGAAAACTGGCCCCCGGCCCCGACAAATACCGTCTTACCGTTGCCAACATCGACCCCCAAACCGGCTGGCGGGAGCTAGGAGATCAATCATGATTGTTGGCAAAGTCATTCGAGTGTTCATCGGCGTGTCCGTAATGGTCGGGCTCGCCTCGGGAGCATTTTTGACTCGTGACCGTTGGCTTCCATTGGTGACGCCGACAACAACCGCAGATGCGCACGCCGCCGACGAACACTCTCACGACCCTGCCGCAGTCGGCGAACCGCAGCAGGTCCACCTGACGCCCGAGGCTCAGAGCAATTTGCGCCTCGTCGCCAAACCTCTCAAGGCGGAAACCTACTGGCGAACCATACCAGTCCCCGGTGTGATTGTGGACCGACCTGCGCACAGCGACCGTGGCGTGGTCGCACCTGTGACCGGTGTTGTCACCAAGGTGTATAGTTTTCCCGGCGATACGATACGCCCCGGCGAGCCGCTCTTCAGCTTGCGATTGCTCAGCGAGGCGTTGCACCAAACGCAATCCGAACTGTTCAAGACGACCCAAGACATCGTGATCGCCCAAGACCAGAAGAAACGCCTCGCCCCTACATCACAATCCGGGGCCATTCCAGAATCAAAGTTGATCGAAATCGACAACCAGCTTCGTCGTCTGACAGTTGCCGCTCAAGCCTACCGCCAAGAGTTACTGACGAGAGGTTTCACACCCCCGCAAATTGACGCCGTAGCTCAAGGAACATTTGTGTCGGAGATTCGGGTTTCGGCACCACAACCAGCGCCCGACGACAAGTCGTTGGCGACCGGCGTAGTCAAGACGGCAGCGGTTGCAAGCGAAGCGAGTCCGACATACGAAGTCCAAGAACTGAAAGTCGAGCTTGGTCAGCAGGTGCAAGCCGGACAACTCATGGTGTTGCTGTCGAACCATCAGTTGCTGTACATCGAAGGCCGAGCATTTCGCCAAGAAACGCCATTGATCGAGCGGTCGGCAAAGGAAGGCTGGACTGTCCAGGTCGAGTTCATGGAAGAAGCTGGCAGCGGTTGGCCGCATATGGAACAGTCGTTTGCCATCCGCCATATTGCCAACACCATCGACACCGCCAGTCGGACGTTCGCATTCTTCTTGCCCCTCACCAACCAGTCCCGAAGTTTTGAAAAGGATGGCAAGAAACTACTGTTGTGGCGTTACCGACCCGGCCAAAAGGTTCGGCTGCACATCCGGGTCGAGCAATTCGACAACGTATTTGTCCTACCTGCCGACGCCGTGGTGCGGGAAGGACCGGAAGCCTACGTGTTCCGCCAAAACGGCGACAACTTCGACCGCAAACCGGTCAGAGTTATTTTCCAAGATCGGCAGCATGTCGTGATTGCGAACGACGGCGGCATACCGCCTGGGTTGTTCGTTGCTCAAAATGGTGCCTCACAGATGAACCGAGTTCTGAAAGCCCAGGGCGGCAGCGCCACGGCCGGATTTCACATCCATGCCGATGGGTCGATTCACAAGAACGGCAGCCACTAAGGCGAGAGACAATGCTTGACGCTGTGATTCGATTCTCGTTGCGCTATCGGGCCTTGGTGGTCGTCGTCGCTCTCGTCGTCATGGGCTATGGCGGCTATCTGACGACCACCATGCCCATCGACGTGTTTCCCGATCTCGACCGGCCAAGAGTCGTCATCCTGACCGAATGCCCTGGTCTGTCTCCTGAAGAAGTGGAAACGCTGGTCACGCAGCCCATCGAGTCCAGGCTGCTCGGTGCGACCGGTGTTCAGGCTGTTCGCAGCCAATCGAGTATCGGCCTGACCGTGATCTACACCGAGTTCGACTGGAAGACTGACATTCGAGCCGCTCGACAAGTGGTTCAAGAACGACTGGCAACTCTCGCTGGCGTGTTGCCCGAAGGCATACGACCCCAGATGACGCCGCCAACGTCGATCATGGGCCAAATCATGCACGTCGGATTGCATCGTCGATTGGGGCCGCAAGGCGGTGATCTCTTCCCAGTCGGCAAGACCGGCTTGCTAGTCGAGCGCACCGTGACCGGAGGCAAATCGCAAATCACTGCATGGCGGCCACGCCAACGCAATGAACTAGGCTCCTGGGAAAAGGTCGCAATTGACAAGATCGTATGGGACAACGACTCGGTGAAGAAGGATGCAAGAGAACGTCGGGTTCAAGTGACAGTTGCCAGTGAAACGCACGATGTCACTCTCCGCACACCTATGCAACAACAAATGGACGTGCGAACGACGGCCGACTGGGTGCTTCGGCCTCGCTTGCTTCAGTTACCAGGCGTGGCCGAAGTCCTGGTGTTGGGTGGCGACCGGAAGCAATTCCAGGTGCTCGTCGATCCTGATGCTCTGCTTGAATACGACGTGACATTGCAGCAAGTGGAACAGGCAGTCAAAGACAACAACCTCAATGCCAGCGGCGGCTTCACCGTCGAGGGCCAAAGGGAACGACCTGTTCGATTCATCGGTCGTCTCGGCCCGATGCCCCAGAAAGTCGCCGACGATCTTAGGAAAGTCTCGGTCAAGACGACATCCCATCGGAACGTGCTTCTCGAACAAGTCGCAACTGTTGAAGAGGGGCCGGAACCCAAGCGGGGCGATGGCGGCATCGACGGGCATCCCGGCGTCGTAATTACCGTCGTCAAGCAGCCGCACGTGGATACCCGCAGCGTGACCGACGAGATCAAGACCTCATTGCGAACCGCCGAAGAGGCGCTGACGGCCGATTACGTCATTAACTCGGATCTGTTTCAGCTTCGCACGTTCATCGACCGGGGTATTTATTATGTCGGCGAGGCGTTGGTCATCGGCGCTGGGTTGGTCGTCGTCATTCTGTTTCTGTTCCTGCTCAACTTCCGCACGACGTTTATCACTCTCACGGCGATCCCTCTGTCGTTGGTTGTGACGACGCTGGTGTTTCGGTTGATCGGAACCCTGACCGGCCGAGAACTATCGATCAACGTCATGACGCTTGGCGGCATCGCCGTGGCGATGGGTGAACTCGTGGACGACGCCATTGTGGACGTTGAGAACATCTATCGGCGTTTGCGTGAAAACAACGCCCTGACAAATCCTCGGCCTGCCCTGGTCGTCGTCTACGAGGCCAGCCGGGAGATTCGCAGTGCCATCGTTTTTGGCACGGCTGTCGTCGTACTTGTTTTTCTGCCGTTGTTTGCCTTATCCGGCGTCGAAGGCCGACTCTTTGCGCCGCTTGGTGTGGCGTACATTGTTTCGATCCTGGCCTCGCTCCTCGTGTCGCTGACGGTGACGCCTGTGATGTCGTACTACCTCCTGCCTCAATCCAAAGCGACTCACCGAGATCATGACAGTGCGATGTTGAAATCACTCAAGTGGCTGGGCTCGTTCTTGATCCGCTTCAGCATGTGGCGAGCGGGAACGCTGCTGCTGCTGACGTGGGCGCTTGTCGGCCTGAGCTTTTGGCAACTGACTCGACTGGGCTCGGACTTTTTGCCACCGTTCGATGAGGGCAGCATCCAGATTAACGTCAGCCTGCCGTCTGGGTCGTCGCTGCAAGCATCTAACGAAGCTGCGACGGTTATCGATGCTCGGCTCCTGAAGATGACCAAATCACCGGATAACCCCAACGGCGAAATCTTGCATTTCGTTCGGCGCACCGGGCGAGCCGAACTCGACGAACACGCCGAGCCGGTCGGTCGCAGCGAGTACATTTTGAGCATGAACCCGAACGCCGCTCACGGCCGTGAGGACATGTTGCGTCGGTTGCTTGATGGCTTGAAACAAGAAATGCCGGGAGTGGACTTTGAGGCGGAACAACCGCTGGCCCACCTCATCAGTCACATGCTGTCCGGTGTGAACGCACAGATTGCCATCAAGGTCTATGGAGACGATCTCGACGTGCTGCAACGGCTGGCCAAACAAGTCAAGTCGGTCATCGCCGACGTGCCCGGTGTAACGACGCCGATCATTGAACCCCAAGAATCCATCGACGAATTGCACATCGTGGCCCGCCCGGATGATTTGGCCTTTTATGGTGTCAGTAGGGCCTATGTTGCCGAGTTCATCAAGACATCGCTTCAAGGCGAAGCGGTTTCGCAGGTGCTCGATGGGCAGCGGCGGTTCGATTTGGTGGTCAAACTTCGTGAACCGCAACGAAGTGATTACGGGCGGCTCAAGGAGCTTCGCATCGACTTGCCAGATGGTCGGGGACAGATCAAGTTGGGCGACGTGGCCGACTTCCCCGAAGGCTCATCCGGGCCGAACCAGTTGATGCGGGACAATGTTCGTCGTCGGCAAGTGATTCGCTGCAATGCCTTGGGCCGAGATTTGGGTGGAGTCGTCGGCGATATTGAACAGCGCATCCGAAGAAACATCACTTTGCCGGAAGGTTACTTCGTCGAATACGGTGGCCAGTTCGAGAGCCAGAGGTCCGCAACACTGCTCATTGGCGTGTTGGCCGTCGTGTCCTTTGTAGGCATGTTTGTCGTGCTCATGCTGTTGTACCCCTCCGTGCGAGTGGTGCTGCAAATCCTCAATGCCATCCCGACTGCATTCATCGGTGGCGTATTGGCGTTGGTCATCACCCAACAAACACTGACGGTTGCAAGCCTCGTCGGTTTCGTTTCGCTAGGCGGCATTGCTGTTCGCAACGGCATTCTGCTGGTCACGCACTACTTCCACTTGATGAGGGAAGAAGGCGAGGAATTCACGCAACAGATGGTCCTGCGAGGAAGTCTGGAGCGGTTGTCACCGGTATTGATGACTGCCTTGACCGCTGGTATCGCACTGATCCCACTCGTAGTCGGTGGTAAGAAGCCGGGCCTGGAGATCCTTTACCCGGTCGCCACCGTGATTCTCGGTGGATTGGTGACATCCACTTTTTGCGAGTTTTTGATCCACCCCGGACTGTTTTGGCGGTTCAGCGGGAAAGACGCTGTACGGCTGGTGAAAGGGGAGCAAGGCGAAACCGAATTGCTCCACGGAAAATCAACCTGAAGGTTGGCTATGGCCCGAAACTTCGCCCCTCGAAAGGAAGAGCGCATGAAAAGGTTTCACCTGTTAGGCGTCGGCAGCGCACTGCTTGCCGTCGTACTCGCTGCCGGATGCGGCCAGCAACCGACTTCGACCACGAAAGGTGGCGACAAGAAAGAAAAAGCGGTCGCCAAGACCGATGACCACGGCCACGGCGCTACAGGGCCACACGAAGGCACCATCATCGAATTCGGCAAGATCCACGCCGAATTCACCGTCAACCACCAGACCAAGGAAGCGACCGTGTACATCCTCGGCGACGACGCCAAAACGGCCGAGCCAATCCAGGTTGAGACGTTGCTCCTGAGCATCAAAACGCCGCAGTTCCAGGTAGACCTCAAAGCGTCTCCCCAGGCGAGCGATCCAAAAGGCAAAGCGTCACGGTTTGTCGGCAAGCACGACAATTTTGGAAAAGAACAGGAGTTCGAAGGCACGCTCAGTGGAGTGATTGACGGCAAGCCCTATGCAGGCGACTTCAAGGAAGAAGAGCACAAGGATCACAAGCACGACAAGAAGTGATAAAAGTCTATGCTGTCGGCACTACTGGGGTGCCGACAGAGAGTTACCCAATCGCAAGGAGTCCACGGGATGTTTTATTCACGACGGTCGATGGCCCTTGTCATCGGCCTGCTGTTTGTAGGCTTGCAAACAGCGGCGGCGGCAGACCCGGTGCCGACAAAGATTACCATTCCCGATCTTCATTGCATGGGTTGCGCAAAAAGTGTGGTCGCTCAACTCACGGCCGTAACGGGTGTGGCGAAAGCTGAGCCCGACCTTGCGACTAAGACCATTACAGTCACGCCGAAGGCGGGTGTGGTGCTGTCACCAAAGAAACTGTGGGAGGCGGTCGAAGACAAGGCTCAGAAGAAACCGACGAAGTTGGACGGGCCAAGCGGCACGTTTTCGTCGAAGCCCAAGGCATGATTGGACTGAGTGTGGGAGGGGGCTTTTGACAAGCCCCTTTTTCACAAAGACGTATTTGAGCCAATCCGCTACTTGCTACATCACATTCGGCTGGCAAAAACGGGGAGGCGAAAGTAGTGGACCACGATAAGGCCCATTCGCACAGTCACGAACATGGACGCCCTTCAAGTAGCAAGCGGCGGCTCACCTTGACATTGCTATTGTCGGGCGGATACATGATCGCCGAAGTAGTCGGCGGGCTCATAACGAACTCGTTGGCGCTCCTTGCTGATGCTGGACACATGTTGGCTGACGTAGCGGCATTGGGCCTAACTCTTTTCGCCGTCTGGATCGCCGAGCGACCTCCCACTTCGAAACGGACCTTTGGCTATTATCGGGCTGAGATCCTGGCGGCACTGTTCAACGGGGCCACACTCATTGCCATATCCATTTCCATATTCATCGAAGCCTACCACCGCTTGTGGCAGCCCCCAGAAATCCGGGGTGGGTTGATGATGGGAATCGCTTGTGGCGGGTTAATAGTAAACATCCTCGGTCTCTGGATACTCGGGACCGGTCGGGGAGAAAACTTGAATTTGCACGGGGCTTGGCTGCATGTGTTGACCGACGCTTTGGGCAGCGTCGGTGCGATCCTCGCCGCCATTCTGATCTGGGCATTCGGTTGGCTTTGGGCAGATCCCATGACCTCAATACTAATAGGAATGCTGGTAATCTTTTCCTCCTGGCGATTGCTGGCCGAGTCCGTTTCAGTCCTAATGGAAAGCGCACCGAGTGGTATTGACGTGGACGAGGTTCGCAGCGTGATCCGTGCCGTGCCAGGAGTATCGTCCGTCCACGACCTACACGTTTGGTCGATCACCAGCGGCATGAACTCCCTATCAGCCCACGTTGTCGCAGAAGACGATCCGCCGCAAGCAATCTTGTTGAGCCAAATAGGGGCCGTCCTCCATGAACGGTTCGGCATCGATCACGTGACGATCCAGATTGAGCCGACTGACTTCGAGGAGCACACAGCACACGTCTGACGACTTCGAGTATTCTCCTGGCTAAGATGAAGTCGGGCTTCGCACAATGGCCCAGGAGTGGAATTCAATGGCCAGCGTCAACCTGGAAGCTCACCCACTTCCGAACCTGGAAACCTTTTCGAAGGCTGCGGAACTGAGCAGCTTCACTGGGGCTGGTAAATCGCTGCGACTGACACAGGCAGCCGTGAGTCAAAGAATCCATGCGCTCGAAGCGGTCGTCGGTGCGCCATTGTTTCACCGACAGGGCGGTCGAGTGGTTCTCACTGAGGCCGGACAAAGGCTCTACGGCTACGCTCAGAGAATCCTCGACTTGCACCGTGAAGCCTACCAAGAGATCAGCGGCCGTCGTCCACCGGTCGTCGGCGACCTGACGCTCGCCGCAAGCTCGATCCCTGGCGAGCATCTTCTTCCTGCCATGCTGGCAAGTTTCGGCAAGGCATATACGGAGATAAAAGTCAGGGCTTCAGTGAGCGACAGCAAGTCCGTGATGACCCAAGTGGAACGAGGCGATGTGCAGCTTGGGCTGGTAGGAAGTAAGGTCGAAACTGATTATTTGGACTACCGCTTCATCGCCAAAGATCGAATGGTGCTCGTCGTCCCTTCGATTCATCCTTTGGGCAAACTCAAGATCGTCACGTTGAAGCATCTCACCGAATACCCGCTTGTAATACGGGAAGTGGGGTCTGGACTGCGACATTGTTTCGAGAGGGCGATCGAACGCAATGGATTCACATTGGGCGATTTGCGGATCACTTTGGAACTCGGCAGCAACGAGGCAATCAAAGAGGCCGTTCGCCAAGGCGTCGGCGTGGCCGTCTTGTCAATGCTGGCCGTGCGCCGAGAAGTACAGGACGGATTCCTGAAGGTGCTTGAGATCGAGAACGTGACGTGCGACCGTGACTTGTTTGTCATTCAAGATCGTCGTCGGGCGCTTCCGCAACCGGCCCGGTTGTTCTTGACGGTGCTCGACGCCCACATCATGTCCGTTTGACGGTCATAACTCAGGCTTATGAGCCGATCCGTGGGTATCACGGGAAGTCCGTCGTTGATCCTCCTTGAGCCGAATAACCTGACTTCGCCACCAACCGGCCGAATTGCGTCGATGGGTTGCCGTCTGGGCGAGGTCGAATCATGCCGTGGGTCGAGACCATTTCGGAAGATGCCGCTTCCGAAAAGCTGCAAACTGCTTTCCGAAAGGTCCATGAACGGGCCGGGTACGTTCCGAACATCGCAAGGATTCAGTCATTGCGCCCGGCAACGATGGAACGAGGATTCGACCTATATTGCCAAATCATGGACGACCCGACTGGGCTCAGCAAACGAGATCGAGTGCTGATCGCTACGGTCGTCTCCAAAGTCAATGGTTGCCTCTACTGAATGGAGTCGCACGAAAAAGACCTCCGGTCGGTGGTCGAGAGCGATGCCCAAAGGCAAGCGGTGCAAGACGATTACCGCACGGCGAAATTGTCCCCTCGGGAAAATGGCTTATTGGACTTCGCCATCTTGCTCACAAAGTCGCCCACCGGCGTCATGAAGGAAGATCTGGAGAAACTCAAACAGCACGGATTCTCGGACGAGCAAGTTGTCGATGCCGTCCACTGCATTGCGTACTTCAATTTCATCAATCGTGTGCTTGACGGCCTGGGCGTCGATCCCGAAGCTACAATGCGGTATGGCAAGTAGGTCGTTAGAGCTTATCGCTGCGGCTGATCTCGATAGCGAAGGAACTTACTGTGCTGGCTCGCATTCTTGCATTGGCGTTCGGGATTCTGAGCTACCTCGTCTTTTTCGCCACATTCCTGTACGCCATCGGATTCGTGGGCAATTTTGTAGTGCCGAAGTCTATCGACTCGGGACCGCAGGCGTCGATGGGCGAATCCATCACTGTTGATCTGCTTCTCCTCGGCTTGTTCGCTATCCAACACAGCGTCATGGCTCGCCTTGGCTTCAAGCAATGGTGGACCCGAATGGTGCCGTCGCCTGTAGAACGCAGCACCTACGTCTTGACGAGTAGCTTGATCTTGGCCCTACTCTTTTGGCAATGGCGTCCGATTTCGGGAGTTGTCTGGCAGTTGGAGCCGCCAGTCGTGGCGAACGCCATTTGGGGATTGTTTGGGGCCGGATGGGTCATAGTCTTGGTATCCACATTTCTCATCGACCACTTCGACCTATTCGGGCTGAGGCAGGTCTATCGATACGCCAAAGGTCTGCCGCATTTGCCACCGCAGTTTCGCACGCCAGCCTTATATCGGATCGTCAGGCATCCGATCATGCTTGGCTTCATTATCGCCTTTTGGGCCACGCCGATCATGACGTGGGGCCATTTGCTGTTCGCTGGCACGACTACGGCATACATCTTTGTCGGTGTCTGGCTGGAGGAACGGGATTTGCGCCAGTATCACGGTACGACCTACGACGAATACCGAAGGAAGGTCTCGATGATTGTTCCCTGGATCAGCGGATCGAGATTGCAGGATCAATAGCGTCTTCAATAGTTGAGCCTATCACTAGCCTCACCCAACTGCTCGTGCGTTCGCTGCGTGTACCGAGCCGTCGTGTTTAAGTTCTCGTGGCCGAGTATCTGTGCAAGTGAAACTAGGTCATTATGCGTCTCTTCCAAAAACCGATGCGCCATCGTATGGCGAAGTAGATGCGGATGCAGGTCGATGCCGGTGACGGCAGAATACTTGTCGCACATGGCTCGCACGCCTCGCTCCGTCAACGGGCCACGCTCACCGACGAAGACTTTGGACGACTCGACTGGTGGCCGAGAGTCGAGATAATCTTGAAGGGCACGCCGTGCCGGAAGCGGCAGAGGCACGCTGCGTTGCTTGCCGCCTTTCCCATAACGAAAGGCCACGTTGCCGCTCCGCTCGCCTAGCATCAGGTCATGTAGATCGAGATGGACAAGATCACCGACTCGGCACCCGGTGAAGAGTAGTACGTGGAAAATGGCACCGGCCCGGATGTCCTGGCGAAGCTCGACTTCCCGCAGTAGCTTCCTTACTTGCGAACGGTCGAGGCCCTTCGGAGCCAGCGCCTGTCGGCGTAGTTCTTTCACCGGCTTGGCGGGATTGGCAGGCACGACGCCCTGGTCTGCTAACCAGCCGAAGAAACGACGAATAAGGACCAATGCCCGATTGACCGTGCTGACGG
>JAIBBI010000056.1 GCA_019694755.1 Gemmataceae bacterium
GAGGACGACGACCTGACCCGAATCGCCGACCTTGATGTTCGGCGCTCCGGTGACGACGACCTTCGGCTCGGCCGCCCCGTACTCGAGGGTCACGAGTTTCAGCTTGTCGGCATTCGGATGCTGATCGACCTTCAGGACGCGGGCGGTGACGATCCGGTCGCGGTGCCATTCGGGGCCCGCCTCGTCCGGCCGGACGCGAACGCCGTCGGGCACCGGGAGCCCGAAGACCCGCGTGCCGCCGACCTCGAGTCCCGCCAGGGTGAGCCGTTCGATCAGCTCGGCCGGGGGGATGGTGATGTCGACGTAGTCGCGCAGCCAGTTCAGCGGGATCTTCATGCGGTCGCTCCGGTCCGGTCGGAACGGACAGTTTAACGGTCGGGTCGGGTTCAGGCCACGACGCGGCCGACCACCCCGGTTCGCCGCCGACCGACTTCGTAGACTGACCGGAACACCCCGATCATCCACCACTGCGGATCGCCATGGCAAACCTCTCTGACACGCTGCGGGCCGTCCACCGCCTTCGGGTGCTGGCCCGCGACCTTCAAGACGAGATCAACCGGGCCCCGATTCAACTCAAAGCACGGCAGGCCGTGGTCGCCAAGGCCAACAAGGCCCGCGACGATGCACGGGAAAACCTCAAGAAGCTTCAGGTGACCACGCGTGAGCGCGAGGCGGACTTGAAGGCCCAGCACAAGCAACTCGAGCGCTACCGCGATCAGCTCAGCTCGGCCGCCGACCAGAAGGCATACGAAGCGCTGAAGCACGAAATCGCCGCCGCCGAAGCCCGCTGCAACGAACTGGAAGAGACAATTCTGACAACGATGACCCAGGCGGAGGAACTGGCCCCGACGATTCCCCCGCTCGAAGCGGCGGCCGTGAAGGCTCAGGCCGAATTCGAGGTGTATACCAGCAACCAGAAAGAGCGGCTCGCGGTTCAGAACGAGGAGTTGAAGAAGGCCGTCGCCGACCTGAAAGTGGCCGAGGAGCCGTTGACGGGAGACGTGAAGGTCGAGTATCAGCGCCGCGTGTCATCGTACGGGGCCGACGCGCTGGCCAGCACGGCAGGGAACTCCTGTTCACAGTGCCATACGAGTATCGCCCAGCAGGTCCTGCTCCAGCTCCAGATGGGGCACTTCGCGACCTGCACCTCGTGCTACCGGGTTCTCTACCTGGCGGAATGAGGCCCGGCCCGCAATCCGAAGGCATCCGGGTTGCCCTGCCGGCGTTTGAGAGGATACAATGAAGTTCATGTAGGACGTGGTCCCGGGCCGATACCGGGGTGCGATACGGACGGAACCCGGTTTCTCGCTTTCCCGGGCTGGTACCATGTCATTAGAGACCATCGCCCCGCAGACCGAAGCGGACACGAACGTGGAACGGCATTCTGTCTACACAGCCTGTCAGCTTGAGATCGACCGCTTCAAGTGGATCGAAAGCGAGCGCGCCGGCTGCGATCAGGGCGAAGAGGCCGTCCGCCGGTGGGTGAAAGAGCATTGGAACGGTTACCTGCGGTCGTGTTGGCTCGAACATCTTCAGGGCAAGCGGTTCTGGGTTGAACTCGACCGCGGTGATTTCGGGCTGCTGCACCGGGCGTTTGCCGAAGACCAGATTCTCCTCGACCGCATTGTCGATCGCTTGAAAGCCGGCCAGGAAAACCTCGACATTATCTGCTGGGCCCGTCAGTTTCACCTCCCCATCGACCGCGTCCTCGACATTCTCGAAGCCCTCGACATCAACAGTCGCCGCCTCGCACATCGCTTCGAATAATCCCGCATCAATGTAACTGAGTCCGGTGGAAGTGGACGTGTCGCCAGGTTTCGCCCTGGCGGTGCCAGATCCGCGTTTCCGCGAACGCATTGGAAACCGCGTTGCCGTCGGTGGTTTCCCGCTGGTTGATGCGGACATAGGCGACGACTCCGACGTCGCCCATCACCCGGACCTTCGGGGCGATCATCGTCGTCTGCATCTGTCGGCGAGCCTTCGGGCTGGAATCGAAGTAAAAGTAGTGGAACCGCAACCCCTCCACGAGCGCACCGTGCGCTTCCGGCTCGAAAGCTGTCAGCGATTCGTCGCAGAGCGCCTGGTAGGTGGTCCAGTCGCCGGTGGCGATGCTGTCGAGCAACCGCTGGTTGTGCGCGAGGACTTCCGCCGCGATCGGGTCCATGGCTCGGCTCCGGGAAGAGGAAAGTGTCTGCTTCCTCTGTACCCCGGAGTGGGCACGGCAGCAAGGGCCGTAAAAGAAGTGCGGGCACGGGGTTCGCTGTAGCCGGGACTCGCATCCGGCTACAACCCCGTGCCCGGTGTGGGAAGGAGGTTGGAATGAGGTTTGATTTGCCTCGTGTCGCGGGACTCGCATCCGCGACGAACACTGACATCGCACATGCCGCGCCAAAAATGGCAACTATTTCAAAATCCGCCCGGCGCTTGGCCACAAGTAACATCCTCCGAAAGACTTACGCATTTGCACCGATTTTTGTAGGCGACGAACACCCTCCGAAGCGGCGGGCTCGACTGGCAGTCTGAGCGGTTTCGATACAACCGATGCGGCATTTTGCGGAACGAAGTTGATCATTCGTGTCGCTTAAGGATTTCATGACGAAACCATGAGACGGGTCCGATGTTGTATGAGAATGGACTTCGCGAAATTCGCCGGGCCAGCGAGGCCGGTGAGATGAACGAGGTGGCAAAAACTGGAAAATCTGCCGGGATGGACTTGCATCCCTTGCCGGACAGATTATGATAATTTGGTTAGCAGGGATCTCGCGGCCCTTTTTCTTCGGAACTTCTCATCGAGTTCCAATTGCCTTTCGGGGAGGGAACGATGGCACGTCAGCGTCGGACCGGGTTCACACTCATTGAGTTGCTAGTGGTGATTGCGATCATCGCTATCCTCATCGGCCTGCTGCTCCCGGCAGTACAAAAAGTCCGTGAAGCGGCCAGCAAGACTCGCTGTGCCAACAACATGAAGCAGATGGCAATCGCGTTGGCGTCGATTCACGACGAGCGCGGCTATTACCCACCCGGTATCGGTGCCTTGGGTGATACCCAGGTGCAATTGGCTCACAAACCGCGGAATACCAACGTCACGGGTCCCGTCGCCAACGCCCGGTTTGCCAGCTTCCACACCTGGATTCTGCCGCAGATCGACCAAGGCCCGGTCTTCACGACCATGCCCAAGGTTTATACAGACCCGGGCGCAGGCACCTACTTCAAGCTGATCAACACCATCGACACCTTTGTGTGTCCGTCCGAGCCCCGCAACAAGGAACTGTATGGCACAGACCGCCCAATCACCCACTATGCTGGCATCGCGGGCTCCTCGATCGGCGACGGAAACAGCACGGAAGCCCCCCGGACTGGTGACGGCATCCTCTTCTGGCGATCGCGGGTCAAGGTCTCCGACATTCAGGACGGTTCGTCCAATACCGCGATCGTCGGCGAACGGCCGACCTCTCCGAACCTGCTCTGGGGCTGGTGGTACACCACAACGACCCCGAACGGCGGCGACAACTGGTGGGACGCCGACGTGCTGACCGGCACCGCGAATCGCGGCAACTACACCAGCATCGGTGAAATCAGTAGTTGCGTCTTCGCCGGGCCTCCGAACTACCTGGCCAAGTACGACCGGCCCGGCCCGTCGGTTCCGGGCGACGGCGGCATCGGCAGCTATTGCGATTACAACCGCCTCTGGAGCAACCACCCGGGTGGCTGCAACTGGGCGTTTGCCGACGGCTCGATCCGCTTCCTGCCGTACACCTCCAACACCAACGCCCGCATGGTGATCCGCGCGATCGGCACCCGCAGCGGCAGCATCGAAGTCAACGAGCAAACGCTCGACTACTCGTATATTCCGTGATTCTGTCGTATCATGAGGGCCGGCGAGGTGTCACACTTCGCCGGCCTTTTTTTTTGACGAGGCACCCATGATGATGAAGTCCGCTCGTATCGCAATGATCTGCCTTTTCTTCGCAGCCACCGGCTGCGGGGCCAGCCAGTCTAAGATCACCGGCAAGGTGACCTTTAAGACCAAGCCGCTGATCTGCGGCTCGGTGCAGTTCGTCATTGGCGACAGTACATTCGAATCCCCGATCGGGACCGACGGCTCGTATTCCATCCCGAACGCCAAGACCGGCGAGGCCAAGATCGCCGTCGTCTCGAACAAGCCGGTCCCCGTCGACCCGCGTGCGGCCGGCCGTGGCGGCGCATCAGGCGCGACCCCGCCGGACCCGGCCCAGTGGTTCGCCATCCCCGACAAGTACAACGACATCGCAACTTCGGGCAAGACTGCCACGGTCAAGGGCGGCCCGAATACGATCAACATCGACCTCGACTGATTCGTCAGTCGCGCCAGGCAATGACCGACCAGGGGCCGAGCACCTTCGACCTCTGGTCGGCGACCTGCTCCGGCGTCCAGCGCGGCTGATGTGCCGCGCTCAACTCTGCCAGCTTTTCCGCCAACTTCGTCGAGTACATCGCCGCGACGTGGGGCACCTTGAGCTTCACGGCGGGGATTCCTTGCGCCCGCAGATCGGCCGGCCACTGGTCGCCCCGCGTGACCACGCCATCGCCCGACCAGGTTACCGCGCCGACAACGCAGACGAACTCCACATTGGCCGGGATCGTCCGGTCCGCGCGGTCCCGGGCCGCTTTGGCGCGCTCCTCGCGTGCCAGTGACCGGACGAACGGAAGCTGAACCTCGCGAACTCCATTTTTCAGGACCGACCAATCGGACCCGCCGTTGGGCGCACACACCTGAATGACCTTGGTCACGCCCGAGTCCGGCGTGTCCTCGACGAACTGCCGGGCGATCACGCCACCGACCGAGAACCCGACCAGCACGATCTCGTCGTAACCTGCTTCACGAAGCGACCTCGCTGCCCGGGCCAGGGCGGGCAGACGGGCGATGTCGTCGAGCGGCATCGTCTGGGCGTAGTGGAATGCATAGACGTCGGCGTCGCGGGCCAGGGTGCGAACGGCCGGGAGATCGGGCGACTCCCAGTGGGCCGGTTCGGCCCGCCCCGCCGCGGCTGCACTCACCGGCTGGATCCGCAATCCGTGAAACAGCACGATGGCCCGTTGGACGTCCGGCCGGCGGCGCGGCGGGGCGGCACCGTCGAACTGCACGGCCGGCGGTGGTGCAATCTGGACGAACCGCGCGTCCACATCCGGTGGTGCGAGGAACAGCCAGGCCCAGATTCCGAGCGAGTATCCGCCCATGACCGACGGGCATAGACCCTGCCCCGACCGCCCGTCAACCGCAAACCGACCGCCCGGCCCCCGTAACAAGCCGAAATCCTTAGGAATTCCCCCCTTGCAGCCCATACCTCTGGCGGGCACAATAAGAGCGAGGGTTCGTCTGTCCGGCACCGGAGTTGTCGCATGCGCCGTTATCTGTTGGCACTCACCCTGTTGGCGTCGAACGTCGCCGCCGCCCGGGCCGATTATCTGTTCATGCAGTACACGATGAAGTTCCGCAAGCCCCAGCAAGGGCAGACGGCGCCGACCCCGCTCGCGCCCGGGACTCAGACACCGGATACCGAAGAGAACATCATCACGCTCTACGTCAACGCCGTCGTGGAAGGCGACTTCAAGGTCTTGCAGAATCCGCTGACGGCCCGCGTGAAGGCCACCTTCAAGCACCGGGACGGCCTGACCAATCTTTACAACGACGATCAGGTCGCCACCGCCGTCAAAAAGTACCCCTCGGTGCGTGCGCGGTTCCAGGCGAAGCTGGAATCCCTCGGCAAGAACCGGACCAACGAAAAGATCTACGACCTCGCCGAGTGGTGCCTGAACTACGGCCTGCTCGACGAGTTCTCCAAGATGATGGACGACCTCGCCAAGGCCGGCAAGCCGACGGGGCTCGACAAGCTCGACCGCGCCGTCGAGTGCTACACCAAGGTCAAAGCCGAACTCGCCAAGCGCATCGACCGCGAAGACGCCAGCACGGTGTGGCGCGGCAAGCTCGGCTTCCGCATGTCGCAGTCAGACCATTATTCGATCCTGTACAACGCCCAGCTCGCCGACCCGCCGGAAGTTGATCGTCGGCTGAAGCTCCTCGAAGAGAACATGAAGGGCGTGTACTACTGGTTTGCGTTCCGCGGCTTCGTCCTGCCCATGCCCGAACAGAAGCTCGTCACCGTCCTTCTCGACCAGCCCGATCAGTTCAAGGTCCAGCGGGCCCTCATCGAAGACGAAGCCCTGGTCACTGATGGATTCTTCTCGACCCGCGACGGCGTGGTCGTGTTCTCGGCTCAGCGCCTCGACG
This sequence comes from Gemmataceae bacterium, assembly GCA_019694755.1. GTDB lineage: Bacteria > Planctomycetota > Planctomycetia > Gemmatales > Gemmataceae > JAIBBI01. Next base: position 6,269 of record JAIBBI010000056.1, read on the forward strand.
ACGCTTCCGTGCTGTTCGGCCGGCAGATGCAGGGTGCGTACAGCCAGGGCTGGGACCGGGCCACGCTCCTGAAGGGTACGGCCGCCAGCAAGCTGGCCGGGAAGTCGGTCGACGAACAGTACCGCATGCAGACGCTGGCGCTGCTCGACGCCGCCCTGGAGCAGGAAGGCGAGCGGGCCGCGGTGTCACACGAGGGCACCCGGCAGATCTTCGTCGCGTGCGGGCTGCAGAAGCCGACCGTCATCATGCCGGACTACCTGCAGTTCGGCATGGCCAGTGTCTTCGACACGCCGAAGGGACCGTACCCGTTTGCCCCGGTGGAAGTCCGCGTGCCGTACTGGCACGGGTGGGGCGCGCCGAGCTGGGAATACACCCGCATCTTCAAGACCATCGAGCAGGGCGGGCTGATGCACGACCTGCCGACGCCGGTCCGCTCGGCCACGGACATCACGCAGGCCAGCCAGATCCTCCGCAATGTCATCACGGATGCCGACTTCAGCCGGGCCCGCGACCTCGGGCCGCGCGCCGGGGCACGACACCTGATCGTCGCACGCACCTACGCGTGGGGGCTGTGCTACTACCTCTGCAAGGCGCGTCTGTCGGGCGTGATGAAGCTGTATGAGGAACTCGGCAAGCAGCCACGCGACCTCGAACTGGAGCCCAACGAACTGCTCGCGTGCTTCTGCCGGGCATTCGACCTGGCCGACACGACAGGGCTCCGACCCGACCCCGTGAAATTCGAGACCTTCGCAAAAGACTGGCTCGGATTCATGCGCACGATCAACACCCCGGGCACCGATATCAAGCTCGGACTCGAGGGCCCCTCCATCCCCGTGGGCGGCGGTGCGCCGGGCGGCAACGACCCGGCGGGCAAGTCGGGCGGTGGCGGCGGGCAGCCCAAGGGTAAGGGCAAGGGGAAAGGCTGAGCTCCATCTCACCGCCGCGGGTCGGATCCGAACCGTGGCGGTGATGTTCATCGATCGCCCCGTTTTCATCTGTTTCATTCACGCGCATCGGAGGCAGAATCTCTATGACTCATCATCTGCGGAGAGCGTTCACGCTGATTGAACTGCTCGTCGTCATCGCGATCATCGCGATCCTGATCGGCCTGCTTCTGCCGGCCGTGCAGAAGGTCCGCGACGCGGCCAACCGCTCGCGGTGCCAGAACAACCTGCACCAGATGGCCGTCGCCGTCTTCAACTACGAGTCGGACCGCGGGTTCCTGCCGCCGGGCGTCGGCCCCTGGCCCAAGCTTTCGAGCATGGCCACCGACCGGCCGACCGTCCAGGCCCTGATCCTGCCGTACGTCGAGCAGGCATCGAAATACAACCAGTTCAACTTCGATTACGACGTTCACAACGACTCGATCAACGTCCCGGCCCAGACGCAGGACATCCCGATCTACATGTGTCCCTCGGACATCTCCGAAAAGCGCTACTTCCAGGCAGGCCGGTCCAACTACTTCGCCAACATCGGCGCAACGGCCGACTTGCGATCCGCGAACCGATCCGTCGTGGGCATTTTCAACTTTACGGAAGACGCGGCCCGCAACCTGACCTCCAAGGTCCGCGTCGGCGACATCTCCGACGGCACGAGCAACACCTGCATGTTCGGCGAAGTCAAGCGTGGCACACTCGCATGGAACGAGACCGGGCAATACGACAGCACGACGATGATGATCACGTCGCTCACCAGCATGACCGACCGAACTGCTTGTACCGCCTGTAACTCGCCGACCGGTACCTTCATCCGGTACACCGGCCACCAATACTACCGCGACCTCCCGGCCACCTTCATGTACAGCCACACGATGGTGCCCAACCAGGGCGGCGGCGAGCGATCCGGGTTCAACCAGTACGACTGCGGCGGACCCGACTACTACACCGCGCACAAGGCTGCCCGAAGCTATCACTCCGGCGGCGTCAACGTCGCCATGTGCGACGGCTCGACCCGCTTCGTGACCGACAATGTCAAACCCGCCGTCTGGCGAGCACTCGGCACCCGCAACGGCGCGGAAGTCCTCGACGGCAGCGAGTTCTAACCCACCATGAACCGACGACTCGCGCTCCTGGCGCTCGGGCTTTTCGCACTCGGGTGCGGCAGCAAGCCGGCCGGAACCTCGCACCTCACGGGCTACAACTCCCGCGAGCAACTCGGCGAGCTTTCCGAAGGCTGGTTCTCCGCCCAGCTCACGCTCAAGCGGCCGCCCGCCAAACCCGAGGAATTGCCCCGCATTGCCAGTATGGCCCGGCAGGCCATCGCCAAGGGCGAAGTCGTCGTGACTTGGAAAGTCTGGCTCGGCCCCGAGAAAGGCAACGCGATCGTCGCCTACGAAAAGGACGCTCCCACCAACGGCGGCTGGGTCATGCTTCAGGACGGATCCCTGAAGCAGCTCTCGGCCGGCGACTTCAAATCCGCACCCAAAGCGACCGGCGGCTGACCCGAACCCGGCTTGACCCGGGCCCCTCCGTCCTTAAGAATAACAGTCGAAGCCGGGGTGGCGGAATTGGCAGACGCGCTAGCCTCAGGAGCTAGTGGGGGCAACCCCGTGCAGGTTCAAGTCCTGTTCCCGGCACTCGAATTACCCAAGGACTTGCGTCATACGGACGTAAGTCCTTTTCTTTTGCCCCGACTCGAAGGTCATGAGGTCGGTCGGCCGGCGGCGATCGGGCACGTGTCGGTCTTCGCCTTCGGGCTCCAGCGGTATCCCGTGAGTACGCCGGTCTTCGGGTCGGCCGTAAACGCCATCACGCCGTGACCCAGGCCGCTGCGCTTTCCGCCCTCATTCACCGGTTCGGCACGCTCGTCGGTCTTGCGCGAATCATCGGCATGAGGCGATGACGTTGAGTCATAAACCGTGACCACCCAGGTATCGTCCGGTCCCGCCACGGGAATGCTCGCAATCACCACCGCGTGTCCGTTCGAGGTCGCCGTCTTCCGCTCCCAGGCCACCACATCACCGGGGCGCAGTTCGGAGGCTTTCGAGACTGGTTGCCACCCCTGTTGCGGCTTCTCCGCCAGGCCGGCGAAAAAGGCAGCGTACTTTCCCGGTGTCGGAATCCTGCCCGGTTTGATGTCGAGGGCCTTGAATGCTGATTCCCTGGCTTGCGGTGCGGCCTGTTTCAATGCGTAGGACACGAACCCGACACAGTCGTATCGATAGCTCCCGGATGCTTGATCCACTTCGGTCTTGTGCTGATAGCGTGTGGTCTTCATTGTCTTGAACTGTTTGGCCGCCTCGTGAAACAAGGGCCCGCCTTCGGGAGTCGGCTCCGCCCCGTGTGACCTGCTGACAGTACCGGTGCCCGCTGCCAAACAAAGAATGAAGCACCCGATACAGAGCAACCGGGTCTTGCCGATGGCCAACAGAACCGGGGATGGCTTGAACGTGTTCATAAGCTGCCCGTGCAAAAACTGAACTCGACGTGCAACCACCGGCGGAAGCCGGTGAACTGTGAACTCACGATAGACTACGTGCCCGTGCCGACTGCCGCAGCGCGTCGCTCGGCATCTCCGCATTTCACGATGCCGGATTCGTCACCGGAGTCAGCGTGTGGGCGTCGCGGGCGAGGAGCCACCGGCCGTCCGGCTGTTTGCGGTACACCGTGATTCGATGGCCGGCGAACTGGGCCGCCTCCCCGCCGGTACGCGGCGTCACCGACAACGAATCCCGGGTCCGGGTATAAGCGACATCGCCCGCGACCACGACTTCTTCCAATTCACTGATGCAACGGACTTGAAGCTGTTGGTGGGCGGCCGAGAAGTTGGCGGAAAATCCATCCCGGCCGGTCGGCGTTTGGCCGGGGCTGAGCAGCTCGACATCGTCCGCCATCATACTGAGCAGGCGATTCAGATCGCCGGCGTTGACGGCCGCGATCCAGGTCGCATGCGTCTCGCGGATTGCTCGCTCGTCAGGTTCCACCGCTGCGCCCTCCATTGGAAGACCGCGGCGGGAAACGGGCCGCGGATCGTGCCATGGCTCGCTCGGCTTCCACGTCGCGATTCCGGGGCTCGGCTGATGTCACGAGCGATGAAATCAGCGTCGTCGCCGCGGCCGTGACCTCTTCAATCGCCCGATCGAAAGCCGCCTGATTTGCCTTGGAGGGCGTATTGAATCCACTCAGCTTGCGGACGAATTGAAGGGCCGCCGCGCGGATTTCCTCTTCCGTGGCCGGCGGATCGAAGTTGTACAGCGTCTTGATGTTTCGGCACATGCCCGTTGCTCCGATTGCTGCACCGAGTGGCTCGGCACCCATGGCTTGCTTCGTTTCATCCTCCTGATCCGTCCCTCCGCTGTCAATTCGCCATCCCACAGGGTTGATGGAGGCGACGCGGCGTCCGAGTTTGTCGTCGGGTGCACCGTCAGCCGGACGAGGAACCCGCCCCCGGGGACTCAGTGTTTCTTGAGTCGGTTGGCCGTGAGAAAGGCTGGGTGAAAGACCGTTTCGCTCGAAGTTTAACCGGGCCCTTTTTCGCTCTTCTACATCCGATACCTTTTTTGCCACTCGCGCGGCAAAGCACGAATCTCCACTTCAAGTCGACGTTTGCCTTCGACCTGTTCCAAGAACACGGAATGCAAATGATGGAGCACCCAGCATTCGTCGTCTTTCCGTGTAAAGGCGAAGAGCATCGCAGGCCCAAAGTAGCTCCATTTGTTTGAATCAACAGCAGGAAGAACATCGCGCAGTTTCTCTGCCGCAATGGGATCGTCAATCCGCAGGTTCAGGTCTTCGTCCATGGAGAATTCGTCTCCGTCGAAGAGCCTGAAGTCGGTCGCTGACAGCAACAAGACTCCATAAACCGCAAACCACTCATTGTTAGTGAATACGGCACGATTCCCCAAAAGTTCGCGTACGCCGAATGTCATGGAAATGCTTTTTGCTTCCGCCGAAAGACCCCACGCATGCCGTGCTACCGTGGGGGTAGCGTCCGCCCGTGAGGGACGGGCATGCGATGTCGGTCATTCTGGTGATCGATCCGCAGCAGTACAAGCCTATCCAACGGGATGGCGAGCCCGGCGTGCCAACGCCGTGGTGAATGCGCGAGACCGTTCTCTCCGCGGCACCCCGGTCGAAAGCCAACAATGTTCAACCGGATTGCAGGTGCCAGATCTAACTTCAGGCGGATGAAGACCCCCCCGGGGCCTCATCGTCTTTGGAGTCGGTGGGCCATGAGGACTGTTCGGCGTCTGCGCTCAACCCACCGGCCCGGCATCAGTAGATTCGGCCAGGGCGCGGGTGAGTCCTCGACGCACGGTCCCTAGCCAAAGGGCCGGCCCGGTGACCGTCGCCATGTCGCCGGCGAATGCTATCCGCACCTCTTGGAGCCGGAACCGTATCAGAGCCCGACGCGGCCCCAACACGATTGCATCCGGCAACTCCGCCAACACCTTCAGCCGGAGCCGGTTGCACGCCCGGCCCAAAGCGGCTCGGAAGGCAGACCGATCCGGCGCGTCGAACTCGGCTGTCCGTCGCCACGCCAGCCCGGCGGCCAACACATTGCCACACAACAGCCAAATGGTGAAGGCCCACCAAAGACCGGCGACTAGGGCGTCGAGTGGGTGCAACCCGGCCGAGACGACCATGAGCCCGGCCCACATCAATCCACCGCCCAGCCAGAGCGGAACTTGAGCGGCCAAGACCGCAAGGTACACGACCGGGAACGGCATGTCCGACTCGACGGTTCGCATCAGCGCCCCTCCGCCGCCGAAAGAAACCATGCATTTCACCGCTTTGGTAGTTTGGGGCGGGATTCGCACGCATCCTTCGGACGGTATGCGTTGCCGGTCATTCTGACAATCGACCCGCGACAGTACAAGCCTGTCCGCCACGATGGCGAGCCCGGCGTGTCAACGCCGGGATGAATGCGTGAGACCGTTCCCCTTCAGCCGAATGAGGAATCCGCCCCGGGGCTTCATCGTCCTTGCGTCAGCAGTCCATGAGACCGCTTTCGTTCGCCCGCCCGCTTAGCCCCAGCTCTGGGAAGGCCACTGGCCCGGCTTGAACGTCCCGGACGGGCCAAAGTGGAACCGCCGCGACACGTCGTCCCGGTAGTCTTTGCCCGCGCCGAGCAACTTCCGGTTCAGGTCCTCGTACCAACTCTGCACCGTCTCCGCCGACATCAGGATCAGGTGTGTCCAATCCGGGAAGAGGACCGTGATCGGCTCGTCGCCGTGCCAGGCGAACTGCGCCTCCGCCCCGTGCTGCACCATCTCCACGCCCATCCGGTTGTTCAACTCCTGCTGGATCGTCTCGAACTCCAGCCCCTTCGGCAGCTTCGGCGTGAAGTTCTTCACCCCATCCAGTTTCCCCTCATCCCGCTTGTTGACCGTCTCGAAGCCTTTGACGATCACGTCCTTCAGGTCGTAATCGCCGTGAACGTAGGACCACGGCACATCATCCCGGCGGAGCATGAGCGCGCCGAACCGCTCCGATTCCGGGTTCACGTCCACCTTCCAGCTCCACCGCGGTGCGTTGACGCCCTTTCGCTCCACCCCCCACTCCGCCCACGACTTCGGGTCCGACAGGTTCACATGCTTGTTCATGAGCATGGGCGACAGCGTTTCCATCGTGTGATCCCAGCAGTCCTGCGCCTTGGCCACTTTCGCCCCGACGTAACAGTTGGGCTGGAACCCGGGATGCACGACCAGCCCGGCCACGTGGTACGACTTCGCCGTCTTCCCGCCCGGCCCGAACCTGACCTCCGCCGGCGGGTCCCGGTCGGCCGTCTTCGCCTTCACGGCGGCCGGCTTGGGATAGAACCCGGGCAGGCCGACGTACTGGAGCGAGTCCGCGTTCGTGTGCCGGACGAGGAGGATGACTTGGAATTTTCGCGCGACCATCAGGAAGGCTTGCACGTCGCGGGCCCGCATTCCGGTCTTCACACCGCTCATGACGACCTCCGGTTCGGCTGAGACTATTAAAATCCTACGCCGCTGCGGTGCGGACAGATTGCTATAAAACGGAAGCACCCAACGTAACGCTGCCGCCACAAGTAAGATCCGTCCCGCACCGGACGACTTCCGCCCTGGCGGTCGGAAGTCCTGAGCCAAAGGAATGCATGCGAAACTTGGCAGCCGGAGCGCGGGAATCGCCCGGCCCGCGGGAGCGGCATGCACCGCCGATCGTTCTGACAATCGACCCGCGACAGTACAAGTCGGACCGGCCAGCCCGGCGCGTCAACGCCGGGGTGAACGCACTACAAGCCAACAGTGCCGAACAGGACCGCCGGTGCCGGGTGTTACATCAAACGGATGAAGAATCCGCCCCCGGGGCCGCATCGCCTCTTGAGTCGGTGGGCGATGAGAACGGTTGGGCGACCACCACTCACGGGTCGAGAAACACGTTGACCACTAAGCCTCGGTCGCAGCTCGGAGTGAAAAACACCTCGATCGAAGTCTCACGCGGCCGGAACCGAACCATCTGCCCGCCGACCCGGACGGCCAGCACCTCTCGCTCCCCTGGCCAGATCACGGCCCGGCCGGCCCCGTCCGTTGTCGCGTCTTGGGTCCAGCCGGAATGGCTCTCGGTGGCCACCGTCACGCCCGGGACCAGGGCCCCGGCCCGGTCCACGATGGCGAACGTGACGGCCCCACGCGTGCCTCCATACCGGTATGACACCCGCATCCCCGGGGCTGAGAAATCGCTCCACAGGTAGGTCCAACAGAAGCCCACACAGCCGATCACCGGCACGACGACGGCGAGCACCTGAGCCGTCCAAAGCAACCATCGCCGCCGTAGCCGTACCATGCTGTCCCTCCGCCGCCCAACGACACCGCCCAGCAACGGGGCAGCATCCAGCGAGTGTGGTGTCCCAGAAACCTATCGTACCGCCCCGTCTGCTGCCGCGCCTGGTTCAGCGTCCGGGGCACTGCCGGCCAACTCCGCGCTCACCAGCGATTCCGCCATTCGCAATGCCTTGAGCCGGTTTCGCTGGAGAGTGTGCTGTGATGTCCCCGGCGAGAACTTCGCTTGCGCCTGGCCGGCCTTCACGATCACCATGGCGAGTACGCGGAGAGCGTCCTGCAAGTCGGCCCGCGTGATGCTCCTCGTGCCGGAGGGGGCTTCGTTCATCAGTGCCAGCGCGACGCGCAAGGCTCTGACGTTGTCACCCAGCATCGTGTGCTGCCACTTCCCGGGGGCAAGCTTCTGCCTCGCCTTCTCCGACTTGCTGAGGAGCGAAGCGAGCGGGCGTCGCACTTCCTGCAGTTCTTCAGCCGTAAGGGCATCCATCGTCGCGCCTTTCCGCCACCGAACGATACCGCGCAGCATTGGCGGGGGCTGCTGAAGTTGGAAGCCTGAGAAAGCCTACCGGCCCCCGCCGTCCGCTGCAGCGCCTGGATCGGCGTGCCTTTGCTGGCTCAGCTCCGCCACACCATGATCAGCCCCGCACCCGAGTACACGGAGTGGACGCTGTACGTGGTGGCGGCCACGCCGGCGAACGACGCCGCCCAGCACCCCACACCCGAGAGCCAGCGCCCCCGCGCCGGGAGGACCGCCCCGCCGGCGACCGGGGGGACCAGCCAAGCCGCGGCGACGAGCACCCCGCCGTCGGTTGCGGCCCAGGCGAACTGCTCGGTCACTGCCGCCAGGACGACCCACACCAGCAGAGCGGCACCGGGGGCCCGCTCGGCCGGACGGAACAGGGCCGCCACCGAAAGGGCCACGGCCGCGAGCGACCCGAGGCCGATGAGTTCCTGGAAGCGGGCACGGCCGGTCGCGTAGGCCACCCCGACCACCGCCGCGAGTCCCGCGCACGCAACCAGGGATCGGCGACTGACCCACCGCACGCCGCAACCCTCCGTCGCCCAACGCCCCCGCCCAGCAGCGGCGGGGGCCGAGTGAGCTTTGAATCTCGAAAAGCCCACACGCCCCCGCTGTCTGTTTCAACGCCCGGCTCGGCATGTGGGGCCAACCGGCATCGGGCGTCCCGCGCCCACTGAAAAAACTACTTCTTTTTCGCCCGTGCGTCGTCGCCACTGTCGAGCTGTTTAAACTCCGCCGCCGTCAATTCCTTGGTGGTGGCGTCGCCGAGCACCACGAAGCCGCCATCGGTGGGTGCCTTCTTTTCATAGATGATGGCGACGTTGCCGAGGTTTTTCACCTCCCGAAATTGGATGCGTGGGTTCAAGACGAACTCGCCGGATTTGAGTTTCTTGCAAGCTTCCGAACTGGCGAAATCCTGCCGTTTCGCGGGGTCGGTTAGCATGTTGATGAGATCGTCCGCCGAATCCGGCCCTTGGCCTTTCATGTCGTGATGGGCGTGATAAGCCACGCCCAGCGCGGCGAGATCGTCTTTGTTGCCTTTCGAGCCGCCGCCCGGACCCTTGCCGCCGGTCGATGATGACGAGCCGCAACCACCGAGTCCGACCACCATGACGATCATCGCCGCGAAGTAGAAGGGAAACCCAACACGCTGCATTTTCGACTCCTTGTTGTCTTGCCGCCGAACGTCCCCGCCCAGCAGCGGCGGGGGCCGGCTGAGCTATGAATCCCAGAAATGCTACATGCCCCGGCCGTCTGCTGCAGCGCTGGGTCCCGCGGGCTGCCGCATGGTTGTGCCACGTCGAGGCTATCGAAGGAACCACTCCACCACGTTGCCGAATACCTTGGAAATCCCGCTCTGTCCCTTCACCGCGAACCCGTGATCGCCACCTTCGATCCGCTCGACCGTCAGATCGCGCCCGGCGGCCAGGAGTTCCGCACGCATGACATCGAACCCGACCACCGAGTCCGCCTGGTCGGCCGTGCCATGGGCGAGATAGACTTTGGCCTTACTCCGCTTCAACTCATCGATCACGGAGGATTTCAGGAACGTGGACCACCGGCGGTAGGGATGGCCCATCCAGAAGTCGTCGATGCTGTCGGGCTTCGCAAGGATCTCGGCCCACTTGTCGAACACGGCCTGCGCCGCCGCGTCCGCCTGGCCCTCCGGCGCTCGGCGTCGGGCCAGCTCCGCGAGACTGAACATTTGAGTGACACCCGAGCAACTCAAGGGTGCGACGTGCGTAACCGCCGGCACCTCGGCAGCCACCCGAGCGGCGACGATTCCGCCTTCCGAATGGCCGACGACCAGGACCCGCTTGCGGTCGATGTCCGGCCGGGCCAACACGGCCTCCAGCACCGCCGCGTTGGCCATCGCCCACCGTGGTAACGTGTGCTGTTCGAGGAACTCCCGCGACCCGTCCGTGGCCGCCCCCATCTGCACCGGCGTGTCGAGCGGCTTCACCCCGGGCTTCTCCACGACCAGCACCCGGGTCCGGCCCTTGGCCAGTCGGAAGAGAAGGCCTTGCAGGCCAATGTTCAGTCCGCTCTCGTGCCGGGTCCAGACCGACTGGCATCCCGACCCGCCGACGAACAGGATCACCGGCAATGGCTTGTCTGTATCGTCCTTCGGCGGCCGGGACAGATAGCCCGTGATCGTCCTCCCGAGCGAGTCCTTGACTGTAAGTCGTTCAAACGGAATGCTGGACTCGTCCGTTTTCTGCACTCCGGGCGGGACCTGCCCAAACATCAACAAGCAACAGGCTAGCGCGATCACTTGCATATCCCCCCACGGCGGAGCACAGGACAAGCCGAACGAAACAGCTCGTCAGCCGCGGCCTCCGGGCGCGGCTGACTCGGGAAACGACCTGCCGGGGCCGCTATCCCGCGGCGTGCTTGGCCGCGGACTTCGCGTAGACCCACACCGCCTGGGGGGTGATGATCCCCGGGTTGCGCTTGCTCCAGCTCGGCACCAAGTCGTCGGCCCCGCCGGCCCGCATCACCCGCAGCGCGACGACGGCGCAGCTCTTGGTGAGCAGGTTCCACGTCGCCCCCTGCTTGGTCCGGATCGCCAGCCATTCCTGCTTCATCGCCTGGATGTCGAGCCCCGGGATCTCGATCATCTTGTCGGCCGGGCGGCCGATCGCCTCGAGGTCCTCTTCGAACGAGCGTGCGTAGGCCGAGATGCCGGTCAGCGCCTTGGCGCTCATGACGCCGTTGGCCGTCCAACTCACATAGTTGCCCAGCCCAGTCGCGCCCAGCGGCAGCAGGGCGTTGATGAGGAAGTTCGTCACCCGCGTCTCGCCGCCGCTCATCGCTTCCAGGTCGATGCAGAAACCGACGTGACCCGGCCAATCCCGGTTCCAGTAGTAGAGCTTAGACCTTGCCATTAAGAGAACTCCGCACCTTCTGTGGGATGAATGAGGGTTCAGTCCGCCCCCGGGGCGAGTGCCAGCACCGCCCTCGAATCCGTTCCGCCGGTCTGTTCGCACCACATGGAGTGCATTATCCCCAAACCGTCCGGCCGAACGATGCAACTCACCTGCCGCGTCGGCCGGTGAGACTTCGAACAACGTATTAGATTATGTGCGGTCGCTATCAGGTGCAGCGCCTGGATACTTCTCAGGCCTCGATGGTGACGGGCCGGGCCTGTCGCCAAGGTAGAACGAGATAACGTGTTGCCCCGGTCTCTGGCGACGCGTCCATGTCACCGCCGACGCGGAAGCCGACGATGGAATCATCCCGACGCGGTTAGGTGGAAAGCCATCAGCGTCAAACGGGATCGCCGGTGCCGGGTGTCACGTCAGGCGGATCAGGCATCCGCCCCAGGGGTCTCATCGCCTCTTGAGTCGGTGGGCCATGAGAACGGTTAGGTGCGGCCATCTAACAGCGCCACGTTGATTGTGTTTGATGTTAGCTCGCCCTTCCATGGTGTGCTGCAATACAAGAACGAGTCTCGCCGGGACCGATCCTCGAATACATCTTTGCAACTTGGCCTCGTTGGATCGGCTTCGTGGATGAAGCAAACACGGTATTCAGCCGGTTGCAATGCTAGACTCCAACGGCCAGCCGAAATTCCGGAGGCCGATTTTTCAACTCGAAGAACAAAAGATATCTCATCCTGAGGGTTTAAGACAAACGTATCTAAGGGCTCGTGAGATAACCGGTCAGTGCGCCATTCACAGGTCGCACCATGACTGGAAGTAAACGACAGCCCAGTTATTTCAGGGTATGCAAGGAGCAACCGTTGTTTAGCGCCACAATACGTAACGCGAAACCCAAAAGTCTGTTCGCTAGAAACATCGACTTGTTGAAGGCGTAACTCCATTTGTTCAATAGCACCTAACGACAAGGAAAAGCTGCCGGGGCCTTCTGCAAGACCTTCATTCCGCGGAAACCAGGATGGCGGCCCCGGTCAGCTTATTCCGCTGATTGGCCGGTGCTCTCAGACCAGATCATCCTTGCCGCGATCTTCGTAACTGGGCCACCCGTAGCGTCCGTCTTGCTCCTCGATGCCCAGGTGGCATTCTGTTGCAGTCGGCAGCGCCTTGAATACTCCATCGGCCCGCGCTTTCAGGAGGACCAGTTTCAACAGATCGCCGAACAGCGCGACGAAATCCTCAAACTCCGTCTCGCCGGTAAGTTCTCGTTTTGCCCCGTCGGGAAGTATGACGTCCACCGTGCCCGATTCGAGCGCTTCGAGGGCCCGTTGCCAGTGCTTGCGAGCAAAGAGCACCTCGTCAACATAGGAGTTCCATTCCCCATCAGGCTCGGCGTCGGGTCGGGTGTCAAAGACCACAGCAACCCAGCCGTCCTGATCGCACTGGAAGCCAACTTCGATCATTGCAACGGCCTTGCCCTCACCCGGACCAGGGTTCGTTTTCGGGTCGAAAGCCTTCACGCGCTTGACAAGGTGCGAATAGATGTCGTCGAAGTCTTTGCGTAAGTCGAGCTTCATGAGGCAACCTCGCCCTCGAACGAGACCGTTCACCAGCCGCAACGGCGAGTGAGACTTGGCCCCTGAAAAACCTATGTCCCGCCGTAGTCTGGTGAAACGCCTGGCTAGCTGCTGCCCGGGGGCAGCAGCGGCCGTCATTTGTCGTTTTTCTTCTTCTCCTCTTTCTTCTTGCCTCCGCCGCTGACCCGGAGTTCGGTCACTTTGTCGCCGTTCGTGACGATGCTGGCAAAGACTCCGGGGCCGAATCCCTTCTTGCCTTCTTTGGTCCACTTCTTGACATTCTCGGCGTGCTCCTTGACCTGCTTGGACAGAGCGTCTTTGCCGCCCTCGTAGGCTTCGCCGGCTTCGATCTTCTGCGTGTCCTTGTTGAATTTGCTTCGGAAGATCTTGACGTTGTCGTCGAACTTCAGGGTGACTTCTTCAGGCGCTTCGGTTCCTTTGGACTTCTGGACGGTCATCTTGCCGTCTTCGAACTTGGTGATGTGCCCCACAAACTCATCGGCGGCCGCGTGGGCCACCGAGAGCACGAGTACGAGGCTCGCAACGACAAACTTCAGCATGGATGCTACTCCTTAGGAAGAATGGTGAGAGAATCACTGATCATCAAGCCGTCGGGTTGATTCCAGCAGTGCCGCATGCGGGGTTTGCCGCCGAAAGTATCCATGCATGCCGTGCCACCGCGGGGGTGACATCGCCCGTGAAGGGCGGGCATGCGATGCCGGTCATTCTGACAACCGAACCGCGGCAATACAAGTCGGATCGGCGCGCCCGCTAACACCCGGCGTGTCATCACCGGGGTGAGTGTGCGAGACCGTTCCTACCGCAGCACCCCGGTCAAAAGCCAACAGTGTGCGACAGGATCGCCGGTGCCGGGTGTCACGTCAGGCGGATCAGGAACCCGTCTCTGGAGCCTCATCGTCCCTTGAGTCGGTGGGCCATGAGAACGGTTCGGCTCTTCCGATCTCGATGAATGGTGTAGCAGCAATGTCAAATGACGGCAGCCTACGAGCGCGAAGTGTACGGTTCAATCCGAGTTGGCCTTCAGTTGAGCCTTCTGATACTCTTCCCGAGTCACCTTGCCATCACCATTGAGATCGGCCATCTGCAACCGTCGCCACATGCCCGGTGGCACTTCATCTTCCGTGAGCGCGCCATCATGGTTGGTGTCAAAGCGGTAGAAAATGAGGTCAATGGGAGGCGGGCCGGCCGGCCGAACTGGAAGGTAACGCCGCTCCACGGAATCGCAAAGCGGTGACCACTTGCCGCGTTGCTCAGGCGACAGTAGGTCGGCCACCTCGGTGTGCATGGCCTTGAATTCCGCGAGTTGCCTTGGGTAACTTTCGGCTCGATGAGCTTCCATGGCGGCGTGGCGTCGCCGCACGATTTCTTCGACCTGACGCGCTTGGTCCTCGCTGAGGGCTAGTTCCGCTCGCAATCGCGGCAGGATGCGATCGGGCACCTGTTCGGGATGCTGGATCATCGCGATCATCCGTTCTCGCATCCAATAGGCGCCGCAGACGGCTCCCACGGTGCCGCCGCACAGAAAGATGAGCAGGAGCAGAAGAAGGCGCGGCCAACGACGACCGGTTGGCGGGGGTGGGGGCACCCGGTCAGTGAAGTTCTCGGTCATGGCATCACCATGATAAAGGGCTGCGCGAGCGACAAAAGCGAGTCATCGGCGACAGCCACCCAGAACAGGAACGAGGCGGCGCAAGCCGCTACGAGCGAGCCGGTGCCGACCAAGAGGTAATCCCGCTCCAGGGGGATAGTTGCGGTCGTATTGGAGCGAAGCGTCGCGAGGACTCGGTCAGCCACTTCCGAGGAAGAAGCCGGCTCACCATTCGCGCGAGAGGCAAGGCGCTCCAGGGCCGCCACGGGATCATGTTTCATCGGAACCTCCCTCGATCAGCTTGCGAAGTCGATTGCGTGCCCGGAACGCCCTTACTTTGGTACCTACTACCGTCCAGCCCGCTCGCTCTGCTGCCTCAGCCATCGTGCAACCGTCCAAGTAGAGCAGGGTGAGGATCAAGCGGTCGCTCGAAGCAAGTTGCGCGAGCAGCGCGTAAACCAGGTCGGCCGCTGCGGTGGCTTCGGTCGGCTCCGGCACCTTTCCGCGAAGTCGTTGCCAATCGTCCTCGGATAGCGCGACCTCGCAGGTCCGCCCCTGGCGACTCGTCCAGTAGCGATAACCCACCCGGACCGCGATCTTCCGCAACCAGTGGATCCAAGGGGCCGTCCCTCGATAACTCCGCAGACTCAAATAGGCCTCTACAAACACATCATGCGTCAGTTCATCTCGAACGGCGGAATCACGACTGAACCATCGCATTTGCTGGGCGACCTCCGACTGGTAACGGCCGACCAGGCGACGGTAGGCCTCGCCGTCACCCGATATGGCGGCGGCAATGTCGCGCGCATCATCGGTATCAGAAACGACGGCGTTGCCGATTGGAATAACCTCGATCACGACGGACTCTTCGGAAATACCCCTCGGCTGAATCGGCTCGGCCCGCTGAAAACTCGCCCATCCGCTGAACCTGATGGCTCAGACGGATCGGCGACATTTATAGAGTCGATGCCAAACCAGGTCGCCTGGCCGGCCTGGTTCACGGGCGATAGGAATCGAACTCTTTGCGGGTAACGTAGCCGTCGCCGTTGGCATCCGCCTGCGCCAGGCGCGCCCACACGCGCGGTGGCACCTCGTCTTCTTCCAGAGCACCGTCGTCGTTCGCATCGAAGGCATCCAGGAGCCTGTCGAAGCTCGGCCGGCCGCCCCGACCACCGCCCGGCCCCCCGCGACCACCCGGCCCCTGGGCCGACACCTCGAGAGCGCAGACCGTCAACATCAGAAGTGCCACCAACCCGACGAACCACTTGCCGATCACCATGACAATCCTCTTTTGAACGTGGTTGTTGAGCCGTTGCTTGCACATCGCGGTGCAGCCGAGCAGACGTCTCATAGGAATCAGTGGACGTTGCGATGGCAAAGGTTACAGGAGCGCGCACCTTTTTCCGGGCCCCAGCGGGCAGAGACATTCGGCCCAAAGAATCCATGCAAGCCGTGCTACCGCGGGAGTGACATCGCCCGTGAAGGGCGGGCATGCGATGTCGGTCATTCTGGCGATCAGGCCACGGCAATACAAGTCAGACCGGCGAGCCCGGCGTGTCATCGCCGGGGTGAGTGTGCGAGACCGTTCCTACCGCAGCACCCCGGTCAAAAGCCAGCAGCGTCCAACAGGATCGCCGGTGCCGGGTGTCACGTCAGGCGGATGAGGAATCCGCCCCCGGGGTCTCCTCGCCACTTGAGTCGGTGGGCCGTGAGAACGGTTCGGCGTGCCTTGCCGTTACGGGCGCATCACCATCAAGTACGACAACCCACCGTCGTTCAGGACGGTACACGACACGTTGTAACGCGGCGGACCGGCGACCGCGAACTCGTAGGTGACGCGATCCGCCAAGAACCGCAGTTCTTCGGCCAGCTCGCCAAGCAGCGCCCGCAGCTCCAGGGCTGACATGCCGGCACGCACCGGTAAGTCGAGGGTTTGCAGCACCGCCCCGGCCTCCGCCGCCGGGAACTCAGCGAAGTCGATAGCCAGCGACCGCAGCGCTTCGGGGTCGGACTCTAGCCGCAGCCACTCGGAGAACCCGACCTTCTCACCGACCCAGAGTTGGTCCATGAGCTCCCACCCTGATACCCCCTCGATGTCGGCGTCGGGCCGGAACCTGGTCAGCCGCAGCTTGCCGAATCGGGCATGGGAGATCATCCGCCGTGTGTCCTTCGTCGCCGAAATCTATCGCTCAGCCACCGGGCCGGCCTGAGGAAGTTGGGAATGATCGGAAACCGCAACGGCCGGCCCGGTCGGCTGCGGTAATTGGCTCGGTTTTTCGAATGACACAACGCGCGATTGAGAAGCTGCCTGTCGCCTTCGGGCATCCTCCACGATCCTGCGGATGTCAAAGTTGAACTTGGCGGCCAATTCCTCGCGAATCGCGCGAACTTCATCAACGATCGGATCGCGGATCATGCTAATTCCCCATAAGTTCCTCGGGCGTACATATCACCGGGCATGGAAAACCCTGCTCCGTGCATATCGCCTGAACCTTCTTGATGATCTGCGCATTGGCGATGTGGGCACAATTCCACGTTAGCAGAAAATCGACGGCATGCACCGCGCTAACGGCGATGTGGGCGGCGTCTCGCGCGGCTTTGGTCGGGATGACTCCCGACTGCAAGATCGCTGATGCGAGTGTCACCACCGCATCGGAAACATCCAGCAGTGGCAGCGGACTGAGGATTACCAGCCGCTCCCTGGCCGCTTCCGCGTCTCCGACACTGGCTTCATCGATTACGAATTGGGAGATACAAAGCTCAAACTCGCTTCGCCGAGTTCGCCACCATTCCCTGGTTACTTGCTGATGACCGGCGACGATCAGATCCCGGCTCGGCCACGCGGTCAGGTAGCTGGGTATCGTCGTTTCGAGGTAGACGCGCTGAGCCATGATGCGGGCTATTCTACGCCATGACTCCACTGAGTCGAAGCATTGCCTTTTTCGGCGCGCTCGTCAGCCAGTGGTTCCATTCGTTCGGCAAGGTTCGGGAGCGCTGCCGCGATGGCACGCGCCTCGTCGGCGACCAACTCGACTGGATCGCCGAAGCGGGTGACGGCCTTGAGCATGATCGACGACTCCTGCTCCAACCAGCAGTACACGTCGTCGGCTGGCTCAATGACCCACGGCTTGTCGGCGTCTTCCACCTGCGAAGACCTCCGCCGGCGAATGACTGCGATCACCTGCCGGGCCACCCGCAACGGGATAGTGCCGCGCGAGGCAGGATGGCGGCCCGGTCAACTTCATCCGTTTGTTATGCGGCGGCACCAAGCGAGGGCGATCTCTGTTAGTTCAAATACTCCAGCATGGCGTCCCCACTTGAGGCAGCCTTGCGAAAGAACTCGACCAAGGACGAGTAATTTCCGCCAATGTACTCTTGGTCCTCGGAACTCGCTGAATTCCTTGACCATCCTTGCGGATATATCTCGGCGTCATCGAGTGCCTGAGGATCAAAACCCTCAAGCAGCTCATGTGTGGGAATACCATCGAGCGCATCAAATGTTTCCTTAACCTCGTCGGGGGTAAGGTACCGGGCGGGTCCGTAGCCCACGGCTACATCACCCAGCGGCTGACCGCCCAGAACCGCATTTACAAGGGGCGGTTGACCTTCCCAAGTATCACCGCACAGCAAGAAGTGGATTGCGTGCCAGGCCTTGTCGATGTCAAGCCGTCTGTCGGCCGAGGGTCTGGGTCCCGCTTTCGGATAGAGGAATTCAGCGATTGATGACGGATTCGCTCGAAGTTGGGCGAGTTCGTCGGGTGTGATCCGCCGATAGTTTCCGATCATCGACATCGGTGACGCTCACTCACGCTGCCGAACGAACTAGCTCACCTGCCGGCGGGGCGTAGGGGGCCTAGATGTCGCAGAAACCGATCACGCCCCGCCGTCTGCTGCAGCGCCTGGTTCGGCGTCTGGGGCGCTGCCAACCACCTGCCACCCGAACCGCTCCCGGAAGTCCGTGACGCACTGCGGGCACACCCACCGATACCGGTCCGGGGTGGCGTACCCGGCGTGCAGCGCGTCGGGCAGCCCCGGCCCGGCGAACTTGACCCAGCAGAACTCGCAGTGGTCGTGGTCCCACTCGGGCCGCGACGGGTGCCACTCCGCCCACTCCAGCGTGGCCCCCGCGAGGAAGAGTTCCTGGCCGGTGATCCGCCAGTCGTCGGCTTCCGCCATCGGTGCGCCCTCCGCCACATAACGACTCGCTCACCTGCCGGGGCAAATTCCCGGCTGACTTCAAACTACACGACCGACACGCCCCGGTGAGGTGCAGCGGATGGTTAGGTCCAATCGTAACTCCACTCCGGTATGCGACCAGAGAGCATTTCGCCGAAATACCACTCGATTGTTTTCGTAAGATTTCCAAGTAAATGGATTTCGTGCGTCTCCATGCTCACCCAACCGCCGCGGCCGTCGTCCGTATAGAAGAGAATTCCCTCACTGCCATCGCTGCCAAGTTGGTGAGCCGCAGCGGGGTCTACGTCAGCGCCGTGATAGTCGAAGTCCATGCAATCTAGGCGCAGATGTTGGCCCGGTCCCTGGAGCCCGATACCTGAGTTGGCGTTTCCCAACTCAACGAAACCCACGAGCGAATAGAATTGCCGAAGCGATTTCGGGTAGTGATCCAGGTCCTTTTCATCGGGCAATCCGATTTCCGCGCTACACGCCGTTTCGCATTCCCATCGAAATCCTGCCCACGTCGACGTGCGGTTTCGGCGGTGCAGCCGCAAGTCCCACCGACCACCTTCGGTCACTGTCCGCAACCACGTTTGTAAGTTCTTGAAAGGGCTGCGCGCTGCAAGACTTCGGAAGTGTGACTGAGGGTCGTTGTATACCGCCTCTATCTCCTTCGTAATAATGGATCGGAATGACCGTGGCACCGCTGTGAAACTGTCGCCGCGCTCAACGATAACTGTCGGCACGCCATCATCGATTGTCTGCATCTTGTTGCTCGGGGACCTAACGATAAGGCTCAGTTGCCGGCCGCCCGCGGAAACGGACGTCCAACCGACAACACTATTCTCCATCGCGGGCGTGGCCGGTCAACTGCAGCGACTGGTTAGCCGCCGCCCTCCAATCTGCCCATCTCGAAACCACAAACGCGGCACGTCACGCGCCATCGCGGTGCCGGATAGCTGCAGTTTGGACACGAGCGATCAGAGTCAGCGTTCTTTATTGAATCGTCAATTCCTCGCTCTCGTCGGTACCACTGCGCGGCTTCTTCTTGCTCCAGTGTCGGAACGGGGACGTTCTTCGGTTCTCCTAGATATACATGTGGAAGCTGCTTTTCGTCGGGCAGTTCACGGGCGATGCAATGACCAGCCTTCGCGTGTTCGATGGTCTCCTCGTCTGTCTCGCAGAAAAACACGTCACGGTCGCATGAAGCGCAGTGCCGGATGTCGGTTGAATCGGTCCGAGACAACTCGGCCCAAAGCTTCGGGCACTGGAAACGAAATGTCGATTCACAGTTGCGGATCGTCAGGTTTGTTTTCATTGACGCCAAAATATCGAGCCGACCAAGGCGGCGAACGACCCCGCTCAGCAGCGGCGGGGGCCGAGTGAGCTTTGAACTCTAGAAATTCTACATGCCCCCGCCGTCTGCTGCAGCGGATGGTTCGGAGTTCGCGGCCCACCCCCGGGTGGCCACCCCGCTCGGCCGCCCCAGCCGGCGACTCCGCCGGGCGGGAGACGCACAACGAGCTCGCCCGGCAGGAGACGCACAGGGGCCCCGCCCACCCAACCCCGGACCCGACGCCCGCCGAACAGTGCTTCGGCGTCTTGCTCAGTTGTCTCGCCGTTGGAGGCGTTCGACGATCACAGTCAGTTGCCCGACGGCGTGGCAGAGCAGAGCCACGGCGGCCAGCAGCAGGAGCAGGGCGATCATCTCTACCCGTGTCGGAGTAAGGGCCGGAAGGTAGAGCAACCCGGCGATGAAGGTGAACACGCCCACGGTCGTCATCACTGGCTGAATGACCGACCCGCCGGTCAGCTCAGGGCCGACACGGCTCAGGAAAAGACGACGCACGAAACTCATGTCATGCCTCTTAAAGTGAATGTGCCCTCGGCCGCCGAACGAACAAACTCAGCAGCCCCGCCTCGGGGAGCGGAACCTCGGAAACAAACTACGAGGCGCCGTCTGCTGCAGCGCCTGGTTCGTCGCGTCTACTTCTTGGGGCGACGTAGAAAGATCCCGCCTCCTTCAGGTACGCGGCGAGTGGCTGCAGATCGACCTCCGCCCTGCGTTTGTCAACATTCGCCTCGTCCTCGATCGGGCGCGGTTTGCACTTGCCGTCAGCCAGTATGAACTGGGTGCCATATCGTTGCTTTTTCCCCTCGGCCAGCAGAACCCGGTCTGTCAGGTACGCGACATTCTTTTGAGAGACCTCATTGCGGGGCACCTTAACCATCAGGTCGAGGCATTTCCGCTGGAACTTCGGCGACCGATCCGCGTGTTGGACGAGCAGCCAAGCGGCGTTCGCGCCGTCCCTCCCAACTAGGGTGAACGTCGGCCAGCCGTGTCGGTCAACGATCTCGCCGAGCCAAGCCGTGTTCTCCGTATCGACCCGCCGCATCGTGTCTGCGAACTTCTGGAACGCGTCATTCTGCTCCGAGTTCAGGGTCGCCAAAAACGCCGCCTCGTCGGCAAACGCCTTGTTGCCGAACTGCTTCATCCACTGGGTGACTTCGCCGCGCACGTCCTGGTCGGCCTTCGCACGTCGGACCAACTCGGACCGGAGTTCCGGCTCCTTGACCGGCGGGCGTTCCTTCGGAGCGTCGTCGGCACTCGAGACGCTGGCCAGTAGGACCAGCGCCATCCCCAAAGCACATCGTCCCACGATAGCCTCCTTGCGATGTCGCCGACCGAACAAGCTCAGCAGCGGCGGGGGCCGAGTGAGCTTTGAACCCCAGAAAGCCTACATGCCCCCGCCGTCTGCTGCAGCGTCTGGTTCGGCGTCTTGCCACCCCAGCCCGCGGCACTCCCAGCATACCAACCAACTCGGCCCGTCGCCGCCGACCCGCCGCCCGAACTGCACCCACCGCCGCCCGCCACACGCCCGGCACCCCGCGCCCCCGGCCGGGCGCGGCGGCAACAAGTCATGCAACTCGGGCAGGTCATAGTTCTTGGCCCCGATAACCAGCCCGGCGGCGATTTCCGCGATGTCCTCGGTAACACGGAGCGGTTCGTCGTCCATGTAGTGCCAGATGAGCAACCGGCCATCCAGCCCCAAGTAGATAGCAGGCCCGAACCCCAGAGTCAGGATGACCACTTCTTGCGCGACCAGCACCATGTCGGGGTACGGATGCTGCAACTGCTTGGCCCGCAGTGCGAGCAACTTCGGACGCAGCGTGTCGGGGATCTGGACCGGCACCCGCTGAAGCCCTCCGCCGCCGAACGACACAGCTCACCTGCCGGGGCGATCGTCCGGCTGACTTCAAACTACACGATGCGACTGCCCCGGTCAGGTGCAGCGGATTGTCAGGCCACGTAATTCTAAGAGTCAAAACTCAGATGCGTTCAGTCCGAACCTTCTGCCGATATCGGCAACCTTCGGCACAAGCTCGAACCTTACCGCCTCCGAGTAATTCACAACTGCACACTTGGGATGCAATTTCAACACGAACGGTCGTGCCAACTCATCCGCACCAAAGACCGCCTCAAGAGCTGCGCGAAATCCGGTGATATCTGCATCGCCAATGGCAGGATGATCGCCGCTCGCCATGAACTGCGCGGTAATGTCACCAAACTTCAAGCCGACCTTTTTGCGCTTCGCCGCCGAATTGAACTCCGGCGACCACTTCCAAAGTAGAAGATTTCGGCTCATGGTGCCAGTGGCCTAACGACACAGCTCAACAGCACCGCCACAGGGGAGCTGAACCTGGAAACAACCTATGAGGCGGGGTCTGCTGCAGCGCCTGGTTCGGCGGGTGCGAGCCGCTTGGCCATGCTGACCCTCGGCTCCACCGCGTACCCGAGGGACTGGTAGAACGCGACCGTGTCCGACCGCTCGGCCAGCACTTGCAGCCCGACCTTGACCGCGCCCAGCCCACGCAGCCGGCCTTCAACCGCCCCGACCAGCCGCCGACCGACCCCACGCCGGCGGGCATCCGGGTGGACGGCCACCAGGTACACCCAGGCGGTGATCCCGTCCACGCCGCCGACCGCGGTGCCGATCACCCGCCCGCTGTCGACGGCCACCACGAACGGGCCGGGCTGCGTCGCCCGCTTCCGCGCGACCAGCTCGCGGAACGCCGCGGGCGCCGGTACCTCGGGGAAGCACTGGCCCCACAAGGCTAGCACCGCCGGCAGGTCGGCGTCCTCGTAGTCCCGCAGTTCGCCCACGGGTTGCCCCTCCGCCGCCGGACGACACAGCTCAGCAGCCCCGCCTCGGGACGCTGAACCCTGGAAACAACCTACGAAGCGCCGTCTGCTGCAGCGCCTGGTTCGGCGTCTGCGGCTCACGGGAAGCGGGCCACGAACCGCTCGATGGCCTCGCTGACCGCACCCATCTTGCCGTCGGCCTCCGGGTCACCAGCCCGCGGGATGCCGTCGAGGATCGCGGCCAGCCCGGCGAGCATGGCCGGGAACTCGGCCTCGGCCTCCGACCCCAGGAACCGCGTGTGGAAGAACCAGCCGTACACGCCACAGGTCACGGTCCACGGGGCCGACCCGCAATCGCGCTCCAGCGTGGCCCGCGCTCCGGCCTCGTACTCCTCGTCGCGGACGGTGACGCCGCCTTCGCTGCCTGGCCGGCCGAGTGTTGCCCCATTGTCGAACGGATGCCACACCCGCAAGCCCTCCGCCGCCGAACGACCAAGCTCAGTGGCGGCCGGCCGCTCTGGGCCGGCCGTCCACTGCAGCGCCTGGTTCGGCGTCTGCGACCTCAGTAGATGCGCCGCCACCGCTTGAACGCGCGGACATCCTGCGGCGTGAGGGCGAACCACTCGCCCTCTTTGCGCTTGGCGGCGAATCGCCGGTGCCAGTATGCCTCGACGCCCTCCGGGTCGTC